>JAJOKL010000054.1 GCA_021129895.1 Candidatus Bipolaricaulota bacterium
CGTCACACAATGCAACGGTCAGCCCCCCGTGCTCTCTCGCCACCTCCTTTGCGAAATCCTCGAACGAACGTCCAAGGAGCTCTTCGGCGCGCTTTTTCGAGATCAACTCTTCATTCAAAGCCTGAACAACCAGACGCTCGAACCGCACGGGATGTTCGGGCGGATAAGGATCACCGGGCTCTTCCCGATGCCACCCCCTGGCCCTGAAATCTTTGTTCAGGGATCGGAAAAGCGACTCCGATATGATCCCGAGGTCTCTGGCACGGAAGATCCAGGCCTGCATGGAAAGGCCGTACTTATGCTTGAGGAGGTGGAGTTCGTAAAGGCTGAGTACGTTGCGGTGCTCACCGAGCTCGAACAACACCGCGGGCTTTGGCGCTAGGAAAGCACCCGCGAAACGGTGGGCAACTTTTTCGGGAGACAAGTTTCCATCCGGCCGGAGCAACAAGTGCCCGAGCTCGTGGGCCAGGTTGAATCGCGTCCGATCGCCGGGCAGTCCCCTTTTCACCACTATAACCGGAATTTCACCCTCAGCCGTCACCACAAACGTACAGGCGTCAAAGGCTTCCTCGCTACTCAAGGCACCCACTTTGATACCGCGGTCTTCCAGCAATTGGGTCAGGTTCTCGATGGGGTCGATCCCTAACTCCCAGGCTTCCCGGAGGTCCAATGCGGCCTGCTCAACCTGGCCCCAAGTACGTATCGGCCGTGGAAAGCCCTGTGGGTATTCAAATACCTTGGGCCTGCCGGAAAGGATGAGTTCGACCCCCAGGTACCGCTCTATCCAATCCCGGATATGGGCCAAAAGGGCCTTTTCCTCTTTGCGGGGAAAGGCCTGGCGCTTGCGGAATGCGGGCTCTATGGTTTTCACCAATGCGGGACGCAAAAAGAACTCCACACGGACATCGAGCGCCCGGGCGAGTTTTAAAAGAATTCGAGAACTAGGAGTGATTAGACCCTTCTCGTACTTGGAAATCGCAGTAGCACTTACCCCTACCTTGGCGGCCAGATCCCGCTGGGACATGCGACGAAGAAACCGAGCTTGCTTGATCCGCTCCCCTACCATCCCCCCTCCTCGGTTTACATGCTAGCAAATTATTGAGGCATTTGTCAACCAACATGCCGGCGGCCTTCTTCCTCCGGCAGGGGGGCCGAGCTAGGTCATGCGGTAGTCGTCGGGGAGGTCCGCGGCGTTTCGCGCGTTTACACCGTGCTGTTCAGGCATGGGCATTCCTCCCCAAACGCGATTGACCCCGTTGCATCCACTGCGACCGTATCCAGGCTAATAAAGGGGCATCCTGTGGCGTGACTGTAGGTGCGCTTCGGAAGACCCAGTTCTTCACCGTTCATATCCCTCACCACGTCCAGCGGTTTCAAGATCGCGCAATATCGTACGAATGGCCTCCATCACTGGGGCAGGTCCTCCTTGACAGTGCGCCAAATGACATTTACGTCCACGCCGAAATACTGGTGGATCATCTTGTCCCGCATCCCAGCCATCTCCCGCCACGGCACATGGGGATATTTTTCGCGCAACTCTCGAGGTATGCACTTCGCCGCCTCACCGATCACCTCCAATGCCCTTACCACGGCCAATAGCGTTTTCTCGTCCCGCTGTAAGTGCTCGGGCGAGGAGATGTCCTCCAAGAAATGCACGGCTTTCTCCGCGTAGTCGAGGATATCGCGGAGGTAATCTACTGCTAAACGCCTGGGGTTCATACCGGAACGACCTCCGACAGTATCCGTGCGCCGATACTTGGTTTTAACGCGCTTTTCATCACTAGATCGACCTCGATTCCCAGGAGCTTCCGTAACTCATCTTCTAAGCGGATGAATTGAAACAGGGTCGGCGCTTCCTCGAACTCCACCAGGATGTCCAGGTCGCTGTCGGGCCTTTGGTCCCCCCGCACGTAGGAACCGAAGACCCACAGGGATTTCACGCGGTAACGCTCCCGCAGCTCTGGCAGATGTCGCCGCAGGGTGCGGAGGATCTCCTCCAGCGTGGGCCGCTTGGTCCTCGCCTCACCCATTTCTTTTCTCACCGAATTCCATCCTCTCCAGGAGCCCCAGAGCTTGCAAGACCTCCTGAAGATCCCGGTCGGCCGCGGATCGCTCCTCCTCCGCCTCCTGGAGAAGCACCACCGCCTCCTCCAACGGGAGCACTTCCTCCCGCTCGTCAACGGCCACGTAGCGGCTGGGGGAGAGGTTGTAGTCGTTGCGGGCCGCTTCCTCATCGGTGATGATGGCCGAAAGGCCCTCCTCGGGGGTCCACTCGTGGTAGGCCCGGGCGATCCGCTCGATGTGCTCCTCGGCCAGGTAGTTCTTGGGCCGCCCCTTGGCGAAGAGCTTGGAGGCGTTGATGAGGAGGATCTCCCCGGGATGGCGCTTTTTCTCGTTGATCACGATGATCACGCCCGGCGCGGTGGTGTTGTAGAAGATGTTCTCGGGGAGGAGGATCACCGCCTCGATCAGGTCGTGCTCCACGAACGCCTTACGGATGTCCCGTTCTCGGTTTGACCCTCGGTTGCCGCTCCCCCGGGAGACGGAACCGGTGTCGATGACCAACGCCAGCCGGCCGCCCTCGTTCAGGGAGGCGTACATGTGCTGGATCCAACCCCAGTCGGCGCTGGAGGAAGGAGGGATCCCAAAGCGGAAGCGGTCATAGGTGTCGTTCTCGTAAACTTCTTGCGGAAAATCCTGGTTCCACATGGGGTTAGCTACCACGAGGTCGAAGGTGCGCAGGCGGCCGTGGGCGTCGGTGAAGGCCGGGCGGCGCATGGTATCGCCCAGGGCGATCTCGGCCTCCATGTCGTGGATGAACGCGTTCATCTTGGCCATGGCGTAGGTGGTGGGGTTGATCTCCTGGCCGAAGAGCTTCAGGGACGCGACCCGAGGAGGGAGCACCCGCCGGCCGTTCTGCTCCACGCCGTGGGTCTCCTGGAGCCGGAGGTGGCACTTGATGAGGAGGCCGCCGGAGCCGCAGCAGGGGTCGTAGACCGACATCCCGGGCTCCGGCTTCAGGATCCGGGCCATGAGGATGGCCACCTCCCGGGGGGTGTAGAACTCGCCGGCGCTCTGGCCCTGTCCCTCGGCGAATTTCCGTAGCAGGTACTCGTAGGCGCGGCCCAGGATATCCGGCTCCACATCGTTCAGGCCCAGGCGGTAGCGGGAGAGCACCTCCACCAAGCGGGCCAGGTACTCGTCGGGCACGATGCGCTGGCCGGCGGCGGTGGCGTTAAAGTCCACGAGATCGATGACCCCCTGGAGCTTGGGGTTCTCCCGGGCCACGGCCCGCACCGCGTCGGTGAGGTACTCCCCCAGCCCCGTGGTCCGGGCGCGGATCGAATTCCACCGTGCCTGGGGCGGGATGTAGAACCGGACGAGCTTGTGGTCCTGTTCTACCAGTTTTTCGGCGTTGTACCGCCCCCCGAGCTCCTGGGCGAGCTGTGCGATCTCATCGTCGAAGACGTCGGAAAGGCGCTTGAGGAACACGAGTGGGAGGATGTAATCCTTGAACTTGGGGGCGTCCACCGGCCCACGGATGACACAGGCCGCCTCCCATAGCCAGCCTTCCAGCGCAGGCAGATCCAAATCCTTTCTGTCCACGGTCCTCCCTTTTGGCTTCAGTGTACAGCAAGGCTCCACCTCCGGTCGAGTTGGATCGGTATAGGGAGCAACCTAATTAGACTGGATCCAGGAGGATCCGGTTGGAATCAAAATTGTGCGAAGGAACACAGATCCAGTGAGGCCAGTCGTGGAGTTCCTTGCCTTGGCCAGGCCGCTGGCCCTCCCCGGGGAGGTGATCCTGCGTGCCGAGGCCTTGGCCATCCCACTTTCCCAGGGTATAGTGGCCCCATGGCGACCAGGCCCCAAGAAAAGCCGGAGGTCCAGGAACTGCTCCAACGCCATCCCGCTGAGATCGCCGAGATCCTATCCACCCTGCGGGAGGAGGAGGCGGTGGAGCTGCTGCGGCGCCTGTACCTGAAGCGCGCCGCCGCCCCCTTGGGGGAGATGGACCCGGAGGAGGCAGCCCGCCTCCTCGCCGAGCTCAACCGGGATGAGGCAGTCAGGATCCTGTCCCACATGGACCCGGACGACGCGGTGGATCTTTTGGCCGAGCTCCCCCAGAAGATGGTGGAGGACATCCTTCGCCGCCTGGAGGAGCGGGAGAGGAAAGAACTTTCCGAGCTCCTCTCCTATCCCCCGGACACCGCCGGCGGGCTCATGTCCCCGGAGGTGGTGGCCCTGCCCCAGGACATGACCTGTCAGGAGGCCATCGAGGCCCTGAGGCGGGTGGCCGAGGAGAAGGAGACCGTCTACTACGCGTACGTGGTGGACGAGGACCGGCGGCTGATCGGGGTGCTGTCCCTCCGGGAGCTGGTGTTCGCCCACCCCGAAACCCCCATCCGCGAGATCATGCACACCGACGTCATGAGCGTGCCCGTCCATCTGGATGTGGAGGAGGTGGCGCGGCTGTTTGACCGCTACAACTTCCTGGCCCTGCCGGTGGTGGACGAGGAGGGGCGGCTTCTGGGGATCGTCACCGTGGACGACGTGATCGATGTCATCCGGGAGGAGGCCACCGAGGACATGTACCGGCTGGCCGCGGCCCCGCTGGAGGAGCGGGTGGACACCCCCTGGTACCGGGCGCTGCGCCTGCGGCTGCCCTGGCTCGGTTTGAGCCTCCCCACCGCCCTCCTGGCCGGCTCGGTGGTGGGGGCGTTCGAGCCGGTGATCGCAAGAGTAGTGGCCCTGGCCGTCTTCATGCCCATCATCGCCAAGATCGGGGGAAACGCCGGCATGCAGACGGTGACCATCGTCACGCGGGGGATCGCCCTGGGGGAGGTGCCAAAGGGCAGGGGCTGGCGGCTCCTAGCCAAGGAGCTCATCTTGGGGGTCCTTGACGGGCTCGCCGTCGGGGCCGCGGTGGGGGCCGTCGCCTACGCCTGGAGGGGGAACTTTTTCCTGGGGCTGGTGGTGGGCCTGGCCATGACGTTCAACCTGGTCGCGGGTGGGGTCGCCGGGGTGGCGATCCCTCTCACGCTGCGAGCCCTGCGCCAGGATCCCGCCCTGGCTTCCGCCATCTTCCTCACCACCGTCACCGATGCCCTGGGGTTCTTTTTCCTGTTGGGGTTGGGCCTGCTGTTCATCGACCGGCTATGAGGGGCAGCGCCTTCTATCCGCTGAGTCTAATCCTGATCGTGCTCTGTGCGGCCTTGGTCCCGTTGCCGCCCTGGCTTCGGGCCTTGGGGGGCGGGCTGCTGTTGGGACTTTGGTTGTTCGGGTTGGCGCGGGCCCGGACCGGGGGGAGGACGGTAGGATACCTCCCAGGCCACGCGCTCCTGTTTTTGGGGCTGGGCCTGGTGGGGGCGCGGGTGGCCATCTACGCCTGGCTTTTGGTGCCCCCCCTCTCCCTCGTTTTCGAGTTTTCCCAGGCTAGGGGTAGGCGATACCTGGCCGCCGCCGTTTACGCTATACTGTGGCTCGATCTTTTCGCCTGCCTCCACCAGTTGGTGGCGCGGGGCCGGGACCTTTCCGGGACCGGCTTGTTGGCTTGGAGTGCCGGGGTGACAGCCGTGGCCTTGGGTTTTGTGGGCCTGGGGGTATACCGGTTGGTGTGGCTGGGTGTGAAACAAGTGGAAAACCCGGCTAAGATCGAGCCGGGCGCGTGATTCGGTCTCACCCGGTTCCCTGAGCCGAGTGAGATGGTAGTGAGGGCTTTCGCGGTGGGAACCAGGCGTTAGCTTGGTGGCTTTCTTCACCCCCTGGGTGAAGTCCAAAGTGTGGACCAGTGCGAGAAACATCGCCTGGGAAAAAGTGGAGGTGAGGAATACACAAACCTGGATCCGCGTGGATCCAGGGATTTGAGAAGGGGTGATGTGATGCTAGCCTATGCGCAGGTTGCAGGGGGTGCCCAGGCAGGCCAGCAGTTGATCTCGCTCGTAATCGTGCTGGTCGTCTTTGCCGCCATCTTTTACTTCCTCCTCATCCGCCCGCAGCGGCGGCGACAGAAGGAGCACCGGCAGCTCATCTCCTCCCTCAAGCGAGGGGACCGAGTGATCACCGCCGGGGGCATCTACGGCACCATCGACAAGATCGACGAAGGCACTGTGATCCTGTCTGTGGAAGAGGGAGCCAAGATCCGTATCTCCAAATCAAGCATCGTGGAAAAGGTGAGGAAGTAAGGAGGGGAGGATGAAGAGGAACGACTGGATCCGTTTCGGGGCCACCATGGCGGCGCTGTTCGCCGCCGTTGGGCTCCTGTACCCGTTCTGGCCCCTATCGGACGTGGTGAAGCTGGGGCTGGACCTGGAGGGCGGGGTGCGGTTGGTCCTACAGGCGGAGGACGTGGCCGAGATGGAGGAGGCACAGCGCCGGGACGTGGTGGACCGCATCGTCACCATCCTCCAACAGCGGGTGGACCAGTACGGCCTGGCCAACGTGGAGATCCGCCCCTTGGGGCAGGATCGGATCGAGGTCAAGATCCCGGGAGCGCAGGACCCTCAGGAGGCCAGGCAGCTCATCGGCCGCACCGCCCTCTTGGAGTTCCGCAGGGTGATGGATTCGGCCGACAACCCAGATGACCTTGTGCGAACCGAACCCACCCAGGAGATCCTGGCCTCCCACGATGGGAGCCGTTACTACCTGGTAGCGGGGGAGCCACTCGCCACCGGGGATGTGCTGGACAACGCCCAGGTGCGCACCTCCACCGACCCCCGCAATCCGGGCCTCTACATCGCCCTGGAGTTCAACCGGCAGGGGGCGGAGCGGTTTGCCCAGGTCCTGAGGCGCCTGCCGGTGGGGGAGCAGCTGGCCATCATCCTGGACGGGGTGGTCTACTCCGCTCCGGCGGTGTCCGAGTCCGCCAAGGAGGCGGCCCGGCAGGGTTGGCGTGGGGTGCAGAGGTCCCTCACCATCACTGGTAGGTTCACGTTCGACGAGGCCAGGCTGCTGGGGGTGGTGTTGCGCTCCGGTGCCCTTCCCACGGAGGTGGAGGTGTTGGAAGAGCAGACCGTGGGCCCCACCCTGGGCGCCGACTCCATCCGCCGGGGGACCATGGCCATCCTGATCAGCTTTATCCTGGTGCTTATCTATATGGTGCTCTACTACCGGTGGATGGGCCTGGTGGCCGATGCCGCCCTGATCCTGAACATGCTCATCGTGTTCGCCGCCCTGCGCGCCTTCGGGGCCACCCTCACCTTGCCCGGGATCGCCGGCCTCATCCTGACCATCGGTATGACCGTGGACGCCAACGTGATCATCTTCGAGCGGATCAAGGAGGAGCGGCGGACCGGCAAAGCCCCCCGTGCCTGCATCGTGGGCGGGTATGCCAAGTCCATGCCCGCTTTGCTAGACGCCAACTCCACCACAATCATCACCGCCCTGATCCTGTTCTCGCTTGGCTCGGGGCCGGTGGAGGGGTTCGCCATCACCTTGGCCCTGGGGGTGGCTGGGTCGTTGTTCTGTGCCCTGGTGGCCTCGCGGCTGCTCCTTGAGACCCCCGGGATTGGCGAGCACATCCCGGTCAAGGTGCAAGCGCAAGCGTAAACGACCACAGGGCGCCCTCTGGGGTGAGGACGCCGGTCTTGATCGCTAGGTCGAGCTCCTGGAGTTTCTCCAGGAGCTCGATCAGTTGGGGTTGAGAGAACCGCCGCGCCTGGGCCAGGCGCCGTTTGGCCAGCCACTCCGGACCGGGAGGGGTGCGGCCATCCTCCCAGGCCGCCCGAGCGGCGAGCAGCGCCCGCACGTGTGAGACAAGCATGAAGAACAGGCGGAATGGGTCCCAACCCCCGGCGAGGAGCCGCTTCAGCTCGGCCAGGGCCTGGGGCGTCTGGCGCTGACCCACCGCGCCCAGGAATCCATAGGGAGTGGGCTCGGCGAAGAAAAGGAGCCGAGGAAGTTCCGGCCAGGGGGGAAGCCCATCCCGCCACAGGGCCAGCTTCTCAACCTCGCGAGCAAGGTGCAAGGTGTCCCCACGGCAGGCCTCGGCCAGCAGCTCCACCAACTGGCGCTGGGGGGGAAGCCCGGCCTGAGCGAGGAGCTCGGCCGCCAGCTCCCGGAGCTGGCGCCAGCGGGGCGGGGGGAAGTGCACCGCTTCTTGTGCCGCCTGAGCAAGCGGCCCCCTCAGGTCCTCTCCCAGGAAGAACACGGCGGTGCCCGGCGGGGGGCCGGCCTTGAGGGCTTGCACCAATGCCTCGGCCCGGGCCAGGGGATCGGCCCGGCGCACCACAAGTGCCCTCTCGCCCCCGAACAGCCCCGCGGTGCCCAGCTCCGCAAGGAGCTCCCCCACAGGGAGCTCGTCGCCGAACCGCACTACCCGCTCGACCTCCCCCAGCTCGGCGAGGCGGGCCTCCAAGGCCCGCTCCACGGCCAGGGGATCGCCCGAGTACACCCCGAACCTGATCACGCCCCCAGCCTATCCCCAGCCCCCGGGGGTGGCAACCGGCCGGATCAGCGCTTCTTGGGGGACAGTTTCACCGCCTCCCCCTCGCGGATCAGTCCCTCCCCCAGCTCCCGCAGCTTGAACTTCTGCACCTTCCCGGAGGGGGGCATGGGGAACTCCTGGGTGATGACCACGTACCGGGGGACCTTGAACCCGGCCACCCGCTGGGCGCAGAAGTCCACGATCTCCTGGGGAGAGAGATCCACCCCCTCGCGGGGGATGATGAACGCCATGCCCACTTCCCCCATCACCTCATCCGGCACTCCCACCACGGCCACGCTCTGCACCCCGGGATGGGTGTACAGCAGTTCCTCGATCTCGGCCGGATAGACGTTGAACCCACCGGTGATGATCATGTCCTTCTTCCGTCCCACGATGCGCACGTAGCCGTCGGGGTCCAGCACGGCCAGGTCCCCGGTGTAGAGCCAGCCTTCTTCATCGATGGCCTCCCGGGTGGCCTGGGGGCGCTTGAAGTAGCCCAGCATCACGTTGTAGCCCCGGCAGGCCAACTCCCCCATCTCCCCTGGCGGGAGTTCCCGTCGGGCCCCGTCCACCACCTTCACCTCCACCCCGGGGAGGGGTTTCCCCACGGTCTCCACCCGTTTCTCCAAGGGATCATCGAACCTGGTCATGGTGATCACCGGCGAGGCCTCGGTGAGGCCGTAGGCGATGCACACGTTGCAGCCCAGCTCCTCCATGGTCCCCCGCATGATCTCCACCGGACAGGGGGCACCGGCCATGATCCCGGTGCGGAGGGAGGAGAGGTCGTAGGGCCGCCCTGCGTCCCGGGCCCGGCGGTGTTCCTCCAGCCACAGCACGAACATGGTGGGGACGCCGTACAGCACCGAGACCCGCTCCTTTTCCACCAGCTCCAGCGCTTGCCGGGCATCGAACACGGGCATGGGCACCACCGCCGCCCCCCAGGTGAACGCCCCCAGGATGCCCATCACGCAGCCGAAACAGTGGAAGAAAGGCACTGCCAGCAGGAACACATCCTGCTGCGAGATGTCCAAGATCTCCGTGATCTGCCGGGCGTTCTCGGTCATGTTGTGGTGGGAGAGCATGGCCCCTTTCGGTTGGCCGGTGGTGCCAGAGGGGGCCTGCGCCCCTGGGGCGGAACCACTTTTAGCCCCGATTTCGGCTAACGGTTCGGGGACAAACCCCTCACTTATAAGATAGTCCACTGGCGACCGGTAGTCAAGCCGTGAGTGCCTGCGCTCGAGGTTGTAGTAGTTCATCTGCCTCCCGATCACCCACTCCAGCTCTTCAAAGGTTGATGCGTCAAGGAACAGCGAGGCGTTCTCCCCCTTGAAGTGGGCCCAGAACGACTCCATCCACGGGTTGTCCTTCGCCCCTCGCTCACAATAGGACACCACCACCCCGTCTTCGATCAGTAGCTGCCTCAGCCATCGGTAGCTGGTGTAAACCGGATCCTGGTCGTGGTGCACAATCAGCCCCTGGAGAGTCCGTCCCCACGCCGCCAG
>JAJOKL010000037.1 GCA_021129895.1 Candidatus Bipolaricaulota bacterium
GGAGGAAGCGTACCCATGGGTTTTTGGCTCGGATGAGCACCCCGGGGGGGCGAGCGATCATCGCCCGGCGGCGCCGCAAGGGCCGTAAGCGGCTCACCCCTGTGTAGTACGGGGCGAAGGGAAAGGACGGAGTTGAGCAAGAAGCGCGTTTACGAGATCGCCCGAGAACTGGGGGTTCCCTCAAAGGAGCTCATCCAGGCCTTGGCCGAAATGGGGATGCCCGGCCTCAAGGCCGTGAACACGGTGGACGAGGAAGAGGCCGAGGTCATCCGGGAGCTTTTTTTGGAGCACAAACAGGCCCCAGCTGTCGAGGAATCGGAAGCTCAGGCCCAGAAACTCGCTCCCCCAAAAGAGAAAGTGGAACCGGAGAAACCCAAGACCGGAGCCCCTAGGCCGCCAGTGGTGGCCGTGCTCGGGCACATCGACCACGGCAAGACCACCCTGCTTGACACCATCCGCAAGACCCACGTCACCCAGGAGGAGGCCGGCGGCATCACTCAGTCCATCGGCGCCTATCAGGCGAAGGTGGACGGTCGGTTGATCACGTTCATCGATACCCCCGGCCACAAGGCGTTCACCGCCATGCGGGCCCGGGGGGCCCAGGTGACCGACATCGCGGTATTGGTGGTGGCGGCTGACGACGGGGTGATGGCCCAGACCTTGGAGGCCATCGACCACATCAAGGCCGCCGGGGTGCCCATGATCGTGGCCATCAACAAGATCGACAAGCCCGAGGCCAACCCGGATCGGGTGCGGCAGGAACTGGCCCAGCTCGGCTACACCCCGGAGGATTGGGGCGGGGACACCATCATGGTGCCCGTGTCCGCCCTCACCGGGGAGGGGGTACAGGACCTGCTGGAGATGATCCTGCTGGTGGCGGACATGGAGGACATCCGGGGCGATCCGAAGGGGGAATTGGACGCCATCGTAATCGAGTCCCACATGGATACCGCCCGGGGGCCGGTGGCCACGGTGATCGTCAAGAACGGCACCCTGAGGGAACGGGACATCATCGTGGTAGGCACTACCTGGGGACGCATCCGGGCCCTGGTGGATTACCAGGGGAAACGGATCAAGGAGGCCGGGCCCGGCACCCCGGTGCAGATCTTGGGCCTGGAGGACGTGCCACCGGCCGGGGAACGAGTGGAGCTCGTCAAGAAGCCCAATCAGGCCAAGGCCCTGGTGGAGGAGCGACGACGGAAGGCCCTGGACGCCCGTCGGGTGGCCCGCCCGCTGATGACCTTCGAGGACCTGCTTGAGGCCGCAGAGAAGAAACGGCTGGCGGTGGTGCTCAAGGCGGAGAGCATGGGGGCCCTCGACGCGGCCCGGCTGGAACTGGGGACCATCGAGACCGAGGGGGTGGAGCTGGACGTCCTCCACGCCGGGGTGGGACCTATCAACGAGTCCGACGTGCTTCTCGTGGCCTCGGTGGAGGACGCCCAACCCCTGGTGGTGGGCTTCGGGGTGAAGGTGGATCCCAAGGCCCGCCGGGCTGCGGATGAGCGCGGCATCCCGGTGCGGACCTATGACATCATCTACGATCTCACCCAGGACATCGAACGGGCCATGAGAAGACTACTGGGGCCTGAATTCGTCGAGGTCAAGGTGGGAGAAGCCGAGGTGTTGAAGACCTTCGACATCGATGGGGTGGGCCGGGTGGCCGGGTGCGTGGTCCGCTCAGGCCGGGTGGTACGAGGGGCGCGGGTCAAGGTGTTGCGCCTGGGCGAAGAGGTGTTCGCTGGGGAGATCGGTTCCCTGAAGCGGTTCGCCCAGGACGTGCGGGAGGTACAGGCCGGCCGCGAGTGCGGCATCCGCATCCGCGATTACGATCAGGTCCAGGGCGGGGACATTCTGGAGATCTACACCTTGGAGGAGGTCCCGGCCTAATCATCATGGCCGTCGGGGTATTACGGGTCCAGCTGAAGCTGTACGGCGTGCAGACGCTCAAGGAGAAGAGATCCCTGCTGGAGCCTTTGCTCCTGAGGGCTCGGCGGGAGTTCAACGTGTCGGCGGCGGAGCTGGACCTGGTGGACGAGCCCCAGGCGGCCCTGCTCGGGTTCGCCCACCTCTCCAACCACGGGGGCGTTTCCGATCAAGTGCTGATGGGCCTGCTTGAGGCCCTGGAGGGGGAGCGGGCCTTCTTCGTAGAGGACTGGGAGCTAGAGGTCCTGTGAAGAGCGAGAAAACCCGCCGCCGGTTGGCCGCCGAGATCCAGCGCCTCTTGGCCGAGATCCTGGAGTTCGAGGTGAAGGACCCGGCCTTGCGGGCCGCCGCCCCTACAGTGATGGAGGTGATCCTCACCCCGGATGCCCAACGGGCTACGGTATACGTGTACGTGGAGGGGGAACCGGAGACGCGCCAGGCGGCCCTGATGGCTCTCGACCACGACAAGGGCTACCTGCGTACCCAGCTTGCCCACCGACTCCACGTGCGTCGGGTCCCCGAGCTCTCTTTTCAGCTCGACGACACCCTGGACCGAGCCCTGAGGCTGGAAGAGCTATTCGATGAGGATTCCGAGTGAGCTCGGACTTGTGGTGTTGCCTCTGGCTGCCTCCCTGCACGGCGAGGAAACCCGCTCCCTTTTCTCCCGGGTGGCTGCCGCGCTTTGTGACCGGACGGGCGTGAGCCTGAGGCGAGGGGAGGTGGAAGCGGTGTTGGAGGGGGCCCTGCCCTGTTTCCTCCTCCTCACCGGGGGCACGGAGGCAGAGCTGCTCGCCCTGGCGAGCAAGACCTTCGGGCCGCTTTTGGTCCTCACACACAGTGGCAACAACTCCCTGCCCGCCGCGCTGGAGGCCGTGGCCCGGCTGCGGTCGGAGGGCCGCCGAGTACGTCTGGTACATCTGGACACGGAAGAGGCCGCTCGGGAGGTTGTCCTCCTGGGCAAGGCGGCGGCCCTGGCCAGGACACTGCGCGGGCTCCGGGTGGGCCTCATCGGTGGAGCCTCGCCTTGGCTTGTGGCCAGCTCCCCAGCCCCAGAGGTGTTCCGGGAGAAACTCGGGATAGAGGTGATCCACTTCGAGCTGGAGGAAGTACTGCGCCGGCTTCCGGCCGGTGCCCCTCCTGCGGAGGGTGCCGGGGAAGGGGTAGGGGAAGAGGAAAGGAGTATGGGCCCCCGGGTCTACGCCGCCCTAAGGGCGCTGGTGGAGGAGTATTGCCTTTCCGCCGTCTCGATCGCCTGCTTCGGGCTCCTGAAGCACCGGCTCACCGCCTGCTGGGCCCTGGCGCGCCTATCAGATGAGGGGATAACCGGGGGATGTGAGGGGGATCTGCCCGCTTTGCTGGCGCTCCTCTGCGCCCACGCCCTCACGGGCGGCCCGGGTTTCTTGGCCAACCCTGCGGACGTGAACCCCAAAAAGGAGCGGCTGGTCCTGGCCCACTGTACGGTGCCCCTGAAGCTGGTGGAGGAGTTCCGGTTGCGGACGCATTTCGAGTCCGGGATAGGCCTTGCCATCGCCGGAGCACTTGTCCCCGGGCCCTACACCCTGGTCAGGTTCGGGGGCCCGCAGCTGGAGCGGGCGTTCATCGTGGAGGGCACGGTGCTTCCCGAGCACCCAGGCCGGGAGGACCTATGCCGCACCCAGGTGGTGTTCAAAGCCCCCAAGGGCGCCCTGGAGAAGCTGCTTGCGGACCCCCTGGGGAACCATCACGTGCTCATCCCCGGCCATCACCGGCCGGTACTCTCCGCCTTCCACGAGCTGTTCCTCGGCTGAGCCGCCGCGGCTCACGGAGCCTCTAGCACGAAGTCCGAAGGCCAAGGGGCACCGGGATAGGGCGGGCACAGATCGGCTTCGGAGTTGCCGGAGATTACGTTCCCTGCCCCGGAGATGGCCCCGGCGAACTCGGCCGGGGCCCAGGCGAACCCGCAGCCCTGCACGTAGCAGATCAGCCCCTTGCCGTTTCCGGTGAGGCTCGATCCCTCCAAGTGAAGGTGAGCTTGGTCCCATAGGTAAATCCCGGCCTCGGCGTTTTCCGTGAAGCGGCAGCTCAGGACCCGGGCCCGGGAATCCCCCCGCAGCTCCAGGCCCACTTCGTTCGCGGTGATCTCGCAGCCTGTGAGGGAAAGCTCCGCCGCACGCCACAGGGCGATGCCGATCTTCCCCCCACTTGCCCGGACCCCGGCCAAGTCGGCGGAGCCTGTCCCGCTCGCCATCACCCCGAACGCCCCGCCGCGCAGCTCCACCCCCTCCAGGGATAGCTCGCCCCCGGGGACCACCGAGATCGCAGGCAGGTCCGGTGAGGGGGCGGAAAGCGCGCTCAGTTCGGGGCCTTGCCCCACGATGGCCACGGGCTTCTCTATCACGCACCCAGCTGTCTGGACACCCCCGGAGATGAACAGCGTCCCTCCGGGGAGAAGAGCATCCACGGCCTCCTGGAGGGTCTCCAGCCCCGGGGCGGGGTAGTGGGCCTCCTCCAGCCGCGCTTCCCGCAACGGCCGCCGGACCCCGGGCGCTACCTCCCCGATCAGCGATCTGGCCGCCGGTGAAACGGCAGCCCCGGACCTCCGCCTCGGCGTCGGCGACCAGGGAAAGCCCGATCCTATCAACCTCGAATGTGCAGCGCTCCAGCACCGCACCCGCCTGCGACCTCGAGGACACCGGCCCAAGCAGCCGACAGTCGACGAAGGCGATCGAGGCCATCGCCAGCTCCAATCCTCCCGCGAACTCGCAGCCGGAGGCGGTGATGGAGGACCCGCCGAGCTGCATTTGGCCGGTGACGCTGGACTCATTCAGCAGGAGCTGGGGGCCCATAGTGAGCATGATCTGGGCCAGCCGGGACCGGCGGGCGATGATCGTCCCCGGGCCCATGGCCATCAGGCCGAAACCCCCTTCGGCCTGCCCCACACAATCCTCCAGCTCCAGGGTGGCGCCGCCGGAGACCCACACCGCTCCCTGGGCGCAGCGGGTCAAAGTCACGTCAGCATCGCCCTCGACCAAAAACTTTCCGTTTACCCCAATGCCATCCACGTGAACCTCACCGCTCCTGATAGAGATGCCCTCAAGCAGGCCACTTCCTACCTGGACCTCTCCGATACCCCGCAACCTGACGGGCTTCATGATCTCCACCCCTTCGGGGTAGGTCCCCGCGGAGATCACGATCTCGTCCCCAGGGGAGGCGGCGTCTACCGCCGCTTGGATAGTGGGGTACTCTTCCGGTTGCAAAAACATACAGTCCTGGGGTGAGGGAGCAACCGGCATCAGATAAACTGGTACTCCATACGGAAAGGGGACCGAATTGCGGGAGCGCATCCTAGAAGGTCCGATCCTGAAGACCATGGTGATCCTCGCCTGGCCGGTCATGGTGTCCAATGCCCTCCAGGCCCTGTACAACCTGATCGACGCCTTCTGGCTGGGGAAGGTATCCACCGAGGCCCTTTCCGCCCCCACCGTGGCCTGGCCGGTGATCTTCACGTTCATGTCGTTGGGGATAGGCTTCCAGATGGCCGGCTCCACCCTGGTGGCCCAGCACACCGGCGCCGGGGACAAGGCGGGGGCGGACCGAGCCGGAACCCAGGTGTTTTCCTTCCTGTTTTTCCTCGCTTGTGGGGCTTCGCTGGTTGGGTTTCTGCTGGCCCCGGGGATCCTCCGGCTCATGAGGACTCCGGCGGATGTTTATCCTTTGGCTGTCTCCTACCTGCGCATCGTAGCGGCCGGTTTCCCCGTGATGTTCGGGGCGTTCGCTTTCACCGGGTTGCTCCTCGGGGTTGGGGATACCAGGACCCCCATGTATCTGATGGGGGCGTCTGTGCTAGCAAATGCTGTTCTGGACCCGCTGCTCATCTTCGGCTGGGGGCCGTTCCCGGAGCTAGGGGTGGCCGGAGCAGCTTATGCCACGGTGGCCTCGCGGGGGGTGGCGGCCCTGATCGGGGTGTGGCTCCTTTCCACCGGACGGGTGGGGATACGGCTGCGGGGCCGGTGGCTGCTGCCTCGCTGGCGGTGGATCAAGCAGATCCTGGTGGTGGGGGGACCAAACGCCATCGGCCTCGCCGGCACCTCCCTGGGGTTCGTGGTATTGATGGGCCTGGTGGCAGGCTACGGCACCACGGTGGTGGCCGCCTATGGGGTGGGGCAGAGGCTCATTCACCTGATCCACGTGGCCATCTGGGGGGCGACCACTGCCTTGCTCACCATGGTGGGGCAGAACCTGGGGGCGGATCAGCTCGATCGGGCGGAGGAGATCGCCCGGCGAGGGATCCGGGGTACGTTCGGGGTGCTGGCGGTGCTGGCGCTGGTGACCGTGCTCCTGCGGGTGCCACTGTATCGGGTGTTCATCGCCGACCCGGCGGTGATCCGGGAGGGGAGCCGATTCATGGCCATCTTCGGCCCTTCGGTCCCGTTCTTCGGGCTGTTCGCCGCCGCCAGCTCGGTGTTCCGGGGCTCGGGCCACACCGTGCCCCCCATGGTGGCCTCCCTGATCAGGCTATGGGGATCCCGGATCTTCCTGTCCTGGCTTCTGGGCTACGTTGTGGGCCTGGGCCCGGTGGGGCTGTGGCTCGGGATGACCCTAAGCAACGTGGTGGGAGGGCTGTTGCTTTATGGGTGGCTGCTCCGGGGCACTTGGAAGCGGGGGGTGATCGAGGTAGAGGCTGAGGCGGTCCCGTGCACCAGGGGGTAGGGATTCGGCCGCCTCCGGGGGCGGGATGGGATTGATGGGGGTGGGGATGGGCCTTAGAATTCCATTTGGAGGGATGACCGAACGGTAAGGAGCCGGTCTCGAAAACCGGTACGGCCTTGTGGCCTTCGGGGTTCGAATCCCCGTCCCTCCGCCACCAGCCAGTCGCAAGTCGGAAAGTTGCAAGTCTTAAGCTGGCTTGTGGACTTTCGGACTTGAGACTGTGATTGTGCGCCCGTAGCTCAGGGGACAGAGCGCTGCCCTGCGGAGGCAGAGGTCGCAGGTTCAAATCCTGCCGGGCGTACCAGTTTCCGCTTTTCTTGCCCTCGGCCACCAGGTCGAAGGGCTTTTTGTAGTTCGGTTCTATGGTTTCTCCCTTCAACACACAGTTCCAAACTAGCGTTTTAAGCAGACGCGCCTGTTCTTGAGACGGTTGACGATCATACAGTTCAGGTGCGCGCTGTAGGAGTTCCAAAGTCCGCTCAACGTCATCCAGAGGGAACGGCTTAGGGTTCTCCAGCCGCTCGATCTCCCTCTCCAGAGCCAGTTGCTCTTCGGACCACCCCCGCTCGAGCTCAAGCCACCGCCCTCGCTGATCTTCCCGTCCAGCTTGTCCATGTAAGCCTGGTCACGGCGGCCCTTGATCCGGTGGAGTTTGGTCTTCAGCACCCTGATCCGAGCTAGCCGTGCCTGATTCTGGACGCCCTGGGAACGCTTGATCTCCCCCAGCAGGAACTCGACCATCTCCCGAGGCAGGTGAACGCGTTCCACGACCTCACGCAGCCGGGCGGCCAGTCGGTCCTCCCGGATGTAGGGTTGGGGGCATTTGCCTCGCCCATAGGTGCACCGGTAGTAAACGTACTTCTTCTTGGCTGTTCCCGCGGTGATCACACATCCGCAATATCCGCACCGGAGCAACCCGCGGAACGGGTAGCGGTGCTTGCTGTACGGTCTGCCCTTGGTCTTGCTGCGGCCGTGAAGCCTGGCCTGCACTAGGTCGAATAGCTCCTTGGAGATGATCGGCTCGTGAGTGCCGGGGTACAGTGCGCCCTTCCAGCGGATGATCCCACAGTAAATCGGGTTCTGCAGTAAGTTGTAAAGGCTAGTCTTGCTCAGCGTCCCTCCCCCACGGGTGCGCAGTCCCATGTCCTTTGCCATCTGCGTTAGCCTGCTGAGGGGAACATCCTCGTAGGCGTAAATCTCGAACAGCCTGCGGATGATCGGCGCCCGCTCGGGATCCAATACGATGGTGCGGGTGTTCCGGTCGTTGATGTAACCAATGGGAGCATACGAGGGCCAGATCCCTTTGCTGGCCTTGGTGGCCATCCCCAAGCTGGCGCGCTCGGAAAGTTGTTCGGAGTACAAGCGCGAGGTGAGCGCCTGTACCCCCAGGGCGAAGTTGCCCGCGGGGTTGTCGGGGAATGCTTCAGTCGCCGAGATGATTTTGATCCTGTCCTGCTCAACGAGCCTGGCGAAGTCCAGCATGTTCCGGGCGATCCGGTCGACCTTGTACACAAGCACTCCCTCTATCTCAGGATGCCTGCGCAGAAAGCGTCTCATCTCCTCGAGTTGTGGCCGCCCCGGTTTGAACGCGGACTCCACCTCCGTAAACTCCCGTACGATCTCCAGGTTGTGCCCTTTCGCGTAGTCACGAAGGAAGCGGCGTTGGGACTCTATGCTATAGCCTTCCTCGCTTTGTTCTGTCGTGCTCACCCGCAGATAAGTCACTACCTTGCGCCTCATGGTTTATCCCCTGACCAATTTACTCTCTCCCTGCCGAGGTGGCTACTTTGCCCTCTGGCGTATCGCTGCCCTCAACTTCCCGCCCTCGTTCTCCTTGGTCCCAGTCCCACAAAATCTCCAACAAGGCTTTGAAATTATGCACAGCTTGCTCGGGTTCCTCCGGTGTCCATGTGAACTCGAGGGTCACGGGACAAGTCGCCGCTGCGGCTTCCCCACAGCGATCTCGGCAGGAGATGTCACCATGACCGTTTCCGGGCGCCATGCTGCTGGGTTGCCTCTTATTTGCCTCGGTCTTCAACCTCTCCACCGGGCTCGTTTAGGCCCAAAGTTGAGATACACTATCCAGTGCGGGGTGGTCAGAAGTGGATAGGCCGAAGACCAGGGACCAGGTGCGCGGGTTGGTAAGCCGGGAGCTTCGGAGGGATGTCAACGAGGTCTGTTGGGACCACATGATCCAACGAGGCTTAGTCGACGACGTCATCAACGATCCGGATTGGCAGGAGCCTTTCCGTTACCTCGTGGAGCAATACCGGGGATGCGAGGAACTTGTGAGACGCGTCTTGCGGGAAGCATCCGCACAGGAAAGAACGAAAAAGGAGGTCCGGGCAAAGCCGCTCAACGACAGGCGCTGGGAGGCCCTCAGCTTGCTCCTCAAGAGGAAGGCTGAGTCACAAAAAGGCATCCGGTCTTTCTGGAAGGCGATCGGCGCCCCGATTCTCAGCCCCGTTGAGTGGCTGGAGAAAGCGTCTTCCGGCCTCGACAAACTGATGGAGAAGTTGGTCAAGACCTAGCTGCACAGCCAGCTCGTAGAAGAGGAGTCACTCCGGGACGAAGAGGAAGCGGCCAAAAGGTTCGACGAGCTCGTGGAGGCAGTAAAGGAGAGGTACGGCCTTGATTCGGTAGAGGCACACCTTTTCTTGCTGCAAGGAGTTTGGCCAACAAAGATGTCCCCTGGTCGAGCGAGGATCAAGTACCACCCCCGATTTCCATGCCTGGACCGGTTGGTTCTGGAAGTGGACCCCTGCTTGAGAGAAGAGGAAGTGCTCAAACTTTTCCGGGAGGTCAGGCGGATGTACTGGCGGGAACCCTATCGTGAGGACAGCGGGGCGAAGCGGATTGACGACAAAGGCTATGAACTTCTGAAGTTCGTCTTAGAGGCGGGTGAAGGGCTTTCATGGAGCGAGCGTCTGGAGAGGTGGAACGAGCGATTCCCCCCAGGCCATCCCTGGAGCTACGAGTATGAGACGAACATGGCTCGGGACTTTCACCGATTGGTCCGGCGCCTTCTGGGCATGTCCTACAAGAGGTTTTTGAAGCCGAACGTCGTGCGGCCTATGCCCCTTGAAGAAGACTGAATTTAGTCCAAGAGCGGACTTGCGTCTCTCCTACAATCTATTCATTCAGGTCAGACTGGACAGCTCTCGGCCCTCTAAACGACTGTTTCGGACTCAGTGTCCATTTAGTGCACCTTGCTCACCTTGCTCTGCGTGATGCCTCATAAGTCCCTGTTACCGAAGGGGTAGGTTTTGCCTCAGAATTTGGGTTACCCATTTAGCCCCCACAA
>JAJOKL010000014.1 GCA_021129895.1 Candidatus Bipolaricaulota bacterium
GGTGGTGGAAGCGGCGGTAGGGGGCGGACTGAACGCCAAGGTAGCTAAGGTCCGCCCCCTGGTATGCATCAAGGGTTAAACCAGCGGGTCCAGGAACGCTTGAAGCTACGCGCCTCCCGCGCCAGAAGCCGCCCCAGCTTCTCCGGGTCGTGCTTCACCGTGGGCTTCCCCTCCAGCTCCACCACCGCCAGAAGCGGCGCCCGGATCACCCGCAGCCCCATGGCCCTGGCCCCCTGCAGGTCGTCCACCACCGGTTCCGCCCCTTCCGCCCGGTAGCGGGTCAGGATGTCCGGAGGCGGACTTTCCGTATTCACCACCACCGCGTGAAATCTCCCCAGATCGACGTACTCGGAGAGCACCTTCAGGTGATCGGAAGCGGAAAAGCCGTCCGTCTCCCCGGGCTGGGTCATCAGGTTCATCACCACCAGCTTCTCCCCAGGAGCCCGACCGATGGCCTCAGCCACCCCCTCCACCAGCAGGTTGGGGATGATGCTGGTGTAAAGGCTCCCCGGTCCCAGGATGATCAGATCTGCCTGTTGGATGGCCTCCAGGACCCGCTCATAGGCCCGGGCCGGCCGGGAGAGCCGCACCCGCCGGATGGCCCGTGGATCGGCGGCGATCTCCGCCTCCCCCTCCACCTCCTCCCCGTCCTCCATCTCCGCCACCAAGTGCACCCGGTCCAGGGTGGCGGGGAGCACCTCCCCCCGCACGGACAGGAAATGGCTGGCCTCCTCCACCGCCCGGTCGAACCCCCCGGTGGCCTGCTCCAACGCCGCCAACACCAGGTTCCCCAGGGCGTGTCCTTTAAGCCCCTCCCCGTTTTGGAACCGAAACTGAAACAACCTCTCCATGCGGGCCTCATCCTCGGCCAGGGCCAAAAGACAGTTCCGCACGTCCCCCGGGGGGAGCACAGCCAGCTCCTCCCGCAGCCGGCCCGAGCTCCCGCCTGTGTCCATCACCGTGACCACGGCGGTGAGGTTGGCGGTATAGGGCTTGAGGGCCCGCAACAGGGTGGACAGGCCCGTGCCCCCGCCCAGCGCCACCACCTTGGGGGCGGCCTTCAGCACCCGGGCCTGGTACAGGGCTTCCCCCAGGGATCCCCCGCCCCCAGGGGAGACCGCATGCAACACCGACCGAACCGCCCTAAATAGCCCCAACCCTACGCCGAACGTGCCCAGCAGCAACACCAGTGCCCCCACCGCCGGGCGGGTCAGGCCTGGCCACCTGTCGAACACCAGCACATAGAGCTCCCGCATCCCCTCCTTCCCCAGCAGACACACCACCCCGAACGCGATCACGGCCACCGAGACCAGCGTGAGGAGGAGCCACCGCTTGACCCCGATCCCGGGGAGCAGGAACTTGAGGGCACTGGGAAGCTTCATCGCCACTCCGCCCGGATCCCAGGGCCCAGCGTCTCCAGGGTGCGCGGTAGCTCCGGGACCGGCTTCACCGAGTACCTTTGCCCCGCCGCCACGGTCACCGCCTTCCGGCCATCCCACAGCCACACCCGCACCGGCACCGGCCCGGGGTGATCGGCCAGAGAATCCGCCAGGCGGGCCAACAGGTCCGGCTCGGCCAACTCCGCCGGGAGCTCCACCACCAACGCCTCGGGCAGGGCGTCCGGCTCGTCTCCCAGGGGTTTTGCCTCCTCGGCCTGCAGGCGGCGGGCCCCGTTGCGCTCGGTCCAGCGCACCACCGCGATCAACAGGGCGTCCTCGGAGAACCAGGCTGGGGAGGCCCCATACAGCCGGTCCCGCACCACCACCTCGGCCTCCCCGGTCTCGTCCTCCAGGGTGATGAACGCCATTCGCCCGTTGCTTGTGGGGATCACCTTGGCCGCCTTGACCCGCCCCGCCACCCGGAACGTCCCTTTGGCCTCGTGGGCTTTCGCCAGGGGGAACACCCCCGCGGCCGCCAGCTGCTCCTGGAACTCATCTAGGGGATGGCCGGAAAGGTACAGCCCCAGGAGCTCCCGCTCGAACCGGAGAAGCTCCCGCACCGGGAATTCCTCCTGGTCCACCGGGAGCTTGGGCACCAGCTCCTCCACCCCGAAGAAGGACTGCTGGCCGGTGAGCCGCTCCCGTCGGGCAAGCTGGGCCAGCCTGAGCCCCTCCTCCACCAACGAAAGCAGGCCCTTCCTGGAGGGCCCGAACCGATCGAACGCCCCGGCCTTGATCAAGCACTCCACCGTCTCCCGGTTAACAAGCTCCGGGGCTATCCGCTGGCAGAAGTCGAAGAAGCTCGTGAAGGGACCAGCCCGCCGGGCCTCCAGGATCGCCTCCACCGCCGCCCGGCCCACGTGCTTGATCGCCGCCAGGCCAAACCGGATCACCCCCTCCCCCACCGGGGTGAACTCCACGTGCGATTCGTTGATGTCGGGCGGAAGCACATTGATCCCCATCTCCCGGCACTCCCCGATGTAGGCCGCCACCTTGTCGGAGTTGTCCCGCACCGATGACAGCAGGGCGGCCATGAACTCGGTGGGGTAATGGGCCTTGAAATAGGCGGTCCAGTAGGAGATGAAGGCGTAGGCGGTGGCATGGGATTTATTGAACCCATAGCGGGCGAATTTCGCGATGTCCTCGAAGATGGCCTCCGCTTCACCTTCGGGGATCCCGTTCTTGACACAGCCGGACACGAAGCGGGCCCGCATCTCGGCCATCACCTCGGGCTTCTTCTTGCCCATGGCCTTGCGCAGGAGGTCCGCCTCGGCCAGCGTGAAGCCCGCCAGCCGCTGGGCCATGAGCATCACCTGGTCCTGGTAGATGGGCAGGCCATAGGTCTCCGCCAGGATCTCCTCCAGGGCGGGATGGGGGTAGGTGATGGGCTGGCGGCCGTGCTTGCGCTCGATGTAGTCCTCGGCCATACCTGATTCCAACGGCCCGGGTCGGTACAGGGCCAGGATGGCGATGAGCTCCTTGAACTCGCTGGGCTCCAGGCGCCGGATCAGGGCCCGCATCCCCGCCGACTCCAGCTGGAACACCCCGCTGGTCTTTCCCTCCCGGATCAACTGGAAGGTGGCCTCATCATCGAGGGGGATGCGGTCGAGTTCCACCCGCATCCCCGTCCTCTCCTGGACCAACCGGCACACGTCGTCCAGCAGGGTCAGGTTCCTTAGGCCCAGGAAGTCCATCTTGAGGAGGCCCAGGGCCTCCAGGTCGTGCATGTCGAACTGGGTGACGAACTGGCCGTCCGGGAGGCGCAGGAGGGGCACGTAGCGCTCCAGGGGCTGGGGGGAGATCACCACCCCCGCGGCATGGGTGGAGGCGTTGCGCAGAAGCCCCTCCAGCTTCTTGGCTATGGCGAACAGTCTCTTCGCTTCCTCGTCCTCCTGCTCCAGGGCCGCCAGGTCCGGGATCTTCTCCAGCGCTTGCTCCAGGGGCATGCCAAACGGGATCCGCTTGGCGATGCGGTCTGCCTTCTCGTAGGGGAGCCCCAGCACCCGGGCCACGTCCCGCACCACCGACCGGGAGGCCATACGGTCGAAGGTAGCGATCTGGGCTAGGTGATCCTGACCGTAGAGCTGGGCGGCGTACTGAATCACCTGGTCCCGGCCCCGGATGCAGAAGTCGATGTCGATATCGGGGAGGCTTATGCGCTCCGGGTTGAGGAACCGCTCGAACAGGAGCCCCCACTTAAGCGGGTCCACTTGCGTTATGCCCAGGACGTAAGCCACCAGTGAGCCCGCGGCCGAGCCCCGGCCCGGCCCCACCGGGATCCCCTGCTTGTGGGCGTAGCGCACGAAGTCCTGCACGATGAGGAAATAGGAGGCGAACCCCATCCGGCCGATCACGGAAAGCTCGTAGGAGAGCCGCTTTTCAACCTCCTCCGGGAGGGGATCGCCGAACCTGGCCTTCGCCCCCTCCCAGGCCAGGTGTTCTAGATAGTCCTGGGGTGAGGGGAAAACCTCAGGGACCGGGAATTCAGGCAACAAGTACTGGCCGAAGGAAAGGGAGAGCTCGATCCGCTCGGCCACCTCCAGGGTACGGTCCACCGCCTCGGGGAGCTCCCGGAACCGCTTTCGCACTTCCTGTTCGGTGAGGAAGTGGTACCCGTCCCCGTCGAAGGCCCGGGCGTCGGGCCCGCCCAGCCGCTTGCCCCCTTGGATGTTGATCAGCACCTGATGGGCCTCCCGATCGTCGGGAGAAAGATAATGGACGTCGGAGGTCACCAGATACGGCAAGGAGAGCTCCTTGGCGATCTTCAGCTGTGCTTGGATAGTCCGCCGGCTGCGCTCCAGGCCGTGGTCCTGTAGTTCCAGGTAGAACCTGCCTGAGAAGATCTCCGCCAGCCGTCCCGCCGCTCGCTTGGCTTCGGCTTGCTTCCCCCTAAGGAGGAGCTTCTGTACCTCCCCGGATTCGCAGGCCGACAGGGCGACAAGGCCATCGGAGTGCTTTTCCAAAAGCTCCAGGTCCACCCGGGGCTTGTAGTAGAAACCCTCGGTGTGGGCCCGGTTCACCAGGGCGAGGAGGTTCCTCCAGCCGGCCTCGTTTTGGGCCAGGACCACCAGGTGGTAGTAGTTGGGTTCCCCTTGTACGGTCTCCTTGGCCCGGCAGGAGCGGGGGGACACGTAGAGCTCGCAGCCCAGGAGGGGTTTGATCCCGGCGTCCACGGCGGCCCGGTAGAACTTGATCGCCCCGGACAGGACCCCGTGATCGGTGAGGGCCAGGGCCGGCATGCCCAACTCCACCGCCCGGGCCACCAGTTCCGGGATACGGCAGGTGGCGTCAAGCAGGGAATACTCGGTGTGCACGTGAAGGTGCACGAAGGCCATGCTACCTCCGATCGATCACCAGGAGCAGTTCATCGGGGTAGCCCCAGCCCAGTTCCTCCCTGGCCCGGGCCTCCACCACCGCGGGATCCTCGGCCTGGGCGAGCTGGGCTTGGAGGGATTGGATCTCTCGGAGCAGGGCCTGGTGCTCCGCCTGTAGCGTCGCCACCTCGTGAGCCAGGCGGTGCATGGTCAAAAACCTCCCCCCGTAAAGCCAGGCCAATCCCCCCAGGAGCAGGGCTACCACCCCCCACAAGAGAACCCGCCGCCCCCGTTCCCCCCTAGGGGCGGCGCGGCCAGGTCGCCATCGCCGGTTCATACACCTCCTCGATGCGCAAAAGCTCGTTGTATTTAGCCACCCTTTCCGAGCGAGAAAGGGACCCGGTCTTGAGCTGCCCACAGGAGGTCCCCACCGCGAGATGCGCGATGGAAACGTCCTCGGTCTCGCCGGAGCGGTGTGAGACCACACAGGTGTAGCCGGCCCGGAACGCCTGGTCCATGGTCTCCAAAGTCTCGGTCACGGTGCCGATCTGGTTCAGCTTAATGAGGATGGAGTTGGCCACCCCGCGGCGGATGCCCTCCTGAAGCCGGTGGGGGTTGGTGACGAAGATGTCGTCTCCCACTAACTGGATCTTGTCGCCCAGTTTTTGGGTGAGCAGGGCCCAGCCGTCCCAATCCTCCTCGGCCAGGCCGTCCTCGATGGACACGATGGGGTATTTTTTCACCCACTCAGAATAGACCTCCACCAGCTCAGCGGCCGTCTTCTCTCCCCCCAACTGGTACAGGCCCTTTTCCTCGTCGAAGAAGCCGGACGCGGCACAGTCCAGGGCTAGGGCGATGTCCTCGCCGGGCTTGTACCCCGCCGCCTCGATGGCGGAAAGCAGGAACTTTATTGCCTCCTCATCCGAGGGGAGCCGGGGGGCGAACCCGCCTTCGTCCCCCACGGCCACGGAATGCCCGGCCTCCTTGAGGAGCTTTTTCAGGGTGTGGAAGGTCTCCGCCCCGTAGCGCAGGGCCTCGGAGAAGGACTCTGCCCCCAGGGGCACCAGCATGAACTCCTGGATAGCTAGGTCGTTGTCCGCGTGGGCGCCGCCGTTTAAGACGTTCATGAGGGGGATGGGCATCTGGCCCACCCGGGCGCCGGCGATGTATTTGAAGAACGGGATCCCCAGGAACTCAGCGGCGGCCTTGGCCACCGACAGGGACACCCCCAGGATGGCGTTGGCCCCCAGGCGCGACTTATTCGCCGTGCCGTCGAGTTCGATCAGGACCTCGTCGATCTCTTCCTGCCACAGGGGGTCCATGCCCACGAGCTCCGGGGCGATGATCTCGTTCACGTTCCTGACCGCCCGCAGCACCCCTTTCCCTAGATACCGCTCGTCCCCGTCTCGCAGTTCCAGGGCCTCGTGTTTGCCGGTGGAGGCGCCGGAGGGCACCGCCGCCCGGGCCATGGTCTCGTCCTCCAGGGTGACCTCCACCTCCACGGTGGGATTGCCTCGGGAATCCAGGATCTCGCGTGCCCAAATATCTTGGATGGTGTTCATCGGATCACCTCGAAGGAGAGTGTACCCGCCCGCGATGGCGGGCCCAAGGAAGGCTGTCCGAAGAAAAAGGGGCCGGCGCGCGGCCGGCCCCTTGGTTACCCGATCTTGGGGAGCTTATTCCTTGTACAGGAGGTCGAGATGGACTTCCATGGTGAGGTCAAGGACGAGGCCGCCAACGCCCTTCTGGGCCACCACGTAGACCTGGTCTAGGATGCTCCACAGTGGGATCCAAGGCACGTCGTAAGCAGACAGGCCGATCTGTCCCGCCCTTCCTGCCTGTTCAACACCCTTAACCCTACCACGGCTAGAGACATACAAGGCAGTTCAAGGTGTTGACCTGAAGCGAGAGTATCACTATAGTCATAGTCTTCTCCCGAGGTATCTCGATGAAACCAGGAGGTGATGTGGAGGAGGAAGTAGTTGACAGCCCCTGGTTAGGGGAGAAGAAGAGCGTTGGTTACAGTAAAGTAGGAGGTGCAGTGTGCGAGGGAGGTTAATTGTCGGGTTGCTTGTGGCGTTGCTGATAGCCCCCTGGGGCTGGCCCAGGAACCAAAGACGGGCGGGGAGCTGGTGATCGCCTTCGGAACCGATCCGGAATGGCTTGACCCCCTGAAGATCACTTCTGCCCCAGCGGGCATGGTGTTCACCCATGTGGTGGAAACCCTGTTCACCATGACCCCCGAGCTGGAGGTCGCCCCCGTGCTGGCCACTGGCTACGAGGTCTCCGAGGACGGCCTGGTGTGGACCATCTACCTGCGGCAAGGGGTTACCTTCCACGACGGTACTCCGTTCAATGCCGAGGCGGTGAAGATCAACCTCGAGCGCTTCCGCGACGCTGTTTATGCCTTCCTGCTCAAGCCGGTGGTCGACATCGTGGTGGTCGACGATTACACGATTCAGCTGCACTTGAATGCTCCGTTTGCCCCTCTGCTGGCCCACCTTTCCCACGACTTCGTGGGGATCCTGAGCCCAACCCAGATCGCTGCGCTGGAGGAAGGGGAGTACATCTTCGAGCCCATCGGCACCGGCCCGTTCATGTTTGACGAGTGGGTGCGGGGTGAGTACGTGCGGCTGGTCCGCAACCCCGATTACTGGGGGGATCCGCCCTACCTCGACGCGGTGGTGTTCAAGGTGGTGCCCGAGGACGCCACTCGGTTGGTGCTCCTGGCGAGGTGCACGCCATAATGCGGGTGCCGCCCCTCGACGCCCCGCGGGTGGATGCCCACCCGGACATCGATGTGGTAGAGGTGCCCAGCGTGCGCACCATCTACATCGGGTTCAACAACCAGCGGGAGCCCTACACTGACCCCCGGGTGCGCCAGGCCATCAACTATGCTGTGGACAAGCAGGCCATCGTGGAGCACATCCTGGGTGGGATGGGCCGGGTGTCGGATGCCCCCATCGCTCCCCTCATCTTCGGTTACGCCGCCCAAGAGCCCTATCCCTATGACCCGGAGCGGGCGCGCCAGCTGTTGGCCGAGGCCGGCTATCCAGATGGGTTCAAGACCACCCTCTACCATCCCACCGGCCGCTACTTGATGGACGCTGCCATCGCCGAGGCGGTCCAGTCCTACTTGCTCGGCGTCGGGATCGAGGTTGAGCTAGTCACCATGGAGTGGGCAGCTTACATCGCCTTCACCAGGAAGCCCCTGGAGGAGTCGGAGCTGGAGATGTACCTGTTGGGCTGGGGGTGCGTGACCATGGACGCCGACTACGGCCTGTACCCCTTGTTCCACTCCTCCCAGTGGGTGCCCACCGGACCACACCGGGGCTTCTACCGGAACCCCGAGGTAGACGCCCTGCTGGATCAGGCCCGGGCAGTGGCCGATCCTGAGCAGCGGCGGGCCCTGTATGCCCAAGCCATCGCTCTCATCTGGCAGGATGCTCCGTGGCTGTTCCTCCACTCAGAGGTCCAGATCAACGCCCAGCGCACCAACGTGAAGGGGCTCATCCACCACCCTCGGGAGTACATCCTGGCTCACGAGGCCTGGTTGGATGAGTGAGGGTTTGAGAACCTACATGGACAAGTGAGGCAAGAGAGAGGGCCCGAGGTTCGTTCGGGCCCTCTCCTTATTTAAGCGATGATCAACTATCTGATCCGGCGGTTGTTGCTGGCCCTCCCCGTATTGACCGGGGTAGCCCTGTTGGTGTTCGGGATGGTCCGGATGCTCCCCGGGGACCCGGCCGAGATGATGGCGGGAGTCCATGCCACCGAGGAGATGGTGGAGAAGATCCGGCGAGACTTGGGGCTCGATCAGCCTCTGCATATCCAATTCGCGCGGTTTATGGGGGGCTTGTTTCAGGGGGATCTGGGAACCTCCATTCGCACGGGGAAGCCGGTGTGGGACGAGGTGTGGGAGCGGTTCCCCCATACCATGGAGCTCACCGCTGCCAGCATGCTCATCGCCACCGTGTTTGGCATGTTGGCCGGGATCATCTCTGCCGCTCGGCCGTACTCTCTGTTCGACTACACCAGCATGTTCCTCGCCTTGGTGGGGATCTCAGCCCCAGTGTTTTGGCTGGGACTTATGCTAATGCTGCTGTTCGCGGTGAAGTTGAATTGGCTCCCCGCCGCTGGTTCCGGTACCTTGGCTCACCTGGTGCTCCCCGCTTTCACCTTGGCTGCCGCTTCCATGGCCCTGATCGCCCGCATCACCAGATCTTCTATGCTGGAAGTGATGCGACAGGAGTACGTGATCACTGCTCGAGCCAAAGGGTTGCCAGAGAAGACAGTGGTCCTGAGGCATGCCCTGCGCAACGCCCTCATCCCGGTGGTGACCATCATCGGCCTCCGGTTCGGCACCTTGCTCTCTGGGGCAGTGCTCACTGAAACCGTGTTTGCCTGGCCGGGGGTGGGCCGGCTCATGGTGGACTCCATCTCCGCCCGGGATTATCCAGTAGTCCAAGGGGTAGTGTTGTTGCTGGCCGTAACGTTTGTGTTTATCAACCTGGCGGTGGACCTGCTGTACGGGGTGTTAAACCCGCGCATCCGCTACGACTGAGGGGGAGAGCTAGTGGAGCTTTGGAAACGGCTGCGACGGCATCGGTTGGCCATGTGGGGCCTGGCTATCATCTGTGGGTTTGTCCTAGTGGCGATCCTCGCCCCTTGGATCGTTCCTCACGACCCCTTCAGGGGAAGGCTTCCCGACCGGCTTTGCCCACCCAACCCTGAGCACCCACTGGGCTGTGACGAGCTGGGCCGGGACTTGTTATCGCGGATCATTTACGGGGCGCGCATTTCCCTCTCCATCGGGCTGGTATCAGTCGGAATCGGTATTGTCCTTGGGGTGCCAATTGGTGCCCTTTCCGGATACTTCGGCGGTCTGATTGACCTGCTCGCCCAGCGGGTAGTAGATGTGATGATCCCAGATATTGCGCCAGGGGGTGAGTAAGACCTTGCGAAGCGAGCGAGCAA
>JAJOKL010000169.1:0-5799 GCA_021129895.1 Candidatus Bipolaricaulota bacterium
CGCCCTCCTTTTCCTGGCGCAGCGTCAAAAGGGCCCTGCAACCTGATCGACGGTTCCCAATCCCAAACTTCCAAAAGCTCCTTTAACCCGGTTCTATGAACCGGGCCGGGCGGGAGCCTGCCCCGCTCCTTTGAGGTCTGGGGGGCAGGCTCTAGGGGACTCCAACAATGCCCGCAGCTCCTCCGCGGTCTCCACCCCGAAATATGAAAGCAGGGCCTTGGTCACCGACAGGCGCTTGGTGGGGCCCTCTTCCTCTGCCCGCACGAACCCCCGCTCGATGAGCTCCCGGATGTGGGAGTAGGCCCGCTGGCCACGTAGGTGCACCACCTCCGACTGCAGGATCGGCCCCCGATACACGATCACCGCCAACGTCCGCAACACCGGCTCCGGGATGTCCTGCCCCGGGGCGAAGGGGCGCACCGCCTCCGCCAAGGCCCCCTTCACCTGCAGCACGTACCCCCCACCCTGCTTTATTATCTCCAGGCCCCGATCCGGGGCCGCGTACTCCTCGGCCAGGGCCTGGATCAGCCGACCTACCGCCTCCTCGGACAGGTTCAGCACCTGGGCCAGCCGGGCCAGGGACAGGGGCCGGTCGGCCACAAATAGCGCCGCCTCAACCAGCGCCTTCGGCTCCACCGGGGACCTCGATCAGTACCTCCCCTAGGAATTCCTCCTGGAACAGCCGCACCTTCCCCTGAGCATCGAGGTGCAACAGCTCCAGAAACCGGGCCACCTGCTCCCGAGGATCCTCCCGCCGCAGCAGCGCCCGGAACGGGATCACCCGATTCCCGTTTACAAGGGACAGGAGCTTCTTCAAGAGCCGCTTGGTGCGGCGGGAGAAGGGCTCCCGGGGAAGCTCCAGCCCCACATCTTCCAGGTCCAGCTCCCGCCGGCCGTCCCGCTTCCTCTTGCCGTGGGCCAAGGCGGCCAGCAGGGCCCGCCGGAGATCCTCCACGCTGGCCCTCACCTTGGGCCGACGCAGCAGCGGCAAGGTGAACTCGGGGGCGATGTACACCTCCTCGGCCATGGGCACCTCGGCCGATACCTCCTCCACCACCTCTTCCAAGGTGGGGGGCTGGCGGTCCTCTTCCCTGAGGAACTCGGACTTCATCCTGAGGAGCACCGCCCCGGCATGCAGCATCCTGCCCGGGATCTCCAGCTCCAACGCCTTGAGCTCCCCCAGGTACCCGCGGAACCGACACACCAACTCCACCAGGTCCACCGCCCAGGGGTCCATGTCCCGGGCCAGGTGGGAAAACAGGAGGTCCCAGTCCGCCCGGGTCAGGGACGTCAGCGCGAACAGTTCACCGGCTTCCATCGGCGACCAACTCCATGGCCACTACCTCCGAGGCGCCACCCCGCATGGTCACCCCGTACACCCGGTCCGCATGCCGGATCAGCTCCTCGTTGTGGGAGATCACGATCACCTGGGCCTCCCGGGCGAACTCCTTGAGCAGCCGGGCCAGCCGCTCCGAGTTGGCCCGGTCCAGGGCAGCGTCCACCTCGTCCAGCAGGTAGAACGGGGCGGGCCGACCGGCGGCCAGCGCGAGCACGAACGCGATGGCCACCAGTGTCTTCTCCCCACCCGACAGCGCGTCCAAAAGCCGCGGCTCCTTCCCCGGGGGACGGGCGTAGACCAGAAGGCCGGAGTCGATGTTCCCCTCCTCGGCGAGCTTGAGTCCCGCTTCCCCCCCGCCGAACAGTCGCTGGAACAGGCGGTTCAGCTCCGCCGATACCGCTTCCAGGGTGGCGAAGAACTTCTCCCGCTTTTTTTGCTCCAGCTCCCCGATGAAGTGCTCGATCTCCTCCTTCTCCCGCTCCAAGGTCCTGACCCGATCCTTGAACGCCTGGAACTCCGCCAGGAAGGCATCGTACTCCTCGATGGCGCGTAGGTTCACCGGCCCCAGCTCGGCCAGGCGGCGTTCGGCCTGCCTGAGGCGGGCCTGGAGGACGTCCGGGGTGCCGGGGACGGCCCCGCCCGGGGGCTCCTCCACCTCGCCCAGGGCGGAGAGTTCTCCGGAGAGCTCGGCTGCCTCCCGCTCGTGGCGGGACAGGGCGGCCCGTTTGCGCTCCAGCGCCAGATACACCTTCTTCCTTCTCTCCCGGAGCTCCAGGAGCTTGGACTCGGCAGAGGAACGGGCGGCCTTGGCTTGGGCGAGCTTGCGGGAGTGCTCGTGCAGGGCCGCCTCGGCCCGGGAGAGCTCCCCCGACAGGACCTCTATCTCCTTCCGAATGCGCGCTAGCTCCTGCTCCAATTGCTTTAACTGCTCCCTCTTTCCCGTCAGGTCCGGCCCCCGGCGGCGGGCCTTGGGGGCGCCCCCCACGATGGCCCCACCCCGCTCCAGCAGGTCACCATCCAGGGTCACCACCCGCACCCCTTGAAGCTCCCGCACCGCTTCCAACGTCTCGGCCACCACCGTGTCCGAGAGCACGTACCGCACCGCGGGCTCAATCTCGGGCGGGTACTCCACCAGCTCGATCGCCAGCCCGATCACCCCCGGGAGCCTCAAGGCCTCCCGGGCCTTGGCGGAGACGCGGGGGACAGTGAGGCGATCCAGGGGCAGGAACCTGGCCCGCCCCAAGCCCTTCTCCTTCAGGTACCTGACGCACTTCAGGGCCAGGTCCCGGGATTCCACCACCAGGTCATGGCGGTGGCCGCCCCAGGCGGTCTCCAGGGCCAGCTCCAACCCCTCCCGAGGGCGCACCAGCCCCCCCAGCGTCCCGTGGATCCCGGGCCAGGCGAGTTCAAGCAGCGCCGCCACCGGCTCCGGCGGGGTGCCCCGGGAACCCACGTACCGCTGTAGGTCCTGGATCGTCTCCCGCAGGGAGGCGAGCTCTCGCGCTCGGGCGCGGGCGTCCGCTTCCTTGGCCGACAGCTCCCCCCGCAGCCGTTCCACCTTCCGGATCAGCTCAGCGGTGGCCTCGTCCTCCACCTGGGACTGGGCTCCCAGCTTTCGCTCCCGGGCCTCGATCTCCCGATCCAATCTGTCCACCTGGGCGGCGAGCTCGGCCACCTCCTCCCGGGCCCGGTCGGCCTGGGCCTGGGCGCGCTCCAGCGCCTTGACCAGGGTCTCCCATCGGCGGAAGCGGAGGGTGGCGGCCAGCCGGTCCCGCTCCTCGGACAGGGTCTGGTACTCCAGGGCGGCCTCCCGCTCCCGGTGGAGTTCGGCCAGGCGCCGGCGGCGCTCCGCCAGGAGGATACGGCTGGTGTTGAGCCTCTCCTTCACCTGTCCCAACTCGGCGATGGCCTTGGCCTTGCGCTCCTCGTAGGCTGCCACCCCGGCCACCTCGGCCAGGATCTCCCGCCGCCTTTTGGGGGACCGCTCCAACACGTCCACCACCATGCCCTGCTCAACGATGTGGTAGCCATCCGGGTCAATGCTGGCGTGGGAAAGCAGGGCCTGCACCGCCTTGGCCGAGGCCACCCTCCCCTGGATGCGATAGGTGGAGGAGGCGGGGGTGATGCGACGGGACAGGACCAGCTCGTCGGCAGGCGTGGACAGGAACTGGTCGAACACCCCGGACCGGTTATCCAGCACCAGGGCTACCTCGGCCTCGGGCACGGGTTCCCCGCCCGGAGGGCAGTGCAGCAGCTGCTCCATCCGTTCGGCCCGCAGGGAACGGGACCTGCGCCCCATCACGAACGCCAGGGCGTCGAAGATGTTGGACTTGCCGGCCCCGTTCTCCCCCACGATGGCGGTGAAGCCGGGGTAGAAGGGGAGGGAAGCCTTGCGGCGGAACGACTTGAACCCCTGGATGGTGAGGCGCTTGATGGTGGTGGTCATGTCACCTTATCGAACAGCTCGAGCGGGACCTCCCGCACCCGAGAGCTATCGAACAGGGGCAAGCCCGCCTCCAGCTCGGCGAGCAGCCGCTCGAGCTTATGCCGGTTGTAGTCGTTGGGGACGCTGGCCCCCTCTTCCCAGCGCATCACGGTGGGCACTGACACCCCTAGTCTAGTCGCTATCGCCCGTTTGGAGAGGCCCCGCTCCAACCGGCAACGCCTCAGCCTCTCTCCGATCAGTTCCATTCTTGCTTCTCCCCCTTTAGGTTACGAATATAACATTTGTTACGCACTTAGCCAAAGAAGGAGGGGCACGGCAGACGTGCCCCTTGTCCTTGCCCTAGCCGCCCGTACCCATGAACACCAGCACTATGGCGGCGATACCAGCCAGCAGGGCCAGAATGGCCAACCCTTGGGCTGTGCCCAGAGCCGCTTGAAGCGCCTGGACGTCCAGCCCGTCGACTTGGGCCTCCAGGGCGGTGAGACGGGTCCCCTGGTCGTTCACCCGCGCCGTCAGGGACGCGATGGCCTCCTTGTTGGCCTGGATATCGGCGGTGAACCCCCCCAGGGCGGCCTCGATGCCCTCCAGTTTGGCCCGGTTGTTCTCGATCTTGATCTGCAGTGCCTGGGCGGCCTGCTCCAACGCCAGGATGCGACGCTGCAGGGAGCCCAGGTCCTGTTCCTCCAGCGCGGCCAAGCGGGCCTCGTGGTCCTGTACCCGGGAGGACAGGGTGGCCAGGCTTTCGGCCAGCTCCGCGAGCTGGGCGGAAATGGCAGAGAGTCGGCTGACCAGCGCCCCCAGTTGCCCCTCAACCTGCGCTTTGAAGGAGGTGAAATCCTCCACCAAGGACTGCATGGCGGCCTCGTTGGTCTCGAATCGGGCTTCCACCTCCGCGAACTTGGCCTCTACCGTGTCATGAAGGTTGCTGATGGCCTCGGCGGCGCCCGCCAGCCCGGCCTCCAGCCCCTCGATCCGGGGGACCAAGCCCGCGACGCTCTCCTGGAGCTGTCCGATGGCTGCCCTCGCTTCACCGAGCTCGGCGGCCAAGGTCCGGTAGCGGGCGATCAAATCCTGATCGGTCTGGTTCAGCGCTTGGATGGCGTCATCGAGTTCGGCCAAGCGGATCTCGTGATCCCGTACCTGGGAGGACAAGCTGGCCAGGCTTTCGGCCAGCTCCGCGAGCTGGGCGGAAATGGCAGAGAGTCGGCTGACCAGCGCCCCCAGTTGCCCCTCAACCTGCGCTTTGAAGGAGGTGAAATCCTCCACCAAGGACTGCATGGCGGCCTCGTTGGTCTCGAATCGGGCTTCCACCTCCGCGAACTTGGCCTCTACCGTGTCATGAAGGTTGCTGATGGCCTCGGCGGCGCCCGCCAGCCCGGCCTCCAGCCCCTCGATCCGGGGGACCAAGCCCGCGACGCTCTCCTGGAGCTGTCCGATGGCTGCCCTCGCTTCACCGAGCTCGGCGGCCAAGGTCCGGTAGCGGGCGATCAAATCCTGATCGGTCTGGTTCAGCGCTTGGATGGCGTCATCGAGTTCGGCCAGAAAGCCCTCGAAGCAAGCCAGTACCTCCCCGTAACCCACCTCCGACTGGGTTGCTCCCCCTTCCGCGAACGCCCACGGGGCTAACATCAACCCCACGATCACTATCCCCGCGATTTTCCTGTTCATACTCCCAACCCCCTTTCCTCTCCGGTGCTGATCTTGCGGCGACTTGTCCATTTCCAAGGCCACCCTACCTGGCGCGGAGATGGAGGACACGGGCCGCTGTTCCGTGCCGGGGTCGGGTTTGTCGCCCCGGCGGCGGTCACGTGTCACACCCTCGAAAAGAACCTCCACCGTTCCCGAATATTGCATCCACCACCACCAAGGCACGAAGACACAAAGAAATTCGGTTCTAACCTTAAGATTCTCCTTTGTGTCTTGGTGTCTTCGTGGTTGATTTATGGTTTTCTCCGTGCCCTCGGTGGACTTTGTGGTTTTCTACCACCAAGGCTCAAGGGTGCGAAGAGATCCA
>JAJOKL010000169.1:5809-7819 GCA_021129895.1 Candidatus Bipolaricaulota bacterium
CTATCCTAACTTCAGCTGGCTGACCACCTTGCGCTTGCAACATCTGGGTTTAAGTCTTGGCGTCTTGGTTGTGAATAAAAGAGCTGGGTTTAAATTCCTAGAGTCCTTTTGGGCTTCGGGCCTTCGAAGTGGCCCTAACCCGGTCTCTAAACGGGTTCTGTGTACTCCCTCTCCATGTTCTCCGGGGGCTCGGTGGTCATCCAGAGGGCGGGCGCAAGGGGGACACCTCCGCCCGCTCCAGCACCTCCGCGAGCAGGATCTCCAGGGTGAGGGGGGAGAAGTAGCGGCGCACCACCTCCGCGTTGTGGGCCAGCACCCGGCGGGCGGTCCGGTCGGTGAGCAAGGCCACCACTTGGTCCACCACCTCCCGGGTGAGCCCGTCCTCCAGGAGCACGAACCGGAGCCCCTTCTCCAGCATGTCCTCCAGCACCGGGTAGTGACGCACAAACAAAGGCAGGTGGTTGGCCGCCGCCTCGATCACCGGGTTCCCGAACCCCTCCAGGCGCGAGGGGAAGGTGACCAGATCCGCATGGGCGTAGGCATCGGCGATCGCGTACACCTTGGCCCCGTCTCCGGCCCGCCCCCGGCGGATGAAGATCCTCCTCCAGCCCAATATCACCGGCACGGAAAGCTCTTCGGCCAACGCCAGCACCCGCTGGCAGTAGGGGTCCTCCTCCCTCCCATCCCCGGGCGGGCCGGTGATGAGAAGGAACACCGGCCTGTTTAGCCGGTCCCGCACCGCCGCCGCCAGCCGTACCGAGTCCTCGATGCACTTGCGCTCGATGAGGCGAGAGGGCTGCAGGAAGAGCAGCGCTCTTTCCGGGATCCCGAAGGCGTCCCGGAAGTCGGCGTTGTAGTCGTCCTGGGCCCCCACCATGTTGAGATCCAGCACGTTGGGAATGCGGGTGGCCAGGATCCCGTGCCGCAATCTGAGCTCCCGCTGGGCGCGGCGGTTGATGACCACGTGGATGGTCTCGTCGTCGTGCGGCGGGAAATTCCGGTCCAGGTACTCCCGCAGCCGGGAGCGGGCGAGCTCGGTCCGCTCCCAATAGAAATCGTGGTGACGGCAGATGAACGGGATCCTGGTCTCGCGGATGATCTCCACCAGGGCGATCCCGGCCGCCAGGTTCAACGGCAGGCTGATCAAGTTCTCCACGTCCAGGAGGTCGACCCCCTCCCGCTCTATCGCCGCAAGCAGCTGGCGCTTTATCTCCCGGGCTTGGGCCACCACCTCCTCCTCTGAGGCGAGGTCGAACGGGATAGGCCGGGATAGGATGTCCGGGAGCCGGACCACCTCTGGGTCGGCGTAGTCCAGCCAGGGGATGCGGACATGGGGCCCCTGGGGGTCCCCGCCGAAGGAGCCGGCGATGAGCACCACCTGGTGCCCCAGCTTGCGGAAGGCGGCCCGCCACTTCTCCGCCTCGATGGACACCCCGTCTATGGATACCAACCGAGCCGAGACGATGCCGATCTTCACCTCACCACCTCCGGATGAGGAACCCCCGCAGGTACTCCCCCTCGGGGTAAGAGGCAGCCACTGGGTGGTCCTGGGCCTGGGACAGGCGCCTGAGGATCTGGGCATCGCAGCCGGCCTCGGCCGCGGCCAGCCCCACCGCCCGCTGCAGGGCTTCCCAGCCCACTCTCCCGGAACAAGAGAAGGTCATAAGCAGCCCTCCCGGCCGCAGGAGCCCCAGCGCCAGCCGGTTGAGATCCCGATATCCGCGCAGGGCCCCCGGCACCTCGGCCGCGGCGCGGGCGAACTTGGGCGGGTCCAGGATCACCAGGTCGAACCGCTTCCCCTGCCGGGCCAGGCGCCGCAGCTCTTGGAAGGCATCCCCGGCCAGGAACCCCGCTCGCACCCCCTCCAGCCCGTTCAGCCGTAGGTGATCGCGGACCCAGCGCAGGTGCTTGGCCGAGGTCTCCAGGAACAGCACCGACCCCGCCCCCCCGGCTGCCGCCTGGACCCCGAATCCGCCGGTGTAGCAGCAGATGTCCAGTACCTCCTTCCCG
>JAJOKL010000169.1:7919-9684 GCA_021129895.1 Candidatus Bipolaricaulota bacterium
GGCTTCCTTGCGGCGCTCGATCCCCAGGGTGAGGGCCTGGAGCACCAGGAAATCGCGGTAGCGGTCCACCACCAACCCAGGGAGGCCGTCCGACTCGGCGTTCACCAACCTGAGGGCATCGGACTTTTCCGTCAGCTCCTCCCGGGCCGCCGCCGCCCGCACCAGCCGCTCCCGCCAGAAGCCCTCGTCCGCCGGGCCGTCGTCGAACCTGAGCAGGCGGACCGTGATCTGGGAGCGGGGGTTGTAGTACCCCTGCCCCAGGAGCCGCCCCCGGGCGTCCACCACCGCCACCAGGTCCCCCGGGGCGGGCGTCCCCCGCACCTGGGAGATGGCGGTGGAGTAGACCCAGGGATGTCTGGCCCGCACCGGGCCGGCTTTCCCCCGGGCCAGTGCCACTTCCCCTGTGGGACGCTCGGAAAGGGTGGACACGGCCTAAAGCTTCCCCAGCACGGCCCGGGCTACCGGGGCCCGGTCCTCATCCGAGAGCCACCTTTTCAGCTCGGAGAGCACCGGGTCCGGCGCCAAGCTCCCCAGGCGCCGCAGGGCCGCGGCCACCGCCCCCAGCACGTACCGTCGCTCGTCCAAGGCCAGCCGGCGCAAAAGGATCAGGGACCGCCGCACCCGTTGGGCAGCCGGGGGGCCAGATAGGCCCATGGCCACATGCCATAACACCTGGGGGTCATGGGAGGTGGACCAATGGGCCAGGTATTCGAAGGTGTCGTCGGGGTAGACGGAGAACAGCTCGCGGGCCAACACCCGGGGGCCGAGGGCGCCCCGCACCTCCGGGGTGCGGTCTTCCAGGAGCGGCTCCAGCAGCTCCAGCAAGGGAGCGGCCCAGTCCAGTCGTTCCGGCCTGGCTCCAGCTCCCGCCGCCAGCGCCACCGCCCGGCGCACCCCGGGCTCGGGGTCTCCCCGCCACTCCCCCAGCACCGGATACACCTCGGCGAACCGTTGGCTCAGGAGCTCCCCGGCGGCCCGGGCTGCCAGGTCCCGGGTGCGACGGTCGGGATCCGCGACCAGGGTGCGGAGGAGCTCCAGGGCCGACTCCGGGGCCCCTGGCCACGCGCCCAGCAAAGCCGCCGCCAGCCGCCGGGACTCCTCCGGCCCGGCGAGCAATCGCTCCCCCCACCGGACCGCCTGGGGCGCCAATAGCTTTACCAGCCGACGGCGGGTTTCCCCGCCCCGCTGCCAGGCGGCCAGCACCGGCTCCAACTCCCCCGCCTCCAGGGCTCGCCCGTAGTCCACGGCCATACCGCAGCATAAACGGGGGCCACCGCCGGTGGCAACTCGCCCCTGCCCCGGGATGGGAAAGCCGGGTATCATGGCCCGGGGAGCGCTATGGTGGAAGTCGAGGTCGGATTGGGCGTGGATCCGGACAGCGGCAGTCCGGTACTGGTCCTGCGGGACCCGGATTCGGGGCTGGCGGTGCCGGTGTGGATCGGGCACGTGGAATCCATCCCCATCGCCCTGCACCTGGAGGGACGTCGCTTCCCGCGCCCCCTGGCCCCGGACCTCATGGGGCGCCTGGTGCAGGCCCTGGGAGGCTCCCTGGATCGGGTGGTGGTAACCGCCATCCGCGACGGGGTGTACTACGCCTCCCTGGAGCTGGTCACCTCCAGTGGTGAGCCGGTCAGCGTGGACTGCCGCCCTTCCGATGCGGTGGCGTTGGCGCTGTGCATGGGCCGGCCCGTCTACGTGAGCGAGGAGGTGCTGCGGGCGGCGGGCCAGGAGATCGAAGGTCCTTGAGACTGTGGTGGCCAGTTCT
>JAJOKL010000086.1 GCA_021129895.1 Candidatus Bipolaricaulota bacterium
CTCGTCCCGGAGCAGGGCTACTGAGGTCTCGTCACAGGAGGTCTCTATCCCAAGGCCGATCATGGTTTACACGTTACGCGTCACGGGTGTATTTGGGCTTAACCACGCCGATATAGGGGAGGTTACGGTATAGCTCGGCGTAGTCCAGGCCGTAGCCCACCACGAACAGGTTCTCGTCCAACGTGAAGCCCACGTAATCCACCGGCACCTCCACCTCCCGGCGGGCGGGCTTATCGAGCAGGGTGCAGACCCGCAGGCTGGCCGGCTCCCGCACCCTGAGGCGGCGAAGGATGTGATCGAGGGTGTGGCCGGTGTCCACGATGTCCTCTACGATCAGGAGATCCCGGGACCCCACCGGGGAGTCGAGGTCCTTTAAGATCCGCGCTTCCCCGGGGCTGGTGCGACCCTGGTAACTGGACACGGCCATGAAGTCGTATTCCATAGGGATGTCCATGGCCCGGGTGAGGTCGGCCATGAACGGCAGGGCTCCCTTCAGGAGCCCCACCACCAATAGCGGCCTCCGGTAAGGGTCTTTACCTCCACCATTACGGTAATCCGCGGAAATCTGGAGTGCGAGCTCCTTCACCCGGGCGGCGATCTCCTCCGGGGAATAGATCACCCGCTCGATTATCTCCGGTGTCATTTGTCCTTGGCCTCCTGAAAGCGGGGTAACACGGAAGGATAGCTGGCCAGCCCCCTGACCGCCACCCAGCTATGCGCGCGGGAGGCGGGCCGCCGCATCCAGCAACAGGTTGCCCGCCACCCGCCGGCGGTAGGCGGCGGTGGCCCGGATGTCCGAAATGGGGTTCACCAACCGGGAAAGCTCGTCTGCTATGGGACGGAGGAGTCCTGGATCCAAGGGCTTTCCGAGCAGTGCTTTTTCCACCTCCCGGGGACGGAGCACCGTGGGGGCCACCGAGCCCAGGGCCAGTCGGGCCTTCTCCACCACCCCGTCCCGCAGCCAGAACAACGCCCCCAAAGAAGCCACCGCGATCACCAGCGCCCGCCTCCGGCCCACCTTGCGGAAGTAGGGGAGCGGCTTCCCCTCGGGGAAGGGGATCCACAAGGAGCGGATGATTTCCCCTGGCCTGAGGGCCGTCTTCCCCGGGCCCAGGATGAAGTCCTCCATCGGCAGGGACCTCTCCCCTTCGGGCCCCACCAGGTTCACCCGTGCCTCGAGGAGATATAGGGGGATCAGGGAATCCCCGGCCGGTGAGGCGTTGGCCACGTTCCCCCCGATGGTCCCCATCTCCCGGATGGCCGGGGCGCCGATGGTGGAGAGGGCCAGCCGCAGGACCGGAAGCTGGGCGGCCAGGGGTGAGCGGAGGAGCTCGGCATGGGTCACCGCCGCTCCCACCTCTACGCCCCCTTCGCGGGGCTCGATCCCCCGGAGCTGCGGGAGCTCGCCGATGTAGACCAAGAACGGGGGGTCCCAGAGACCTTTTCGCACCCGCACGAATACATCGGTCCCCCCCGCCAGGGGCATCCCCCCCTCCCGCACCAGGGAGCTCGCCTCCCGGAGGTCCTTGGGCCGCACGATCTCAACCGGTCCTGACTTCCTCATCTCCGCGCTCCTCTTTAAGCACAGATGGCTTCGGGGGTATCCACATCAAAGACTACGCCGGGATCGTCCGTGGGAATGAGCTTGCAATCCCCCTCGAGGAGCTCCCGGGCGCCGATGTCGCCCGAAAGCTCAAGGAGCCGGGGCCGGAGCCCGGCGGGAAGGTAAACCGGAAAGCCCCGCCTGCCCCGATAAGCGGGGGCCACCGGCCTCCCTCCAGCTCGGGAAAGCACCGCCAGCGCCGCTTCGCGGGGAACCAAGGGCATATCCCCCAAAAACACCAGCATCCCCCCATCCACGTGCTCAGCTGCCAGCCGCAAGGAGCTCCCCATCCCCTCCTCCCAGCCTTGGTTTATGAGCACCTCCCAAACGGTGTCGTAACGCGTGACGCGTGACGGGTGACGGGTGGCGCGGAACGCGTGACGCGTGAACAACGTGGCGAGGATGTCGGGGGCGTGGGCGCCGAGGACGAGGAGGCGACGCTCCACAGGGAGGCCCTCCACCAGCTCCAGCCCCCATTCCAGGAGCGGCTTCCCCCGGAAGGGGAGGAGGAGTTTTTGGGTGCCCATGCGCCTCCCGGCGCCGGCTGCCAGTACAACTGCCGTGACACGTGACGCCTGACGGGTGACGGGTGACGAGTGAGGTGCTACATGGATTTCCGTAATGTGCAATGGATAGGGAAGGTTGCTGGAATTTCGGATATCGCTTCTCATGGTGTTTTCTCGTTACGCGTTACGCGTAACGCGTCACCCCGTAGGTATTTCGCGGCTAAAAGAACGGCCTCCACGATCTGTTGATAGCCGGTGCAGCGGCACAAGTTCCCCGACAGCCACGCCCGCACCTCCTCGGGGGTGGGGTCCGGGTTCTCCTTGAGCAGGGCATAGGTCGCCATGATGAACCCCGGGGTGCAGAACCCGCACTGGACCCCGGCCGTCTCCACGAACGCCCGCTGGATGGGATGGAGCCCACCGTTCTCCCGCAACCCCTCGATGGTGAGGACCTCCCTCCCCTCCGCCTGGATGGCGGCGGTGAGGCAGGAAAGGCGCGGCTTTCCATCCACCAACACGGTGCAGGCACCGCATTCTCCCTCCCCACAGCCCTCCTTGGTGCCGGTGAGGCCCAAGTCCGCCCGTAACAGGTCGATAAGCCTTCTTCCCGGGTGGGTCTCGACTTCGATCTCCCTGCCGTTGAAGACAAACTTAATCCTCATAACCCATTGGCAAAATTATCCGTTCCACCGCTGCGATATCTGGCGGGACTTTCAGGGGCTCCCCGACTGCCCGCAGGGCTCCCTCGGGGTTCTTGAGCCCGGAGCCCGTGATAACCAGGGCCGCGCGCGACCCCTCCGGAATCTCTCCCGTGGTAAGCAGTGCGATAAGCCCGGCATAGGTAGCCGCGGCAGCGGGCTCGGCGAACACCCCCGCCTTCCGCGCTAGCTCCCCCACGGCCCCGATGATCTCGCCATCGCTCACGGTGACGAACCCCCCGCCCGTCCGGTCCACGTATGTCACCGCCTTTACCACATCCTTGGGGTTGCCAACGCAGATGGAGTCTGCCAGCGTTTCCGCTGGTTCTTCGGCAGGCAGGATCTCCTCGCCTCGCTTTTTGCGGGCGAAGGCATGGGCCACCGCCGCCGCCCCTTCCGCCTGCACCCCGTACACCCGGGGTACGTCCTCCGCCAACCCAAGCTCCCGCAGTTCCAGAAAGCCCTTGCAGATCCCGGAGATCACCGAGCCATCCCCCACCGAGACGAGCACGTAATCGGGTACCTTCCCATCCAATTGCTCCCAGATCTCGTAGGCCCCGGTCTTCTTGCCCTCGGCATTGATGGGGGAGACTCCATCGGAGCGGTCATACCAGCCGAACCGGTCCCGGGCCTCCTCACACAGCCTCTGGGCGCGGGAGTAATCGCCCTCCACCGCGAACACGGTGGCCCCGAACGCGAGGAGCTGGGCGATCTTCGGCCTAGGGGTTTTCTCCGGCACGAAGATGTAAGCGGGCATCCCCGCCGCCGCGCAGAAGCCCGCCACGGAGCTCGCTGTGTTGCCGGTGGAGGCACAGGTGAGGGCGGCGCGGCCCAGGTGCCGGGCCGCGGCGATCACCACCGCGGTGGCCCGGTCCTTGTAGGACGCGGTGGGGTTGAGGGAATCGTCCTTGATCCACAGGGCAGCGAGGCCGAGCTCGGCGGCGAGTTCCGGGCGAGCATAGAGCGGGGTCCACCCCGCCCGCAGGGGGACCGAATGCTCGATTCCCACCGGCAGTAGCTCCTCATACCGCCACAGGGAGGGACGGCGAGTTTCGGCGAAGCTGGAGGGCGTTAGCCTGCTCGCCAGCCCTCGCAGGTCGTAAACCACCTCCAACGGGCCTGACAGGGGGCCACAATGGGGACAATGGTAATCAATGGACCAGGGCTCATATTCCCGGCCACAGCCCACGCAGCGGAACGATACCGGTTGACCCATCGGCTTCTCCTGATTCCGTCATGGCTCTAGCTTACCGCATTCTCTGTCATACCGGAACCCGGATCCACGAGGATCCAGGTTCTGATAACCATCTTTCGCCCTTCCCATCTAGAATTTCTCTCTCAGAGGGAGGGAAGGGATCGTTTGGCTTCCAGGATAAGCGCCATCTCCGCCGCGGGGAGGAGGGGGATCTCCCCGGCGATCTCCCCCACGGAGCTCGCCTCCACCGTGGAGAAGTCCGGGGCGACTTGGAGCACCAGGTCCGTGGCGCGTGACGCGTGACGGGTAAGGGACAGGGTGTAGCCGGCGGGGGTCTTCTCCAGGATGTAGATGAGATCGCCTTGTTTGCGATAGATGGTCTCTCCGGCGATGTGGAACGCGTTTCCCTCCTCGGAGTAGATGTCGTCGAGGCGGAGGAAAAGGCGCGGTTTGTCTTTCGCGGGATCGCCGCGATGGACGCAGAAGGTGGCACAGTTCCCGCACTCGTTGCAGAAGTCGTCGATGTGAACGATCTGGCGCCTCTGCTTCACTTGGAAGGGCTCCCGGCGCACCACCTCCAATGACCCGTCCCGGACGGAGACCACCGGCACCTCCCAGGACACCGGGTCCACGAAATAGACGTGGTTGGCGCGGTTGGGGCATACCTCCACGCATTTGTCGCATATCACCGAGCAGAGGAGGCAGCGTAGGGCTTCCTCCCAGGCGACCTCGGGGGAGGGCTCCCGGGGAGGGCTCGCGAGCACCGGGAAGGTTTTGCGGGCCCGGATGCGCTTGAGCTCCGCGATTTCCTCTTCCGAGAGCTCCGGCCGGGGGATTTCCGGGAGCTCGAAGGGGATCCCGAGGTCGCGGCAGATGGCCTCGGCGGCCCTTAGCCCGCTCCCGGAGGCGGAGATAATGGATTTCACGCCGGGGGAGATGTCCCCGGCGGCGTAGACGCCTTTCACCGAGGTGCGGCCCCACCCGTCGGTTTTTATCTCCCCCCGTTCGGCCTCCACTGCGCTTCCTTCGAGGAACGAAAGGTCGGCCGCAAGCCCGGTGGCGAGGATCACGGAGTCCACTGGGACCTCGAACTCGCTCCCCGGGATGGGGAGGGGTTTTCGGCGGCCGTCGGGCCCGGGCTCCCCCAGGCGCATCCGCTGGAGGACCAGGCCCACCACCCGGCCATCGCGGGTCACGACCCGCACCGGAGAGGTGAGCTCCTCCAGGCGCACCCCTTCCTCCAGGGCCTCCGCGAGCTCGTCGGGGGAGGCGGGCATCTCCGCCCGGCTGCGGCGGTAGTAGATCACCACTTCACCCTCGTCCCCCACCAGCCTCCGGGCCACCCGGGCGGCGTCCATGGCGGTGTCCCCGCCGCCGATCACCGCCACCCTCACCGGTGACGCGTGACGCGTGACGGGTGACGGGTCAAGGGGCTCGGCTAGATCAGGGGGATTCCCCTCCCTCACCCGGCGGAGGAACTCCAGCGCAGGGTAGACCCCCTGGGGAAGGGGGCCCTGGGGATCGATCCCCTCGATGGGGGGGAGGGCATCCTCTTGGAGCCCGGCGGCGATCACCACCGCAGCGAATCCTTCACCCAGCAATCGCTCTGGGGGTTCTTTGACGGGAGAATTCGTGCGGATCTCCACCCCCAGTGCGCGGATGAACTCGATATCCGCCTCGATCACGGCATCGGGGAGCCGGAAGGGGGGGATGAGCCACACCGTCCCTCCGGGGCGGGCCCGGGCCTCGAACACTGTGACCTCGACCCCATTCAGAGCTAAGAAGTACGCCGCCGAGAGCCCGGCGGGGCCGCTCCCGATCACCGCCACCTTCCGTGACGCGTGACGGGTGCCGCGTGATGAGGGGTGGGGCCGGCTTCCGAGTTGGAAGGCGGCCCACTTCAGGGCCCGGATCCCCACCGGGGCCTCGTAGTCATTCCGGGTACAGCGGGTGCGACAGAGCTGGGTACACACGTGCCCAGTGATCCCGGGGAAGGGATTTTTGGCAAGCACCACTTCCAGGGCCTTGTCGAACTCCCCCTTTCTGATCCAGTAGCAGTACTCCGGGACGTCCTGGGCCACGGCACATCGCGCCACACAGGGGGCGACCACGCAGTCAAAGGGGTCAAGCCCCGACTCCACCTTGGGGGAGCCGAACCGGAAGTACGCCCGCTTGTAGCGGGGTTCCTCAAGGGAGACGCGGGCTAGCTCCTCCAGGGCGGAGAGGCCGGCCCGGGAGAACTCCGCGAGCGACCTCGCCCCGGCTTCCCTCATCGCCCGCTCGATTTCCTCGATGTACTGGCGGAACTTCCCGTAGCCCCCAGGCTTGAGGAGGTCCGAACATACCGTCACCGGCAGGGCCCCGGTACGCAGGACCGCGGCCACGTTCAGGGCGTCCACCCCGCCCACGTAGGAGACGTGGAGGTCCCCGTCGAACTCCCGGGCTAGCTTCCAGTATAGATTCACGGTGATGGGGAACAGGGCTCGCCCGGACATGTACATCTCCTCCTCGGGGAGCACCCCCTTCCAGTTCCGCACCGCTAACGTGTTGGAAAGCTTCACCCCGAACACGAGTCCGAGCTTCTTCGCCAGCCCCTTCAGGTTGCGGATGATCTTCACCGCGTCGGGGTACTGGAGATCCTTTTCGAATGCCTCTTGGGGGAGCTCCACCTCCCGGAAGCCCAGGGCGTCGTGGAGGATCCGGGCCACCTCTTCGTACCCCAGGAGCGTGGGATTGAGCTTGACGAAGGTGTGGAGCCGGCGCTCCTCCATGAGGTAGGCGGCGATCCGCTCGATCTCATCCGGGGGACAGCCATGCATGGTGGAGAGGGTCACGGAGCCGGCGATGCGAGCGGGGGGCTCGATGTCGGCGAACTCGGGGAACTTTTTCTTGACGATCTCCTTGATCTCCGCGAGCTCCGAGGAGGCGTCCTGGAGACGGTCCATGAACCGGATCATCGTGGGGCTCGTGATCCCCTTGAAATCGTATCCTACCGACATGTTGAAGATGGTTTCAAACGGTGTCTCTTCGAACCCGAGGACCCGCCGCAGGATGTGGACCAGGGCCCAGGCCTTGATGTACTCCCACGCCGATTGATCCAGCTTCAGTTCCTGGGACCACTCCACGTTGTAGCCCTCGTCCTCGAGGTCGATGCAGGGGCGGGGGATCTCGAGCTCGTCCATGATCTGGACCGTCTTGAGCTCGATAAATCGAGCCCCGCAAAGCCAGGCGGCCAAGATGTTCTGTGCCAGTTGTGTGTGCGGCCCCGCCGCCGGGCCCACCGGCGTCCCCAGCCGCTCCCCCAAGAACTCGGTGCGATAGGGCGCATCCGGCACAGGGCGTACGAACAGGGTTTCGGGGACCCCGAATATCGACTTCCTCCCGCGGAGCTCGGAAAGGGTCCACCGGAGAAGGACCTCAAACGGCTGGGGTTTCATCAAGTCCGACACACTACCCTCCCTTACAGCCTCGCCCACAGGGCCTGGGCCGCGGCCCGGGCCTTGGCCAAGATCCCTTCCTCGTCCACGCCCTCCACCCTCCCCTCAGCCAGCCGCACCTGCCCGGCCACGATCACCGTGTGCGGGGAAAGTCCCTCCGAAATGTTGGCGAACATGAGGTGGTAAAGCAGGTTGTCCGCCGACAGGGGGGTGGGGGGACGGTAGTTCCACAGCACCAGGTCGGCAGCATAGCCCTCGGCCAGCTTCCCCATGGGGAGGCCGAAGAACCCCTCTGCCAGCGCGTAGTTGTGCTGGACAAGGGACAGGAGCTTGTCTCCGCCCAGGGCCGTGGGATCGCCGGACACATGGTGGGCGAGGAGGCTCGCCGAAAGCAGCTCCCCGATCATGTCACAGCCGAACCCATCGGTCCCCAGCCCCAGCCGGACCCCCCGGGACAGCATCGCCTCCACCTGGGCAGCGCCCACCGCGTTGTTCATGTTGGAGCGGGGGTTGTGGATCACACTGGCCGGTCGGGCGGAGAGGAGCTCCAGCTCCGCCTGCGCCAGGTGAATGCCGTGGGCGAGTAGGGTCCCCTCCCGCAGGATCCCGAATTTCTCCAGCCTCTCTGTCACCCTGAGGCCGTATTTCTGGAGGGCGTCCACCACGTCCTCCTTGCCCTCGGCCAGGTGGATGTGGAACGCAAGGCCCATCGGCTCGGCCGCCTCGGCGGCCTGGGAAAGGGACTCCTCCGACAGGGTGAACGAGGCATGGAGGCCCATGTGGGCGGCGGCGAACCCAGGGACCAGATCTTCCTTCGTGAACCGGACGTTCTCGGCGATGCCGGCGTCCCGCTCCCCCGTCCCTCCTCGGTCGGTGACCTCGTAGCAGAGGTCGCACCGCAGGCCCAGCTCATCCACCACCGCCCGCTTGATTGTGCCCAGGGACCCCTCGATGGCGGTGGGGGAGGCGTGGTGATCGAACAGGGCGGTGACCCCGGCCCGTAGGTGCCACAGGCCCCCCACCAGGGCAGAGATGTAGACGTCATCCAGGGTCAAGGCCCGATCCAGCCGCCACCACAGCCCCTCCAGGATGTCCCGGAAGGAGTTGGGGGAAAAACCTGGCAGGGGCATCCCCCGGGCCAGGGAGGAGTAAAGGTGGGCGTGGGCGTTCACCAGGCCGGGGGTAAGTAGCCTTCCCTCGGCGTCGATGACCTTCGCGCCGGGGTGCTCCGAGGCCGGCCCAGTTCCCACCGCCTCGATCCGGCCATTCCGCACGATTACATGCCCTTGTTCATGATAGGTCCCGTAAAGGTCCGCTAGCCGGGCCCGTTCTATCACCAGCATCGGCTTCCCTCCCAAGAGAAAAAGGGGCCGCCCGACCGGGCGGCCCCTTGCCCCTTGACTTTCCTTACCCCTCCGGCTCGCCCGGCCAGGGGCCGACCACGCCGTCCGCCGCCCACTCCATGGTGATCAGGGACTCGTAGGAGAGCCACATCCCCTCGGGCACCACCAGGTTCCCTCTGCGGTCGTAGATGGGGCCTTGGAACGGGTCGAAGGTGATCCCCGGGTCGGCGATCTGCGACAGCCGGATGAACACGAGGTCATACACGTTGATGTCCCCAAACACCGGGTGCTCGATCACGTACGCCTTGAGCTCGTCCTCCCACACCGGGTTGATGGGCATCCCGAAGTCGGCTCCCAGCTCCACCGCCCCCTGGGGCAGGGTCCACCAGTAATCCACGTGCTCCAGGTTGGTGGTGGTGTAGATGCCCTCGTGTACCTTGACCAGGAAATCGCGATAGATGGCCTCCCAGTGCACCAGCTGCCCGGAGACCACGTAATCGGGGGCGAACTCCAGCATGGGGGAGTAGTGGG
>JAJOKL010000128.1 GCA_021129895.1 Candidatus Bipolaricaulota bacterium
TGGCTTTCGCAACAGGCTCGACGGTGGCCCTGACCCTGACGGGGCTATCGCGGGAGGCGGCCCGGTTTCAGGCCAGGTCTGCCTTCTCCGGGGTGGGGTTCACCACCAGCGAATCCGAGCAGGTGGTGTCCCACCCGGTGCGGCGCCGGATCGTGCTCCTGTTGATGCTATTGGGGAACGCGGGGGTGGTGAGCGCACTGGCCTCCCTGGTGCTGTCGTTCATCAACTTGGAGGAGGGGCAACTTCTGCCGCGGTTGCTCGCCCTCCTCGGGGGGGTGGCGTTCCTGTGGGTGGTTGCCTCCAGCCGGTGGGTGGACAGGTGGCTGTCGCGGCTCATCCGCTGGGCCCTGGCCCGCTGGACTTCCTTGGATGTGCGGGATTACGCGGCGCTGCTCAACCTGTCCGGCGGCTACAAGGTGGCCGAGCTCCAGGTCAAGCCCGGGGACTGGCTGGCCGGAAAGAGGCTCTCCGAGCTGCGGCTGTGGGACGAGGGGGTGTTGGTGCTGGGGATCCAGCGGGCGGACGGGAGCTACATCGGTGCCCCCCGGGGGCGGACCGAGGTCCGGCCCGGCGACACGCTGATCCTGTACGGCCGGGCGGAGCTCCTCTCGGAGCTGGATCGGCGGGGTTCCGGGGCGGAGGGAGACCGGGCCCACGCCGCTGCGGTGGCCGCCCAGCAGGAACTTCTGGAACGGGAAGCTGAGCGTTAGTTCTAGGCGGGTGGGATCCTTTACCCCCCTGGGTAAGCTCGGTAACATAGCTAAAAGGCGGTGATCGGCATGTTCAACCTGATATCGACGTTGCTTATGTGTAGTTTTTTGGCCTTGAGTTCCCTGGCCGCCCCCCGGCTGGTCCTCTACCCCCAGGGACTGGCCCTGGTGGAGGAGTTGCGGGAAGTCGAACTCCAGACGGAGGGGACGCTGGTCCTAACGGACCTCCCTCAGTGGATCATGCTGGAGTCGCTTTCCATCGAGGGGGTAACCGTCCTCTCCCTCATGCCCACGGCCCCGGCCCCCGCCCCCATGGAGCCCCTCATAGGCAAATACGTGGAGGTCATCTCCCCGGCCGGTACCTTCCACGGCCGGGTGGTGTCCGCCGGCGGCGGGGGCATCACCCTCGCCACCGAGTCCGGGTTCGTGTTCATCCGGGACTACCAGGCCCTGCGGGTCCCCTACCCCCCGCGGCTACAGCTGGAGGTCCGCTACCGGGCCGGGGAAACCGGATCCAAAACGATCACCCTGCAGTATCTGGCCCGGGGGCTCTCCTGGAGCGCCCACTACCGGGCGCTTTTGGGGGACGGGACCTTGGAGCTTGTGGGCACGGCCACCTTGACCAACGACACCGGCCTTACGTTCTCCGGGGCGGAGGTAGAACTCATCGCCGGGGAGGTTTACGCTCCGGCGCCGGAGGCGGCCTACGAGGTACGGGCGCTGGCCGCCGCCCCCCCGCCCCCGGCCGCGGCGTCCCCGGCCGGGGGGTACCACCGCTACTCCCTGCCTGGACCGGTGGATGTGAGACCGGGCACCGTCCTCGTGCCCCTGGCCTCCGCGGCCCTCCCCTACAGCCGGGTCTATCGCTTCCAGGGCGGAGCCGTGGAGACGGTGATCCGGTTCCGGAATTCCGCCCAGCCGCTCCCCGCCGGGGAGATCTCCTTCTACGAGGAGGACGGGAGCCTGTTCGTGGGGGCGGCCTCCATCGGCCACACCCCGGTGGGAGAGGAGGTGGAGCTGGCTATCGGGGCGGCGTTTGACCTCACCGGGGAGCGGGTCCAGGTGTCCCACGTCCGCTTGGCCGAGGACCTGTACCGGGATACCTACCGGATCGTGCTCCGCTCGGCCAAAGACGTCCCGGTGACCGTGGAGGTGCTGGAGTCCCTCACCGGCAGTTGGGCCATCACCCATAGCTCCCTTCCCTACGAGGTAGTGGACGCGCATACGGTGCGGTTCCTGGTGTCCGTGCCCGCCGGTGGGGAGGCCGAGGTTTCCTATACCGTGGAGTGGAGCTACCGATGATCGATAAGAACGAAGCGGTTGAGAAGGCACAGCAGGAGTTCGCTCGCTTGAAGGACTGCTACAAACGGGCGATCGAGCAGGCGCTGACCAAGGCGCTGGTCCGAGATGGGGTGGTATCCGCCCGGGACCTGTGGCTGGAGACGTCGCTGCCGGTGGACCTGATCGCCGAGCTCCTCAAGGAGAACGGGATCGAGCTCCCGCCCCAAGTAAAGCGGATCGACTTCAACACCGCCAGGAAGCGGAGGGGACGCCGTGGCCGGCGCGGGTGAGATCAAGTTCGGCACCGACGGCTGGCGGGGGGTGATCGCCCGCGAGTTCACGTTTTCCAACGTGGCCCGGGTGGGGACGGCCATCGCCCGGTATCTCTCTGACCCCAAGCGGGGGGAGCTCCCCATGTACCTCGACTGGGGGGTGGAGCTCAGACCGCCTGAGGCCGGGGTGGTGGTGGGCTACGATACCCGGTTCCTGTCAAAGGAATTCGCCTGGCAGCTCGCCCGCGCCCTGGACGTAGCCGGGGTGCCGGTGCAGGTCACGCCGGCTCCCGTCCCCACCCCCGCCCTGTCCTACGCGGTGGCACACCGGAAGCTGGCCTGCGGGGTGATGATCACCGCCTCCCACAACCCCCCCGAATACAACGGGGTCAAGGTGAAGCCCGAATACGGGGGTTCTGCCACCCAGGACGTGACAGCGCTCATCGAGGCCCACCTTCCGGAGAAGCCCCCCGCCCTGGACGAACGCCCCTTGGACACCGTGGTCCTCAGGGAGGAGTACCTGGCAGCGTTGCGGAAGCTGGTGGACCTCAAGGCCATCGGGGCGGCGCCGCTGTACGTCATTATCGACCCCATGTACGGCTCCGCCCAGGGGTACTTGGCGACCCTGCTCCGGGAGGTGCGGCTGCCGTATCTTGCCATCCGCAGCCGGCCCGATCCCATGTTCGGGGGCAAAAAACCCGAGCCCCTGCCGGAGAACCTCACTCCCTTGCGGGCGGTGATCCGGGCCCTCAGGAGGCGAGTCCGCCGCCGGATCGTAGTGGGCCTGGTGACCGATGGGGACGGGGACCGGGCCGCCTCCATGGACGAAAACGGTGATTTTTTGGACACCCACCGCACCGCCTCTTTGATCCTGTGGCACCTCATCCGCCACCGGGGGCTTGAGGGCAAGGTGCTCAAGTCGTTCGCCCTCACGGACATGATCACCAAGCTCGCCGGCGGCGCCGGGCTCCCCTGCCAGGAGATAAAGATCGGGTTCAAGTGGGCGGTGGAGGGGCTGGTGACCGGGGAAGTTGCGTTCGCCGGGGAGGAGTCGGGCGGCTACGGCTATTCATTCCACCTTCCGGAGCGGGACGGGATCCTGTCCGGGCTCCTCCTGCTGGAGCTGGTGGCCGCCACCGGTCGCAGCCTGGCCGAGCTGGTTGAGGACCTGTTCGCCGAGGTGGGTCCCCACTTCTACCGGCGCCGGGACCTGGAGCTCCCCGAGAGGATCGAGGTGGTAGAGCACCTCAAGGCCCGGCCCCCGGATGAGGTGGCCGGCTTCCCGGTGCGGGAGGTGGAGACCCTGGACGGGCTCAAGCTCCGGTTCAAGGAGGGGTGGCTGCTTTTGCGGGCCTCGGGCACCGAACCCATCCTGCGCCTGTACTGCGAGATGGACGAGCTTTCCAAGGTGGAGCGGGTACTGGAGGAAGCCGAGCGGCTGGTGAAAGGAGGGTTGCCCCTGTGAGCGAGCCCTACGACCCGAAAACGATCGAGGAGCGGTGGCGCGACTTCTGGCGCGAAAAGGGCTTTTTCAAGGCCGACATAGAGAACACCGACCGGAAGTTCTACTACCTCAACATGTTCCCCTACCCCTCTGGGAAGCTCCACGCCGGCCACGGCCGCAACTACATCCTGGGGGACGCCATCGTGCGGTTCCTCAACATGCGGGGCTACAACGTGCTCAACCCCATGGGCTGGGATGCGTTCGGCCTTCCGGCGGAGAACGCGGCCATCGAGCAGGGGGTCCATCCCCGGGATTGGACCTGGCGAAACATCGAGGAGTTCAAGCGCCAGTTCCGGGCTTGGGGGGTGGAGTACGACTGGGACCGGGAGATCGCCACCTGTGAGCCGGACTACTACAAGTGGACCCAGTGGATCTTCCTGAAGCTGTATGAGCGGGGCCTGGCCTATCGGGCCGCCTCCGACGTCAACTACTGCCCCCACTGCGACACGGTGCTGGCCAACGAGCAGGTGGTGGGGGGCCGCTGCGAGCGCTGCGGCAGCGTCGTGGAGAGGAAAAAGCTCACCCAGTGGTTCTTCAAGATCACCGACTACGCCCAGCGGCTCCTCGATGACCTAGAAAAGCTCCCCGACTGGCCGGAGCGGGTGAAGCTGATGCAGAAGAACTGGATCGGCCGCTCCGAGGGGGCATTGGTCACCTTCAAGTCCGAGCGGGGGGATCCCATCGAGGTATTCACCACTCGGCCTGATACCCTGTGGGGGGCCACCTTCCTGGTGCTGGCCCCGGAGCACCCGCTGGTGGAGGCCCTCACCGCCCCGGACAGGCGGGCGGAGGTGGAGGAGTACCGGGAGCAGGCCGCCCGGCAGACCGAGGTGGAGCGCCTGTCAACTGAGAGGGAAAAAACCGGTGTCCCGATCGGCGCCTACGCGATAAACCCGGTGAACGGCGAGCGGATCCCCATCTGGATCGCCGACTACGTGCTCATGGGCTACGGGACCGGAGCCATCATGGCCGTGCCGGCCCACGATGAGCGCGACTTCCAGTTCGCCCTCAAGTACGGGATCCCGGTCATCCCGGTCATCGCCCCGCCGGGAGGGGTGAGAAAGAGCTACCTCCGGAAGGGCACCACCCGGGAGGGCCTGGCCGAGGCCCTCCGGGAGGCGGGCTTCCAGGTCGCAGAGGAGGACGGGGACCTCTACGTAACCCTGGCCGAGGGGGACAGGGAGCGATACGTCGCCCTGGTCCAGGGGTATCTCAACCCGAACGCCTGGACCGAGGTGATCGGCGCCGGCTGGGAGTTCGTGTTCCCCGACGCGGTGCTGAACGTGGGCTCCCTTGCCGAGGAGCGGGCGGTGCTGGAACGGTGCCGGGAGCTTGAGCAGCGGGTGCGGGAGGTGCGCACCGTGGCCGAGCTTTTATGGAGAGAGAAATTCCACCGGGACCTTTTGTTCCACGCCGAGTACGGGGAGATGCTGAACTCCGGCCCCTTGACCGGCACCCCGGGCGGGGCGGCGGTCAAGAGGACCATCCAGTGGCTTGAGGAACGGGGGATCGGAAAACACGCGGTCACCTACCGGCTGCGGGACTGGCTCATCTCCCGGCAGCGCTACTGGGGGGCCCCCATCCCCATGGTCCACTGCGACCGATGTGGGGTGGTGCCGGTGCCGGAGGAGGAGCTGCCGGTCCTCCTCCCCGACGTCCCGTTCATCGAGAAGAAGGGCCTGGCGGACATCCCGGAGTTCGTGGAGGCTCCTTGCCCCCGCTGCGGGGGCCCGGCCCGGCGGGACACCGACACCATGGATACCTTCGTGGACTCGGCCTGGTACTACCTGCGCTACATCTCCCCCAAGGATGACCGGCAGGCCTTCGATCCGGACCTGGTGAATCGGTGGCTGCCGGTGGACCTGTACGTGGGCGGGGTGGAGCACGCCATCCTGCACCTGCTTTACTCCCGGTTCATCACCAAGGCCCTGCACGACATGGGGTACCTGGCGTTCGACGAGCCGTTTCGGCGCCTTTTCACCCAGGGCATGATCACCTACCCCGCTTACTGGTGCGATGAGCACCACTGGATCCCGCCAGGGGAGGTGGCCGAGGGCAGCCGCTGCCCGCACTGCGGGGCGCCCTTGGACGTGCAGGTGCTGGCCATGTCCAAGTCGAAGAAGAACGTGGTGCCCCCGGACGAGCTGATCGAAAAGTACGGGGCGGACACAGAGCGGCTGTACACCCTGTTCATGGGGCCGCCGGAGCGGGACATCGAGTGGTCCGAGGAGGGGGTACGGGGCGCGTGGCGGTTCCTGTCGCGGCTGTGGGCGCTGGTCACGGAGCAGATCCCGGCGATAAAGGACATCAAGGGGGCGGTGGAACCCGGGGAGCTGGACAAAGCCGGAGAGGAGCTGTGGAAGAAGCTCCACGCCACCATCAAGAAGGTGACCGAGGAGTTCGAGGGGAGGCTGGGCCTGAACACGGCCATCGCCGCCCTGATGGAGCTCACGGGCATCTTCTCCGACTACCTCAACCGTGAAAAGAGGGATCCCCGGCTGGTGCGGGAGGTGGTGCGTAACTTGATCCTGCTCATCTCCCCGTTCACCCCGTTTCTGGCCGAGGAGCTGTGGAGCCGGCTGGGGGAGGGGAAGTCGGTGCTGGAGACCCCCTGGCCCCAGTGCGACGAGCGGGCCCTGGCCGCCGGGGAGGTGGAGATCCCGGTGCAGATAAACGGCAAGGTGCGGGCCCGGCTCCGGCTCCCCAGCTCGGTGGCCGAGGATAAACAAGCGCTCCAGGAGGCGGCCCTGGCCGACCCGGCGGTGGCGGCCCGCATCTCCGGGAAGGAGGTAGTGCGGGTGATCGCCGTCCCGGGGAAGCTGGTGTCCATCGTGGTGGGCTAGGAGGGGGCATGGAACCGGCACTTATCAGCGCTGCCGTGGGCGCCGCTTGGGGGGCCGGCATCGCCCTGGCCGGACACCTCAAGAACCAGCTCACCAAGAAGAGGCTGCTCGATCGGTCCGACGGGGACCCGCCTACGCTCGCGGTGGTCATCGCCTCCCGCAACGAGGAGGCGGTGATCGAGAACACCATCCGGCGGGTGTTTTCCTCCTCTCCCCCCGGTACCCGGGTGATCGTGGTGGACGAGTCCACCGACTCCACCCCTGACATCCTGGCCCGCCTCGCTCAGGAGTACCCGGACCTGGTGGTGATCAGAGATCCCCAGGTGAGGGGGAAGCCGGCCGCGCTGAACCGGGCCCTCAAGGAGGTGCGGGAGGAGGTGGTGCTGTTTTTGGACGCCGATGCCCGGGTGGACAAGGAGTACATGGAGACTTGTCTCTCGCTGTTCGCCGATCCGGAGCTCCCAGCTGTGTTCACCGACTTCGAGGCGTATAACGTCCACCGCACCGTGCCCGTGGTGTTCCAGGACCTGTTCTTCTCCTTCTCCCGGATCTTCGTGTTCTCGGGGCTGTTTTGGTGGCCCATGTTCATGAACTCGGGGATGTGGATCCGGCGGGAGGTGCTGGAGCGGGTGGGGGAGTTCCGGCCTGGGAGCCTGGTGGACGACTTCGATCTGGGGATCAGGATGGCCAGGGCCGGCATTTACGCCCGCTATTTCGTGGGCCCCCGCCTCAAGATCCAATACGCTCTCACTTTGAAGGACATCTTCCTCCAGCACGCCCGCTGGTACACCGGGGGGATCGAGGAGATGTTCCACGAGATCAGGAGGGGGTCGTTCTCCTACGTCGTGCTCATGGCCGGGCTGGCATGTGTGGTCTACTTCCCCCAGATACTGATGATCGCCTCGGCCGCCACCCTATCCCCCGCCCCGCTGGCGTTGGTGCTTCCTGGAGCGGCGGCGGCCCTGTACTCCGCGGTGGGAATAGGCTATCTCCTTTCTCGTCCCTCCACGCTGCAGGAGGTGGCCCTGAACCTCATGGTGGGGGTCCCGGCCTGGTACCTCATGCTCCAGACCTCCATCGCCCTGTCGTTCTTCCGTGCCCTCATGGGCTATCAGGGCTGGTACCGGGTGCGGCGGGAAAGGGCGTGATATGCCCCCCCGGGTCACGGTGGTAGTGCCGGCGCTCGATGAGGAACGCTGGCTTCCCGCCACCTTGCAGACCATCCGCGCCCAGAGGTTTCAGGACTACGAGCTTCTGGTGGTGGACAACGGCTCCCGTGATCGCACCCCGGAGCTGGCCCGCAACTGGGCGGACCGGGTGCTCTCGGAGCCGCAGCGCGGGGCGGTCCACGCCATGCACCGGGGCTTCCTGGAGGCCAGGGGGGAGCTGGTGGTGACGGCGGATGCTGACACCCTTTATCCTCCGACCTGGCTGGGGAAGATGGTCAAGGCGCTGGATCGTCCTCACACCGTGGCCGCCTACGGACCCATGGGGTTCCGAGAGAGCCATCCGATGGCCAGGGCCCTTCAGGCGGCGGGGTATTGCCTGCTCGCCTGGGGGTCGCTCCTATTCCGAGTTCCCTTATGCGGGGCGGCCAACCTAGGCATCCGGAAGGAAGCCTATTTCCGGGTGGGGGGCTATCCCCCCTTGGCCCAGCTCGCCTCCCCGGACTTCCGGCTGTCTCAGCGCCTGCGCCGCCTGGGGAAGGTGAGGTTCGTGCCCACCATGGTCTGTTGGACCTCCGGGAGGCGGTTCCATAAAGGGGGCCTCAAAAGCTGGCTCAGGGCGCTGGAGTGGTGGTGGGACGTGGCCAGTGGGCGGGACAGGATACCGGCCGTGGACTATTGGACCGATGGCCGAGGGTAGGGCATCGCGCTGGAAGTGGCTGAGAAGGCCGGCTTGGGTACTGGTTGGAAGGCCCGTCCAGTGGTTGATCTGGCTCCTCTATGCCGGCATTTGCCGGTTCTGGATCCCGGTGCTGTTCCGGGTGGAGCGGGTGGGGACCCCCCCCGCCCCCCGTGTGTGCTCGCCGTCACCCACATGGGGACCTTTGAGCCCCTGTTCGTGGCCTACGCCGGCCGGTTCTGGCGGGCCAAGGCCCTGTTCGCCGTGGACCCCCGCTACCCGTTCCTGCGGTTCATCTACGGGGCGTTCTGGGGGTTCGAGGTCACCACCGATCCCGAGCGCAAGAAGTGGCTCAACCCTCGCACCCTGGCCCGGGCGGTGGACTACCTCCGGCGAGGTGGGGTGGTGATGGTGTTCCCGGAAGGGGAACGGTTCTGGGAGCGGGTGCTTTACCCAGGAGCGGCGGTGCTGGCCCGGCGGGCCGGGGTGCCCTTGGTGCCGGTGGGGGTGGAGTGTGGCTATTTTTACTTCCCCGGAGCGGAGGCGCAGCCGCTTTTTCAGGCGGCCCGCCGGGTATTCCGGGAGACCCGGCGGGGAGGGAAGATCGTGATCCACTTCGGCTCCCCCCTGCTCCCCGATCCCGAGCTCCCGGAACGGGAGGACGTGGATCGGATGATGCGAAAGGTGGCCCAAGCCTTCGGCGACTACTA
>JAJOKL010000140.1:0-5714 GCA_021129895.1 Candidatus Bipolaricaulota bacterium
CTCACCCCCTGGCGCAATATCTGGGATTATAGCCCGGGCCGGGGGCATAGCCCCCGGCCCCTGATGGTCAAAGCTCGGAAAGGAGGCCCACCCGACGGTTGAACTCCTCGATCAGGGCGTCGATCTCGTCCACCTGGCGGTGGATGCGGTCCCACCAGTCTGGCCAGTCGTACCACTGGGCCTCCAGCTCCTCTACGGATTTGCCCATCTGTTCCACCCACGTGAAGTACTTCAGGTTGTGGATGCGCCTGCGGTCCCAGTAAGAGAGCTCCAGCATGTGGTCGGTGGTGATCCCCAGGAGGAACCGTTCGTAGTCGATGGCCGCCTGGCGCTCATCGTACGGTCCGTACTTTTCCCGCAGCTCCTGGAGCCGGGAGCCGTAAAGCTCCATGGAGTCGGTGAACACGGTGAGGATGGCGTCCCGGGAGGAGAGCTCGTAGTACTTGGCCAGCTTGATGGCCCCGATCAGGTTGGCCGCCGAGGAGATCCCAAGCCACGGCAGCTTCTCCACCAACGCCTCCGGCACCCCCTGCTTGACCAAGAACTCCTGGCCGGCCGGCTCGTTGAACAGGCGGATGAGCCGCATGGGGAACTCATCGTCGATGGCCGCCACAAGGTCCGTGTTCCTGACGTTGTGGATCCAGGGGATGTGTTTGTCCCCGATCCCCTCGATCCTGTGGCCGCCGAACCCGTTGATGAGGAGAGTGGGGCACTCCCAGGCCTCCCCCACGGCGAGCTTGGCGTGCGGGAATTTTTCCTTGATGTAGTCGGCGCAGCCCAAGGTGCCGGAGGATCCGGAGGTGAGGAACAAGCCGGCCAGTCGCTGCCCTGGCTCGAGCTCGGCCCCCAGGACCTCCTCCATGGCCGGCCCGGTCACCGCGTAGTGCCACAGGTGGTTCCCCGGCTCATCGAACTGGTTGAAGATCATGATGTTGTCGCGGGTGGCCTGAAGCTCCTTACATTTCTGAAAAATCTCCCACACGTTGGACTCGCAGCCCGGGGTGGCGATCACCTCCCCGGCCACCTTCGAGAGCCACTCGAACCGCTCCCGGGACATCTCCTCGGGCAGGATGGCGATGGACTCGCAGGCAAGGAGATTCGCCACGTACGCTCCGCCGCGGCAGTAGTTGCCGGTGGAGGGCCAGACCGCCTTGTGGAAGGTGGGGTCGAACTGGCCGGTGACCAGGCGCGGGGCCAGGCACCCGAAGGTGGCCCCCACCTTGTGGGAGCCGGTGGGGAACCACTTCCCCACCAGGCCGAAGATGCGGGCCGGCACCCCGGTGAGCTCCTCGGGAAGTTCCAGGTAATTGACCCTGCCGTAGAGGCCGCCTTTGGGGGTGGGCTCGTTCTTCCAGGTGATGCGGAACAGGTTCAACGGGTGCAGGTCCCACAGGCCCACGTCCCGGAGCCGTTGTTTGATCGCCGCGGGGACGTATTTGCCCGGATCCCGCATCTGCTTGTAGGTGGGGATGATGATGTCCCGCTCCCGGGCCCGCTTTGCGGTTCGCTCCAGCTGCTCTTCGTGCACCGTTAGGTCGATCACGTCACGCTCCTTTTGAAACGGATCTTGACCGCCCGCTCCTGTAATGCTATCATGCTGTCAGGCAGGTTGACAACCCGCCGCCAGGGATGCGATTCGAAAAGGTTCGACCGGCCAAAGCCTCCAGCGCCGTGGCCCAGCAGGTCCTCCAGGCCATCAAGTCCGGCGTTTTCCCCATCGGCTCTCGCCTTCCCTCCGAGTCGGAGCTCGCCCAGATGATGGGCGTGTCCCGCCCCACGGTGCGGGAAGCCTTGTCCGCCCTGGCCGCCGTGGGGGTGATCGAATCCCGTCCCGGGATCGGCAACTTCGTGGCCAACCCGTCCGATTCCATCGTGCGCGAGGCGTTGGTGCTCCTGGAAAACGAGGCCAGCTGCCTGGAGATCATGGAGGCCAGGGGGCTTTTGGAACCCCCGGTGGCCGCCGCCGCCGCGGTGAAGCGTGCCGCCGAGGACGTCGCCCGCCTGCAGGGGATCGCCGACCGGCTCATCCAGCTCGCCCATCGCGATAGCTTCGATGCCTACTTCGACACGGACAAGGAATTCCACCTGGCATTAGTGGAAGCCGCGGGGAACGATCTTTTGGCCTCGGCCCTGGTGCCCCTGATCAACACCATGGACCAACACCTGTACCGGGAGTTCACCCGCAAGTACTACTTCCGGGACGAGCAGGGCATCGAAAGCGCAGCCAAGCTGCATGGGGAGATCCTGCGGGCGGTGAAGGCGGGGGACCCCAAGCTTGCCGCCAACACCATGCGCCGCCACTGGGAACGAATGTGGAAGCTGGTACAAGACGGGGAGGCTGGGGACTTTCCGTTTCTTGATATATGAACTCCCTTCTCGCCCTAGGCATGGTCCCTGAGCCCAACAAGCTATCCATATTTCAAAGGAGGTCGCCAAGATGGAGAAAAAGACGGTGGTAGTGGCGCTGGGGGGGAACGCCATCCTCCAGCGGGGACAGAAGGGCACGTTCGAGGAGCAACTCAAAAACGTGTACCACACCGCCCAGCAGCTAGCGGAGATGGTGCTGTCGGGGGAGTGGCGGATCGTGATCACCCACGGCAACGGCCCCCAGGTGGGGAACATCCTGCTGCAGCAGGACGCGGCCAAAGGGGTGGTGCCCCCCATGCCCATGGACGCCTGCGGCGCCCAGTCCCAGGGCCTGATCGGCTACATGATCCAGCAGTCCCTCAAAAACATCCTGGCCGAGCGGGGCCGGGGGGACATCCCCATCGCCACCGTGGTCACCCAGGTGCTGGTGGACAAGGACGACCCCGCCTTCCGCAGCCCCACCAAGCCGGTGGGCCCCTTCTACTCCGAGGAGGAGGCGAAAAGGCTGCGGGTGGAGAAGGGGTGGCACGTGGTGGAGGACGCCGGCCGCGGCTGGCGGCGGGTGGTGCCATCCCCCGATCCCAAGGCGATCGTGGAGCGGGACGCCATCCGGATACTGGTGGAGAACCGGGCCATCGTCATCGCCTCCGGGGGCGGGGGCATCCCGGTGATCGAGGAGGACGGGGCCCTCAAGGGCGTGGAGGCGGTGATCGACAAGGACCTAGCCGGAGAGAGGCTGGCCGAGGACGTTAAGGCCGACGTGTTCCTCATCCTGACCGATGTGGACAGAGTGAAGCTGAATTACGGAAAGCCCGACGAACGGCCCATCGAGCGGATGACGGTGGAGGAGGCCAAGCGCTACATGGCCGAGGGGCACTTCGCCAAGGGGTCCATGGAGCCGAAAGTGCGGGCGGCCGTCCGGTTCGTGGAGGCCGGCGGCGAGCGGGCAGTGATCGCCTCGTTGGACCAGGCGCGGGCCGCCCTGGCCGGGCAGGCCGGCACCCAAGTCGTAGCGTAAAACCCGTGACGCGTAACAGGTGACGCGTGACGAGTTGCGCCTGATAAAAGGCTGTCACGCGTTACGCGTCACCCGTCACGGAAAAGAAAAAGGAGGTAGAAGTGGCGAGTACGGATCTCAAGGGTAGGGACTTCATCACCTGGCTGGACTTCGACCGGGAAGACATCGAGACCATCCTGGATACGGCGTTCGACCTAAAGCGCAAGTGGATCCGGGGGGAGCCCCACCGGCTGCTGCAGGACAAGACGCTGTTCATGCTGTTCTACAACACCTCCCTCAGGACGCGGAACTCGTTCGAGGCCGGCATGACCCAGCTGGGGGGGCACGCCCACTTCCTCCAGCCGGGGGCGGTGTATACCCCGGCCCTGCCCGGGGAGGAGGTGGCCTACTCCACCGAGAGGATCGCCGACGTGGCGAGGGTACTGGCGGAGATGGGGCACGGGATTGCCATCCGCATCTACGGGAAGCCCACTGGGTGGCTGTATGGCAAGGGGGACCTGATCGTGCGGGAGTTCGCCCGCTGGGCCCGCATCCCGGTGATCAACATGGAGGACGACAAATACCACCCCTGCCAGGCCCTGGCCGACGTGATGACGATGATGGAGAAGCTGGGGGATCTTAGGGGCAAGAAGTTCGTGATGTCCTGGGCCTACTCGGGTTCTGTGGCAAAGCCCCTGGCGGTGCCCCAGTCGGCCATCATCGGGGCCTCCTACTTCGGCATGGACATCACCCTGGCCCACCCCAAGGGCCTTGACCTGGACCCGGAGATCCTGGCCGCGGCGGAGAAGAACGCCAAGCGGTACGGCGGATCGTTCAAGATCGTCCACGACATGGACGAGGCGTTCAAGGACGCGGACGTGGTGTACCCCAAGGCCTGGACGGTGCAGCCCACCGACGGGAAGACCCCCATGGACCCGGAGAAGGCCAAGGCCATCTTCGAGGCCAACAGGCACTGGATCTGTGATCAAAAGAAGATGGAGCTCACCAACGACGCCATCTACATGCACTGCCTCCCCGCCGACCGGGGGATGGAGGTCACCGACGAGGTCATCGACGGGCCCAACTCGGTGATCATCGAGGAGGCCGGAAACCGCCTCCACGCCCAGAAGGGCCTTCTGGCCCTACTTCTATGACTGGTGACGCGTAACGCGTGACGGGGCAGTGGGCAGGTTTATCTTGCCGGTCACGCGTCACCTGTTACGCGTTACGTAGAAAGGAGGGAACATGAGCTGGTTTGATCTTAGGGGAAGGGACTTGATCTCCGAGGTGGACTGGACCAAGGAGGAGTACGACATCGCCATCAAGCTCACCGACCACCTTAAGAGCATGTACTACTCCGGCCAGCCCCATCCGCATCTCCAGTACAAGACGTTCGCCATGATGTTCTTCGCCGGCTCCACCCGCACCCGCATGTCCTTCGAGACGGCCATGACCCAGCTCGGGGGACACTCCCAGTTCATCAGCCCCAAGACGTTAAGGCTGTCCCTGGAGGACAAGCCCGGGGCCGGGGAGACCATCCAGGACACGGCCAAGGCCATGTCCCGGTTCTGCGACGGGATCGGGATCCGCCTCCTGGACGATGCCATCGACTACTACGGGCACGGGGACGCGGTGATCCGCAAGTTCGCCGAGCACGCGGATGTCCCCGTCATCAACATGGCCTCCGACATCAACCACCCCTGTCAGTCCTTGACTGACATCTACACCATCATGGAGAAGATCGGCGAGCCGCGGGGCAAGAAGATCGTGATCAGCTGGGTTTACTCCCCGTGGATCCGCGGTCGCTGCTCCGTGCAGGGGACGGCGCTGATCGCCGCCATGTACGGGATGGAGGTGGTGGTGGCCCATCCGCCGGAGTACGACCTGGATCCCAAGGTGATGGACCAGTGTCGGAAGCTGGCCAGCCAATCCGGAGGGTCGTTTGAGATCGTGAACGACATGGACAAGGCTTTGGCCGGGGCCACCATCGTGTTCCCCCGCAACTGGTTCACCGGCCGGCGCTACGAGATCGGAAAAGAGGAGGAGCTCAAGATCGCCCAGAAGTACCAGGACTGGCGGTACACGGTAGAGCGCCAGAGGAAGCTGGGGAACCCGGGGTACCTGCTCCACTGCATGCCGGTGGATCGCGGCAACGAGGTGGACCCTGAGGTGTGCGACAACGAGCTCTCCTGGATCTACGACCAGGCGGAGAACCGGCTTCACACCCAGAAGGCGATCCTCACCCTCACCCTGGGCGGGCGACTGTAGCGCCCATCAGGACACGCGAAGGCGGGGCCGAGCTGGCCCCGCCTTTTTACCCTCTCATTCGGACCTGGCTCCGGGAGGGACC
>JAJOKL010000140.1:5814-9158 GCA_021129895.1 Candidatus Bipolaricaulota bacterium
CCGGGCGAGGGGGCCACGGGGTAAACTCCCCTCGATGGGGAAGAAGGGCTTCTGGCCGGCATACCTCGGCCTCTCCGCGGAGGAGCTGCGAGCCCGGGCCGAGGCCCTGCGGGAGCTGGCCTCCCCCTGCCGGCTCTGTCTCAGGGAGTGCGGGGCCCGGCGGGCGGAGGGGGAGCGGGGCTCCTGCCGGGCCGGGCTCACCCCTTGGGTATCCAGCTTCGGCCCCCATTTCGGGGAGGAGCGGGTGCTGGTGGGCCGGGGCGGCTCGGGCACCATCTTCTTCACCGGTTGCAACCTCCACTGCGTGTTCTGCCAGAACTACGAGATCTCCCAGCTCTGCCAGGGCCGAAAGATCACCACCGAGGAGCTGGCCGCCTGGATGCTTCATCTTCAGGAGATCGGCTGTGAGAACATCAACCTGGTCACCCCCACCCACCAGGCCCCCCAGATCGTGGAGGCGCTCGCCCTGGCCCGGGAGGAGGGCCTGAGGCTTCCCATCGTGTGGAACTGCGGCGGGTACGAGTCGGTGGAGGCCCTTAAGCTCCTCTCCGGGATCGTGGACATCTACATGCCGGACTTCAAGTACGGGGACTCCCAGCTGGCGGCCCGGTACTCGGATGCCCCGGGCTACTTCGAGGCCGCGGGGGCGGCCCTCAAGGAGATGCACCGCCAGGTGGGGGACCTGGAGGTGCGGGACGGGATCGCCCGCCGGGGTCTCTTGGTGCGGCACCTGGTCCTCCCCGGGGGCCTTGCTGGGACGGACCGAGTGCTGCGATTCATCGCCGAGGAACTGTCCCGGGATACTTTCGTGAACATCATGGCCCAGTACTACCCCACCTACCGGGCCTGGGAGCACCCGGAGCTGGCCCGCCGCATCACGCCAGGGGAGTACCGTCAGGCCCTGGAGCTCGCCCGCCGACTGGGCCTGTCTCGGGCCGGCCCCCATTGAAAGGAGAGCTTGCCCAATCGCCGCTTGGCAAGTACATTGAGGCAAAGGAGGGATGCCGATGAAACACTTTCACAGCAAGCTCTTCACCCCGGGACCGGTAGAGGTGCGGCCGGAGATCCTGCTGGCCATGGCCACCCCCCAGATCCACCACCGCTCCCCCGAGTGCGCCGACCTCTATGCGGAGCTCCAGCCTAAATTGAAGAAGTTCCTCTACACCGATCAGACGGTGTTCCTGTTCACCTCCTCTTCCACCGGGGCCATGGAAGCCGCGGTCCAGAACACGGTGCGCAAGAAGTGCCTAAACTTGGTGAACGGGGCTTTCGCGGGACGCTGGCACCAGATCACCCAGGCCTGTGGCCTCCCCTGCGAGGCCCTGGAAGTTCCCTGGGACAAGGCGATAAAGCCCGAGCAGGTGGAGGAAAAGTTATCCACCGGCGAGTTCGACGCGGTGACCCTTGTCTACAACGAGACCTCCACCGGGATGCTGAACCCTCTCCCTGAGATCGCCGAGGTGGTCCACCGCTTCCCGGACGTGATGCTCCTGGTGGACGCGGTGTCGGCCATGGGCGGGGTGAAGATCGAGTTCGACCGGCTGGGCCTGGACGTGCTCCTGGCTGGGGTGCAGAAGGCCATCGCCCTGCCCCCCGGCCTCACGATCTGCGCCGTCTCCGACCGGGCCCTCAAGCGGGCTGAGGAGGTGAAGCCCAAGACCTACTACTTCTCCTTCCCGGTGATGCTCAAGTACCACAACAAGAACCAGACCCCCTCCACCCCCTCCACCGCCCACATGTTCGCCCTGAACGCCCAGCTCGACGCCATGTTCGCCGAGGGCCTGGAGCGCAGGTTCGCCCGCCATGAGGAGATGGCCAGCCTGGTCCAGGCCTGGGCCAAGGAGAAGTTCGACATCTACCCGGAGGAGGGCTACTGGTCCAAAACCTTGACCTGCGTGGTAAACACCCGGGGCATCGACGTAGCCGCCCTCAACAAGACCCTGGTGGAGGAGCACGGCATGCGCATCGCCAACGGCTACGGGGACCTCAAGGAGAAGACGTTCCGCATCGCCCACATGGGCGACCTCACCACCGCCGATATCCGGGGGCTCCTCGCCACCATCGACATGATCCTGGGGATTTGAGAGTGACGCGTCACGCGTAACGCGTTACTGGTTCGGGAGGAGGAAAGCCATGAAAGTACTGATCTGTGATCCGCTGGCGGAATCGACGATAACCCACCTCAAGGAGGCGGGGCTGGAGGTGGTGGAGAAGATCGGCATGTCGCCGGAGGAGCTGGCCCAAGAGCTGGCCAAGGGGTACGACGCCATGGTGGTGCGGTCGGCCACCAAGGTCAGGAAGCCGGCCATCGACGCCGCGGTGGGCCTCAAGCTCATCGTCCGGGCCGGGGTGGGCCTCGATAACATCGACGTCACCTACGCCCGGGAGAAGGGGATCGAGGTGAGGAACACCCCCCGGGCCAGCACCGACTCGGTGGCGGAGCTCGCCTTGGCTCACATGCTGGCCCTGGCTCGCTCCCTCCCCCAGGCCACCATCTCCCTGCGGGAGGGCAAGTGGGAGAAGAAAGCATTCAAGGGGATCGAGCTTGCCGGGAAGATCTTGGGGGTCATCGGGATCGGCCGCATCGGCCAGGCGGTGGCCAAGCGGGCCCTGTGTCTGGGGATGCGGGTGATCGCCTTCGACAAGTTCGTGAAGGAGTCCCCCCTGCCCGAGGTGAAGATGGTCCCCTTCGACGAACTCTTAGCGCAGGCCGACTTCGTCACCCTGCACGTCCCGGCGGATCCCGCCGGCCCGGTGATCGGGAAGGACGAGATCGCCAAGATGAAGGACGGGGCCTACCTCATCAACTGCGCCCGGGGCGGGGTGGTGGACGAGGCGGCGCTGCTTGCGGCCCTGAACTCCGGCAAACTCGCCGGGGCGGGCCTGGACGTGTTCGAAGAGGAACCCCCGGTGAACATGGAGCTCCTGCGCCACCCCAAGGTGTCCCTCACCCCCCACATCGGGGCCCAGACCGTAGAGGCCCAGGCCCGGGTGGGGGAGGAAGTGGTGGACATCCTCTTGGAGTTCGCAAGGAGCGCTTGACATGGCATTGATTTACCCGTTTCGCGGAGCCCGCTACAACCTGGAGGTGGTGGGAGACCTGTCCCAGGTGGTCACCCAACCCTACGACCGGATTGGCCCGAAAGAGGAGGAAGAGTACAAAAAGCGCTCCCCGTACAACATCGTGCGGGTCATTGGTGGCAAGGTGCCGCCTCAAGACGAGGCCGAGTACGCCCGCCGGGGGGAGACCTTCCGCAGCTGGCTTGCTGAAGGGGTGTTGGTGCGGGATCCCGAGCCGGCCCTGTACGCCTACTACCAGGAGTTCGACTGGGAGGGGAAGACCT
>JAJOKL010000120.1:0-5747 GCA_021129895.1 Candidatus Bipolaricaulota bacterium
CCAGGATGGCCACCCGTTCCCCGGGGCGGAAGATCGCATCCGGGGACTCGATCCCGATGGGGCTCTCCCAAGCGGCGGCGAACGCCTCCCGGAGCGGGACCACCGGAGCTGATTTGGGTTCCACCACAGAGAGGAGGTTTCCATCGGGTACCTGGAATGCGATCTTCCCTTGCCCGTAAGCCAGCTGGAACTCGGCCATGGTGGGGAGGATTGTAACCGCTTGCGTCCCCCAGGGGCGGGGCCTACCATCAACGGTCAAATTGCACCCCGGTTCCGTGAACCGGGTGAGGCAATTTTGAAGTTTGATGGAAAAAGAAACCAGTTGCTGCCTTTTGAGCCTGAGAGTACCTGTGTAACCCAGGAAGTGGGACGGTGAAAGAGGGAGGGGAAAAGACGGCTACCCAAACTTGGATCCTTACGGATCCGGATTCGTAAGGAGGTGCGGTGCGCTCTAAGCTGATAACCTCGGAGTCGGTTACCGAAGGGCATCCGGACAAGATCGCCGATCGGATCTCGGATGCGGTGCTGGACGCCGTCTTGGCCCAGGACCCGCAGGGGCGGGTGGCCTGCGAGACGTTCGTGATGCAGGGGCTGGTGTTGGTGGGTGGGGAGATCGCCACCGAGGCCCACATCCAGCCGGAGCGGATCGCCCGCCGGGTGATCCAGGAGATCGGGTACACCGACCCGGATTACGGCCTATCCCACGAGGCCTGCGCGGTGGTGAATGCCCTCAGGCAGCAGTCCCCGGACATCGCCCAGGCGGTGCTGCACGCCGTGGAATCCCGGGCCGGCTCGGCGGATCGTTACGATCTCATCGGGGCCGGGGATCAAGGGACCATGTTCGGTTATGCCACGGCAGAGCCCCCCGAGTACATGCCCCTCCCCATCACCATGGCCCACAAGCTGGCCCGGCGCCTGGCCGAGGTGAGAAAGGACGGCTCCCTCCCCTATCTGCGGCCGGACGGGAAGACCCAGGTGACGGTGGAGTACGAGGGCAAAAAGCCGGTGCGGGCCCATACGGTACTGATCGCCGCCCAGCACGCCCCGGAGGTGGACCTGGCGGAGCTCTCCTCCGACATCCGGCGGCTGGTGGTGGAGCCGGTGCTGGACGGTTGGCTGGACGAGGACACCGAGGTCCTGGTGAACACCTCAGGGCGGTTCGTGGTGGGGGGGCCGGCCTCGGATACCGGTATGACCGGCCGCAAGATCATCGTGGACACCTACGGGGGGTATGGGTCCCACGGGGGCGGGGCCTTCTCCGGCAAGGACCCCACCAAGGTGGACCGGTCCGGGTCCTACATGGCCCGCTACGTGGCAGTAAACGTGGTGGCGGCGGGTTTGGCCAAGGAGTGCGAGATCCAGATCGCCTATGCCATCGGCCGGGCCCATCCCCTGGCGGTGAACGTGGACACGTTCGGCACCGGAGCGCTGTCCGACGACGAGCTGCGGGCGGTGATCCTCAAGGTATTCGACTTCCGCCCGGCGGCCATCATCGAGCGGCTGGACCTCAGGCGTCCCATCTACGAGCCCTTATCCTGCTACGGCCATTTCGGCAGGGTGGACCTGGCCCCGAGTTGGGAGGCGGCCGACCGGGTGGAGGACCTCCGGCGGGCGGCGGCGGAGAGGACCCGCAGGCTGGTGTAGGGATGGCAGGGAAGGGGAGCAGCGCCGACCGGGTGACCCTGAAGATCCCACGGCCGCTTTACCTAAAGCTGCGGCAGGTGATCCAGGGCACCGGCTTCCGGTCGGTGAACGAGTTCGTGGTGCACGTGCTGCGGGACCTGGTGGCGGAGCGGGGCAGCGAGCCCAGCGCCCTCACCCCGGAGGAGATCGCCGCCATCCGCCGCCGCTTGAGAAAGCTGGGCTACCTGGACTAGAGCTCGGGCGTCTTTCTTTCGATCCGGTCCCGGATGCGGGCGATGATCTCCTCCAAGTCCTGGGCCCCCAGGTCCTCGCCGGTCCTGAGCCTGAGCGCGGCCTTCCCGGCCTCAGCCTCCCGGGCCCCACATACCAGCATGTAGGGGATCTTCTGGAGCTGGGCCTCCCGGATGAGGTAGCGCAGGGTCTTGCCTCCCCGGGTCCAGGCCTCGGCCCGGATCCCGGCAGCCCGGAGCCTTCCCGCCACCCCTTCCGCGTAGGGGATCTGCTCCTCGGTGATGGGCAGCACCGCTGCCTGTACCGGGGCAAGCCACGGCGGGAACGCGCCCCCGTAGTGCTCGATCAGGATCCCGAAGAACCGCTCCAGGGACCCGAGCAGGGCCCGGTGGATCATGTACGGCCGGTGCTCCCGGCCGTCCTCGCCCACGTAGGTCATGTCGAACCGCTCCGGCAGGTTGAAGTCGAACTGGATGGTGGTGAGCTGCCAGGCCCGCCTGAGGGAGTCCTCGATGTCGATGTCGATCTTGGGCCCGTAGAAGGCCCCCTCCCCCTCCTTGACGTCGTAGTCCAAGCCCTCGGCCTCGATGGCCCGCCGAAGGGCGTCGGTAGCCAGGTCCCAGGCCTCCGGGACCCCCACGTACTTGGCCGGCCGGGTGGAAAGATGCGCGGCGAACTGGGTGAACCCGAACGTGCGCAGGATGTCCAGGGCGAACCTGAGCACCACCCTGATCTCATCCTCAACCTGGTCCGGGCGGCAGATGATGTGGGCGTCGTCCTGGGTGAACCCCCGCACCCGCAGAAGCCCATGCAGCACCCCGGAGCGCTCGAACCTGTACACGGTGCCCAGCTCCGCGTAGCGGATGGGGAGCTCGCGGTAGGAGCGGGTGCGGGAGTTGTAGATGGCGATGTGGAACGGGCAGTTCATGGGCTTGATGTAGAACTCCTGGCCCTCGATGTCCATGGGGGCGTACATCCCCTCCCGGTAGAAGTCCAGGTGCCCGGACTGTTGCCAAAGGCGAGCCCGGCCGATGTGGGGGGTGTAGAGGAGCTGGTAGCCAGCCGCGAAGTGCCGCTCCTTCCAGAAGGTCTCGATCTCGTGCCGTACCCGGGCGCCCTTGGGGTGCCACAGCACCAGCCCCGCCCCGATGGAGTCGTTGTGGATGGAGTACAGGTCCAGCTCCGGCCCCAGCCGGCGATGGTCCCGCCGCCGCGCCTCCTCCCGCCAGCGCAGGTGCTCTTCCAGCGCCTCGGCGGAGGGGAAGGCGGTGCCGTAGATGCGGGTGAGCATCACCCGGGTGGAGTCGCCCCGCCAGTAGGCCCCGGCCAGGTCCAGCAGCTTGAAGTGCTTCACCAAGCCGGTGGAAGGCAGGTGCGGCCCCCGACACAGGTCCATGAACTCCCCCTGCTTGTAGAAGGAGATCTCTTGGTCCGGGATGTCCGAAATGAGCTCCAGCTTGTAGGACTCCCCCTCGTCCCGGAGGAGCTTTTCTGCCTCGGCCCGGGGGAGGTACACCCGCTCCACCGGGTAGTCCTGGGCCACAATGCTTTTCATTTCCTCCTCGATGCGGGGGAGGTCATCCCGGGAGATGGCCTCCGGGAAGTCGAAGTCGTAGTAGAAGCCGTCGGAGATGGCCGGGCCGATGGCCAGCTTCACCCCCGGGAACAGGCGCTTAACCGCTTGGGCCAGGACGTGGGCCGCCGTGTGCCGCAGGATCTCCAGGGCCTCGGGGTCGGTGATGGTCAAGGCCTTGACCTCCCCGGTGGCGGGGAGGGGATCGCGGATATCGTGGAGTTCACCGTCATGCAGCGCCCCCACGATCTCGTCGGCGAGCCCCTGCTGCCGGAGGAGCTCCTCCAGGCTCACCCCGGTGGCCTCCAGTTGACTTTCCTGCGGCAAGATCACTTTGGCCATCCCATTCCTCCTCGACCCAGGATTGCCGCTAAACTTATCAGCTCCTCAAATCTTCTACAACCGCGGGCTGGAGGTTGACGTGCGTGTTCTGGCTCCTCGCTGTTTGACGTGGCTAAGGTTCGACCATTGGCCCTTCTAAGCCCCTCCCATCAAGGGGGGCAACCCGCAACTGCCCTCCTGGGTGCCCACACAAGGTGGCGAGGAGCCTGAAAAGGTCGACGGTGGATGCGGTTCACCGGACTTGGTTCAGGGATTTTAGAATTTCAAAAACTTGAAAATTCCCCTGGCCCGGTTACACTCCCACCGTGGAGCTAAAACAGCTGGCGCCGACCTTCTCCGCCCTGGGAAACGAGGACCACCTGCGGATCCTGGGGCTGCTCCTGTCCGGAAAGCTCCTAAGCTGCGGGGAGATCGCCCACGATCTGGGGCTGTCCGGGCCGGCGCTCTCCTATCACCTCCGCACCCTGGAAGGGGCGGGGCTGATTGAGCGCACCCGCCGGGGCCGCACCAGATGCTTATCCCTCCCCCCCGGTTGGGGGAGCTGCTGCGGGCGGAGGTGCTGCGCGGGCTGACCCGGGAGATAGAAGATGGAGCATGAGGTGATCGTCTACACCACCCCCACCTGCCCGTGGTGCCAAGTGGTGAAACGCTATCTGGAGGAACGGAACATCCCCTACCGGGAGGTGGACGTGTCCACGGATATGGAGGCGGCCATGGAGATTATCAGGAAGTCCGGGCAGCAAGGGGTACCGGTGGTGGAGATCGACGGGGAGATCGTGGTGGGGTTCGACCGAGAACGCATCGACGCCCTGCTGGGACTCCACTAAAAAGGGGGACACAATGGCCTACATTCAAGAGGAAGACCGGAAGTACTTGGAGGACCAGTTTTCAAAGCTGGCCCGCGACGTGACGTTGCGCCTGTTCGTGCGCAAAGAGGACTGCCCCACCTGCGAAGTGGAGAAGGAGCTCCTGACCGAACTCGCCGGGATAAGCGATCGGTTGCACCTTCAGGTGCACGACCTGGACGCCGAACCGGAGCTGGGGGAGAAGATGGGAGTGGACAAGGTCCCGGCCCTGGCGGTGGAGGGGGAACGGGACTACGGGATCCGGTTCTACGGCATCCCGTCCGGCTACGAGTTCGCCTCCCTGATCGAGGACATCCTGGACGTGGGCACCGGGGAGGTGGATCTCCCCGAGGAGGTACGTCAGGGGCTGAAGGAGCTCGACCGGGACGTGCACATCCAGGTGTTCGTTACCCCAACTTGTCCCTACTGCCCGGCGGCGGTGCGGGCCGCCCACAAGTTCGCGCTGCTCTCAGAGCGGGTGCGGGCGGACATGGTGATGGCCCCGGAATTCCCGGTGCTGACGGATCACTATCAGGTGATGGCGGTCCCCAAAGTGGTGATCAACGAGACCACCAGCTTCGAGGGGGCTGTACCGGAGGAGATCTTTCTGGACAGGATCCTGCACGGTTGAGTGCGCTTGGGTGAGACAGGAAACGGGGGTGCCCGGTCCGGGCACCCCCGCTCTTTTCAGCTAGTCAATGGTTTCCCTGAGGATGAGGACATCGAGGCCGGCGGCGAGCCCCCGCAGCCGGAGGAAGTGGCGCAGGTCCTCCTCCCGCTGGGCCTGCTGCTCCTGGTGGAATTGGAACCCCACTCGGATGGCCCCCTGACAGATTTCCCGCACCTGCCGGGCTTCGTCGGCGCTCATCCCGGCGGTAGCGCCGGCCAGGTACGCCTCGATCCAGGCCTTCACCTGTTCCGGCATCCCCTGTCGCACGCGGGCCGGGCCCAGCTCGGGCCGACCGCGCGGGCCGATGGGACGCTCGCCCCCAAGCCGCTCCCTGGCGACCTCGCCCACCTGGGCACGGATGCCCCGCAGCAGCCCCCTCACGATGGCTTGCACCCGGGCGGCCTCCTCGGCCCCCATTCCGGCGGTGGCCTCATCCAAATAC
>JAJOKL010000120.1:5847-9142 GCA_021129895.1 Candidatus Bipolaricaulota bacterium
CCTACCTCCTTGTAAGGCTTCTGGTTTTGGCCGACCCTCGGTCGACCGCCGCACCCTAAGCCCTACCCCGGTCGCAGGACCACCTCAGCCTGGTCAATCCCCGATCAAAGGGGCGTTGACCGCCTTGTCTACCAGCCCCCCAGCCCCTACCTTTGGGGCATGGCAAGGTTGCGGACTCCGCCGCGGTGGGCGTTGGCACTGCTTTCCGCCTCGCTGGTCCTGACCGGCCTGTTGGTGTGGCTGCTCGCCGCCCGGGGGAGCGATCGGCAGCTTTCCGAGTTTCAGGCGCGGGGGTTGGCGTACGCGGAGACGTTCGCTGAGTCGGCGACGACTTGGATCGAGCGGGGCGATCTGGAGATGTTGCGCACCGCCGCCCGGTTCCTCCTCCTGGGAAGTGCGCTGTTCGTGCGGGTGTCTTGGGACGGGGAGTTGTTGGTGGACGAGCGGGTGGGGGAGCTGGAGCTCTCGCCCCCCGGAGGAGGAGACGGGCTTGGCCTCCCTGCCCAACGGGGTCCACTACCTGCACCTTAGGATCTCCATCCCCCCCCGAGGGGGAGCCGCGGGGCTGGGTGGAGCTGGGCCTGGACGCCTCGTGGCTGGCGGCAGCGGCCCGGGCCAGATTGATGCTGGCGATCGGGGCCGGGTTGGGGGCGAACCTGCTGCTCTTCCTGGGGTTGTTGCTGGTTGTGCGTCGCCGCTCGCCCCCGGAGCCGGAGGCCCAACCCACGTTGAAAGTGGGGGCGCTGGAGATCTTCGAGGACCAAAAACACGTGCGGCTGTTCGGGGAGCCGGTGCGCCTTTCTCCCAAACAGTTCGCGTTCCTCCGCCTCCTCGCCTCCGCCCCGGGGCGGGTGTTCTCCGACCGGGAGATCCTGCGAGAGGTGTGGCCGGACTCCCAGTATGCCAACTCCAAGGACGTGAAGCAGTACGGGTATCTGGTGCGGCAGCGACTGGGCAAGGTGCGGCCCGGGGCGGAGGGGATGATCGTCACCGTGCCCGGCTTCGGCTACAAGCTGATCCCGCCGGAGCAGGCGGGATTGACCGAGCGTTGATGGCCTTTCTATCCCCGAGGGGCTACAACGGGACGAGGTGAGTGAGATGAGACGATGGGCGCTGGTGGTGCTGGCAGGGGCTGTGCTCGTGGTGGGAGGGCATTCTGCCCCTCCCTGGCTCCCTCCGCTGGTGGAGGAGCTGGAGTGGCTGGAGGACAGCCTGCTGGAGGCGGTGTACTTCAGCGCCCTGGCGGTGATGGCCCCCACCGCGCAGGACCAACGGATCATGGCCCAGCGGGTGGTGAACATCCTGGAGGGAAGTGCCGGGCCTCACTTTGAGCCCCGGCTGGCCCTGGAGGAGGAGATGCCCGGGGTGCTCCCCCGCCTGCATTCCTTGGCCCAGTGGTTGGCACAAGAGGAACTCCCTCCCCCGGACCGGGAGATACTCAGGTTTTCCTTCACCAACGTAAATGTGTTCCTGTCCCTGTCCTTGGAGGCGGCCCTGCGGGGATCCAGGGTCCGCAGCCTGATCCCCGGGACGCTGAGCATGCGCACCGTCTACGCGTTCCTATTGGCGGCCCTGGGCCCAGAAGAAGAGGAGCTGGCCTATTTGGGGGGGATCAGGCCGCTCCTCCTCCGCTACCGGCCCCTGCTGGAGGGAACCCCCTAGCCGGGGCCGCACTTCTCCTTCAACCCCTCTGGATCCTTGATGATGATCTGGTAACGCCGCTTGGAGAGCAGGCCCTCCCGGGCGAACCGGTTCAGGGCCATGGTGGTGTTCTCCCGCGCCGAGCCGATCATCTCCGCCAGGTCCCGGTGGGTGAGCCGGAAGCTGATCAGGATCCCGTCCTTGGTTTTAACCCCGTACTCATGCGACAGCCTCAGGAGCTGCCGCGACAGCCTCGCCTGGATGTCCCGGAAGGCCAGGTCCTCCACGATCTCCTCCAGGTCCCGAATCCACAGGCCGAACAGCTGCAGCAGTTGGTACAGCACCTCCGGCCGGTCCCGGATCCAGGAGATCATGACCTCGCGGGAGATCCGGATCAGCGTGGAGTCCTCCAGGGCCTCGGCGTGGTGCCTCCGCCGCCGTTCCCCGACCAGGGCCATCTCCCCGAACAGCTCCCCGGTGGCCCTCAGGGCCAGGGTGATGCGTTTTCCGGAAGGGTCCAGGTAGGAGAGTTTGACCTTCCCCTCCTCCACGAAGTACACAGAATTGCTGGGGGTGCCGGGGTAGTAGATGGTTTCCCGGGCCGGGATCTCCTCCCGTTCTCCCTGTTCGAGCAGGGGCTCGATCCCTTCGATCAGCCATTTCTCCTGTACGTTTTGCATGGCGATGGAAGCCTACCTGGGGGACCACTTCGCCCAAAGGAAGGTGGGTGTGTTGGGAGGGAAGTTCCAAGGCCTGGGGGGAAGAAAAACGTCCGTTTCCGGACGCGCGCAGGTTCTGTGGACAGGGCACGGACGGGGTCCCATCGGGGGGAAAGGCTGGCTTGTGCCAAGGTTCTCCCTAGAAAGGAGGTGATCCAGCCGCACCTTCCGGTACGGCTACCTTGTTACGACTTCACCCCCCTCGCGAAGGATACCCTCGGCGCCCTCTTCGGACGACTTCAGGTACCCCCCACTCGGTTGGTGTGACGGGCGGTGTGTACAAGGCCCGAGTACGTATTCACCGCGGTGTGGCTGACCCGCGATTACTAGCGATTCCGGCTTCATGCAGGCGGGTTGCAGCCTGCAATCCGAACCATGCCCGGCTTTGATGGGATCGGCTCCCCCTTGCGGGTTCGCGACCCATTGTACCGGGCACTGTAGCATGTGTGTCGCCCCGGGCATAAGGGCCATGATGACTTGACGTCATCCCCTCCTTCCTCCGGCTATTCGCCGGCAGTCCCGCCAGAGTCCCCGGCACCCCGAAGGGTCCGCTGGCAACTGGCGGCAGGGGTTGCGCTCGTTCCGGGACTTAACCCAACGTCCCACGACACGAGCTGACGACAGCCATGCAGCACCTGTGCTGGCTCCCAGGCGCCCGAAGGCCCTGGGTCCCTTCCCTTTCGGGTCGGTACCACCAGCATGTCAAGCCCGGGTAAGGTTCTTCGCTTAGCATCGAATTAAACCACATGCTCCACCGCTTGTGCGGGCCCCCGTCAATTCCCTTGAGTTTCAGCCTTGCGGCCGTACTCCCCAGGCGGTGGGCTTAACGCGTTAGCTGCGGCACCGACCCAGTGCCGGGCCGACACCTAGCCCACATCGTTTAGGGCGTGGACTACCCGGGTATCTAATCCGGTTTGCTCCCCACGCTTTCGCGC
>JAJOKL010000056.1 GCA_021129895.1 Candidatus Bipolaricaulota bacterium
AGTTTCTGAAGGCGGCGCAGAGGTGGCAGTACTATTACGATGTGGAACGCCCGCAGTTTGGAGTCGGGATGGGAGGGAAGAGCCCGTTGGGGAAGTTACGGGAGTTGGGATGGGATCTGCCTGATGAGTTCAGGTGTTTTTCCGGTGGTGCTCCTAGATGAGGTGGCCATGGTGTAGGCTGTGGAGGGGGTCACGATGTGTTGGCCTACTACCGACAAGGAGGAAGCATGGACGGGCTCGGAATGTTTCAGCCACAGGTGAAGCCTCAACTGGGTGGAGAGATCGTGCCGGCCGCCTTGATGGGAAGGGCCGCCAAGGTAGCGGCCCAGGAGAACGATACCCACTTGGCCATCGCCTTAGAGAGACCGGACGGAAGCGTCTCCCGCCAGGCTATCCCCCTGTTTCCCCCAGCACACCCACTAACCAACGTCAACCCGCTTCTGGCCGAACGGGCGTTCAAGTTCTTCCTGTGGCAGCGCGGCGGGCACAAAGCGTATGTGGGAAGCCCGGAAGAGATCGGAAGGCACATCCAAAAGCTCTACTCCTCAGACGGGGCCAGGGCGTTCGACGCGTGCATGATGGAGGAGATCTATGGCGAGCCGTTTCAGGTGGTCCCTTGCGGTCTCGAGGAAGTACCCCCAGCCCGTGAACGCTTTCGGCCTTTGGGAGGGCATCTTGACGGCTACCGAATCGGGTTCGATCTAGGGGCCTCCGACATCAAAGTGGCAGCAGTAGTCGATGGAGAGCCCATCTTCAGCGATGAGATCATCTGGGAACCGACCCGTGAGCCAGATCCAGCTTACCATTACCAGTATATCTTGACAGCGCTCAAACGCGCCGCCGCACATTTGCCTCGGGTGGACGCCATCGGGGGCAGTGCCGCTGGGGTATACGTGGACAACCGGGTGCGGGTAGCCTCTCTGTTTCGCGGGGTGCCCAAGGAACGCTACGCCAAGGTAAGGGACCTCTTCGTCAGGTTGGGCGAGGAGATGGGGGTTCCCCTGGTCATCGTGAACGATGGCGAGGTGGCTGCCCTGGCCGGAGCTCTTTCACTGGGAGTGACCGGGCTTCTAGGCATCGCCATGGGCTCGAGCGAGGCGGCGGGCTACGTCACCCCCGCTGGCACCATCACCGGCTGGCTCAACGAACTCGCCTTCGCACCTATCGATTACTCCCTCACTGCCCCGATGGATGAATGGTCCGGAGACCGGGGCTGCGGTGCCTCCTACCTCTCCCAGCAGGCGGTGTTCCGGCTGGCCGCTGAGGCAGGACTGGAGCTCCCCGCAGGGGTGTCCAACGCCCAACAGCTCCGGGCCGCCCAGGAGGCCTTTTCACAGGGGGACCCCAGGGCGAAGGGGATATGGCAGACGCTCGGGATCTACACCGGCTATGCCCTCGCCCACTACCTGAACTTCTATGAGGCCACACATGTTCTCCTTTTAGGCCGAGTGACCTCCGGACGGGGCGGAGAGCTGATCCTGAAGTGGGCCAAGAAAGTGCTGGAGACCGAGTTCCCCGAGCTCCACTCCTGGGTAGACCTGCACCTTCCTGACGAAAGGTACCGCCGGGTGGGTCAGGCCATCGCCGCCGCCAGCCTCCCTTCACTGGACTGAACCCCTAAATGAGAACGGGGGCCCGGTTGGGCCCCCGCTCCCAGGAGGAGTCAAGCGGGAAGGAGGGAGGTGAGTCACTCCACGACCAGGTTCTCCGAGAACCGGTCGTAGTCGGCAAGTAGAAAATCCTCGCTCATCGAAAGCGCATCCACCGGACAGGCGTCCACACACTGGGAACAGAACGTGCAGCGAGCCACATGAATCCGGATCTTCTTCTCCTCCGGCTTGAACTTGATCACGCTCGCCGGACACACCCGAATGCACAGCTGGCAGCCGATGCACTTCTCTCGATCATAGGCGAGCTTCCCCCGGAATTTTGGGGGGACCTGGATCGGGGGATGGATCCGGGCCCGCCCCTCCTCCACCTTCTTGAGGAGGCCGGTCACGCTCCGGGGCATGTATTTGACCGGAAACCGGTTGGTCACCGGCCGGGTGAGGAGCTGCGATAACAGGGTCTTCAGGATCATCCCACCACCGCCTTGTCCAGGACGAGGAGCAATAGCCCCGCCAGGGCGACCGCCGTGAGGGGGATCCAGAACCCGCGGGCGATCTGGTCCACCTTCAGCCGGGCGAACGCCACCCGCACCGTGGTCACCGCGGCGAACATCACCACGAACATCTTCAGGAAGAAGAACGCCACATCCAGGATCTGCCCCCCGATGCCCCCGATCCCGAGCGGTCCGGAGATCCCATAGGGGATGAACAGCGCCACCACCAGAGCGGCCATGGCTATCGTCTTTATCGCGTCAGCGAGGTAGAACAGGGCCAGGTTGACCCCGGAGTACTCCACCATCAGCCCTCCGGCGATCTCGGTCTCTGCCTCCGGGATGTCAAACGGGATCTTCGAGAGCTCGGCCGGAGTAACCACAAGCAACGCCACCAGAAGCAGCGCGAGGCCCAGCACCCCCAACGGGCCCACCTGCGCCCATAGGGGCTGGGCGGCCAGGGTGGCCAGGGAAAAGGCCGGCCCTGCCCCCAGTCCCGCCACCCGCCAGGCTAGGGCCACTATCACCACCGCCAACGGGAACTCATAGGACATGAGCATCACCAGCTCGCGCTGGGCACCCACCACCCCGTAGGGGGATCCGGAGGCGAAGCCCCCCAGGGCCATGGCGATGGCGGGCAGGGCCAAAAGATATAGCACCACGATCACGTCGCCGTAGCCGGACAGGACCGGCTTAAACGGCCCCACCGGCAGGTACAGGAGCACGGTGCCCGCCGCCACCAGCGCCAGAAACGGCATCAGGTTGAACACCCACCGGACCGCCGTCCTGGGAACCACCGTCTCCTTCACCAACAGCTTCCCCAGGTCCAGGAACGGCTGCCGGATGGGGGGGCCGATCCGCCCCTGCATCCTCGCGGCCAGCTTCCGATCAAAGCCCTTGTAGACCAGGGCGAGAAGGGTTCCCCCAAATAGCACCAGCGCCCCCTGCCACAACGCGCTTACCGCACTCATATTCCGCCCCCGTGATCCACGACCCGTGACGCGTAACGCGTAACGCGTGACCGGATCCTCTCGGTTTTTTCTCGGGATAGCGCGAGGAGCTCTTCTTTCCACACCAGCTCGTCCCGTCCGTTCCGTACCAGGTGCACCCGATCCATGCAGCACATGCAGGGGTCGATGGAGGCGGCGATGATGGGGATGTCGGCGATCTCCTGATCCCGGAACATGGGCACCCAGGACATGAGGTTGGAGTAGGTAGGGGCCTTCACCTTCCACACCACCGGCGCCTCCTTGTCCGCCTCCAAGCGGATGTAGTGAATCACCTCGCCCCGGGGCGCTTCATGCCTGCCGATCCCCTCCCCTTCGGCCTTCTTGAGCTGGGCGAGGAGCGCCGGCACCTTGGGGATGGAGGTGATCTCCCCCTCCGGCATGTCCTCCAGACACCGCTCGATGATGTCCATGGACTGAGCCACCTCCAGGAGGCGCACGATGATCCGATCGTACACGTCCCCCCGGACTTCCGTGCCGTAGTCCTCCGGGGTGATGGCCTTGACCCCGAAATCCCCGTACACCAGGTACGGCCAGTCCTGGCGCACGTCCTTCCTTAGCCCCGAGGCCCGGGCGGTGGGCCCCACCGCACACAGGGCCTCCGCCTCCTCGGGGGTGAACACCCCCACGTCCCTGGTGCGGGCCTCCACCGAGGCATCGCGCAGGAACCGCTCCGCCAGCTCCTCAAACAGGCCTCGATAGTAACGGAGCATCTCCTGGATCTTGGGGTACTGCTCCGGGGCGATGTCCCGCCGCACCCCGCCGAAGATGGGGATGGCGTAGTCGACCCGGTTCCCGGTGAGCTCCTCCAGGATGTCCATCACCCGCTCCCGCACCTTCCAGGTGAGGTGGAGCAAGGTGTCGAATCCCAGCTCGTGGGCCGCCACCCCCGCCCACAGGAGGTGGGAATGGATCCGCTCCAGCTCGGAAACGATCACCCGGATGTACTGGGCCCGGGGCGGGACCTCGATCCCGGCCGCGACCTCCACCGCCTGGGTTAGGGCGATGGGGTGGGAGATGGAGCAGATGCCGCAGATCCTCTCTGCCAGGTACAACACCTGGATCAGGTTGCGCTCCATCCCCATGAACTCGATCCCCCGGTGGGCGAAGCCGGGCTTTACGTCGACCCCTACGATCCTCTCCCCCTCCACCTGGAAGGTGAACCGGATCGGCTCCTTCAGGGCCGGGTGGACCGGCCCGATGGGGACCTCGAACGTCTTCTCTAGCTCACGCATTCCGCTCCTCCCACTTGACGGCCCGCTTCACGAACTTTTCAAGCTCCGGTTCGTCCACCCTCCAGGGATGGACCTCCATGTCCTCGGGCAGGAACAGGTGGCGGGAGTCCGGGATCCCGGAGAACTCGATCCCCAGGAACTCGATCTTCTCCCGTTCTGTGGTCTGGGCCCCGGGAATGATCCCGCAGATGGAGGGCACCACCGGGTCCGTCTTGGGCACGGAGAGCTTCAAGGTCACCAGCACCTCCCCGCCCTCGGTGCCGAAGCCCACGGTGAAGTGATACAGGAGCTCGATCTCCTCCCCGCAGTCGGCCCCGGAGATGATGGAGACGTGCAAGGGCCCCAAATCCTTTAAGGTCCGCGCCGCCTGGAGCAGCACGTCGCGGTCGATTGCGCCCCACACCTCCTCGATGGTGCGAGGGGACTTGACCCCCACGCTGCGGGTGCGGATCTCCGGGGCCCGCAGGCGATCCCCCAACGCCTCTTTGAGCGCGGTCAACACTGCCTGGGCGTTCATACCGGCTCCCCCGCCTCCAGCCGCTCCAATTTCGCCACCGCCTTCACCACCCCGTCGATGATCGCCTCCGGCCTGGGGGGACAACCCGGCACGTACACGTCCACCGGCACGATCTCATCCACCGGACCCAGCACGTTGTAGGACTCATAGAACACCCCGGAAGAGCAGCCGCAGCCGCCCACCACCACCACCGTCCAGGTCAGGTAATCCCCGAGGAACCCCGAATGGAACGCCCTCAACGCCTCCAGTGCCGGGCGCAGGCCTTGCAGGAACCCCCAGTACAGGTGGTGGCCGCCGACATGGGCCCCTTCCGGGGCCGCCTCGCCGGACAGGAACGGGGCATCCTGGTCCGTCCCCGCCTTGTAGGGGCGCCGGCCCAGCCGCCAAAACTGCCACCCGAAGAACGCCACCCCAGCCGCCAGGGCCAGCCATATCAGCGGACTCCAGTACCCTTGCCCGGTAACCAGCCTCATCTCATCCCCCTAGCACCGCCGCCAGGTATAGGTCCCGGCCCTCCCACAGCGCCCGGGCCGCCGGGGTCACCAGGTGCTCCACGAAGAACCCCGGCGCCAGGCCCATGGCCAGGATCACCGCCGCCAAGATCCCCATGGCCACCAACATCCCCACTGGGGCGGGCTCGGCCTCTCGCATCTTCGGCCCCAGGAACACCCCCTGGAAGGCGCGGGCGAACACGGCGAGGAGCAAGATGGAGCCCAGCACCGCCACGGCGGTCAAAAGTGGTGACAGCCGGAAGCTCGACTCGTAGATGAGCAGCTTGGAAGCGAACCCATTAAAAGGCGGGATCCCGGCCAGGGCCAGGGCACCGAGGAAGAAGAAGCCCCCGGTCCACTTGAGATCGTGCCCGAGCCCCCCCAGGGCGGTGAGGTCCTTGGTCCCGGCCGCCCGCCGTACCACCCCGGCGGCCAACATGAGCAGGCCCACCGTGGCTGCGTCGTTCATCATGTGGAAGATGCCCCCCTGCATCGCCACCAGCCCGAAATCCGGCCGGGAGGCCAGGGCCACCAGCCCCACCCCCAGCAACATGTAGCCGATCTGGGATACCGCCCCGTAAGCGATCAGCCGGCCCAGGTCCCGCTGCAGGACCGCCATCAGCACCGCCACCAGCAGGGTCAAGGTGCCCAAGGAAACCACCAGCCAGCCCACCGCCGGCGCGGCCAGGACGCCGCCGAACAGGGTGAACAGCACCCGCCACAGCCCATACAGGGAGGCCTGGGTATTGGCCACCAGCACCATGGCCGCCTGGGCCGGGGCTTCCCCATAGGCGTCCGGGGCCCACATGTGAGCCGGCACCGCCCCCGCCTTCATGAGCAGCCCCCCCAAAAGCAGCCCCAGGGCGATCTTGTCAAGCTGGCTCCCCCCGATCTTGGAGGAAAGGTAAGCGATGTTGAGCGCCCCGTACTGCCCGTACAGGATCGCCACCGCCAGGAGCACGAGTAGCCCCCCCACGGTGTACAGGGCCATGGTCTTGAACGCCGCCTCCGCCGGGCGGGATTCCCAAGTGCGATAGCCGATCAAGGCGCAGGCGGCGATGCTGGTGATCTCCAAGAACACGAAGAAGTTGAACATGTCCCCGGTGTACTCCATGCCCAGCATCCCCGCCCACAGGAGGAAGAACAGGGTCATGGCCAGGGGCTTCCCCTGGTCCTCCTTGAGGAACTGGAACGCATAGATCAGGGAGGCGAGGCCCACCAAGGCGGAGATGAGCCCCATGAAGGCGGACATCCCGTCCACGGTGAGCGTGATGCGGATGGGAAATCCACCTGGGGCCACCGTCTGGGCCGGGGAGGTGGCCCCCAGGGTGTACACCACCACCCCGGTGGACAACACCTGGACGGCCAGGGCGATGACCATGGCACAGGTGAACGCGCCCACCGCCGCGGCCCACATGTCCCGCAGCCTCTTGTGGACCTTGGCGAAGATGGGCAGGGCGAACGCCCCCAGCAGGGGCACGGCGATCGCCAGAATCGGCAGATGCGTTCCCAAACTCATCCCTTAAGCTCCCTGATCTTCCGGGCGTCCAGCGTGCCCCGATGGCGGTAGATCACCACCGCGAACGCGAGCATCAGCGCGGTGGTGGCCATGCCGATCACGATGGAGGTGAGCGTGAGCGCCTGCGGGGTGGGCAGGACCATGGTCACTCCGGGCTGGGTGTAGGTGTAGATGGGCGCCACCCCCTGCTCCACGTACCCTAGCGTCACCAGGAACAGGTTCACCCCCTTCTCAATGAGGGTGATGCCGATGGCCAACTTGATCAGGTTGCGGCGCGAAAGCAGCGTCCACAATCCCAGGCCGATGAGGATCATGCACGCCACGAACGGCAAATTACCAATCATCCCCACCTCCGAACAGGCCCAACAGAAGCACCACCGCACCCAAACCGGCGATCACCTTCAGGCCCACCGCCCAGTTCATGAGCGGGAGGGTACCGCCGGTGTTGAGCCACCCCGGGTTGGGGCCGAACGGCACCGGAGCCCCAAACAGTCCCCCTGCCCCTGCGAGCACGTTGCGGAAGAAGGTGTAGCCGATCCCCAAAAATGCCAGGGCCACGAAGGCCACCGCCCCCAAGTCCTCCAGGAAGGACAAGGACCCTTTGATCCGCTTCCAGCGCTGGAAGCCGAAAGCGATGGCAAGCAACGCCACGGCGGAGGCGGCCACCGCCCCCCCTGAAAACCGCCCCCGGGGGTGAGGTGCCCGTGCATGATCACATACGCCCCGAATATCAGGATCAGGGGCAGGATGATGCGGGAGACGGTCTTCACCACCACGCTCATTTGGCCACCTTCCTCAACAGGAGCGCCACCCCCACCACGGCACAGAACAGCACCGCGGCCTCTCCCAGGGTGTCAAAGCCCCGGTAGTCGAACACCACCGAGGTGACCACGTTGTTGGCCCCGGCCTCGGCCTGGGCGTGCTGAATGAAATAACCATCCATCTCCGCCAGTGGGGGTCGACCGAAGGGCCGCATCCAGGCCGCCGCCCCGATCAGGAACCCCACCACCAGAAGCAGCGCCCCCACCCTAACCCACTTCATTCCTCCTCCTTCCGATGGGTCTTGCGGATGGCCAGGACGTAAATGGCGGTGGTCAGGGCGGCCCCGATGCCGGCCTCGGCGATGGCCACGTCCGGGGCCTGGAGGAGATAGAACGCCAGGGACAGAAGCAGGCTGGCGGCGGCCAGGGCGATCACCGCAGCCAACAGGTCCTTGAGCCGCACTGCCAACGCTGCCCCCACCACGATCAGCACCAGGGTCATCACCTGCAGCGCTGCCCACACGCTCATCTCTTCTCCTCCAGCCGGTCCACCACCGCTCGGAACGGCCGGATCCCGCCCCGATGGGCGCCCCGGGCCAGGGCATGGGAGCCCGTGGGGTTGGTTAGAAGCAGCGCCGCCAGTGCGATCAGGGCGTGGACCGCCAGGGTACCGCCCTCCCCTCCACCCCGAGCGAACCCGTAGATCACCACCGCCAGGATGGAGAAGATGGACCCGAAGGTAGTGCACTTGGTGGCCCCATGGATGCGGGTGTACACATCGGGGAAGCGGATCAGGGCGATGCCCCCAGGCCGTTGAACGCGGCCCCGATCGCCAAAAACAGGTAGATGAGTCCGTTCACCGCGCCCCCTTTTCCAGGTAGCGGGCGATGTAGAGGGTGGAGATGAAGGAGAGGAGGGCGTACACGATGGCCACGTCCACCAGGACCACCTGCCCGAAGGCAGCCCCCAGAAGGACCATGGTGGTCACCACCAGGGTGTTTATCGTGTCCATGGCCACTGCCCGATCCGCGGCGGTGGGGCCGATGGCCAGCCGCAGCACCGATACCACCATGAACCCCACCATCACCGCTGCCGCCACCCCAAAGGAGAGCTCGGCGATCATTCCGCAATCCTCCTCGCCCAGGTTGGGAAGGGGCCGCACACGTCCTGCGGCCGCGGCTCCTCGGCCTTAACGTTGATCCAGTGCACGTAGAAATCGCCCGATTCCTCGTCCACATCCACGGTCAGCCCCGACTTTGACAAGTGTTTTTCGAGGGATTCAGTTAGGAAGGCTACTTTGGA
>JAJOKL010000122.1 GCA_021129895.1 Candidatus Bipolaricaulota bacterium
AGCCGGAGGCCCCCGACGCTAAACACGTACCTCGGCGACATACACCTCCACGTCCAGCTCCTCCAGCGCCCGGGCAAGCGAGCCAGGCAGGGGCCGGTCGGGGACGATGGCATCAATGTCGGCAAGGGCAGCGATCTTGCCGTGGGTGACCACCCCGAACTTGGAGCGGTCCACCACCAACACCGTCTTCCTGGCGTGCCGTACTACCTCCGTGGCGGTCTCCGCCTCCTCCAGGGCGGGGATGGTCACCCCGTGTTCCAGCGAAACCCCGTTCGCCCCCAGGAAGGCCAGGTCGAAATACACCCCGTCCAGGGCTTGCCGAGCCAGCCGCCCCACCATGGCATAGGATACCCCCCTGAGGTACCCGCCGACCACGTACACCTCCACCTGGGGCATCTTGGAGAGCTCCACCGCGTGGGTGAGGGCGTTGGTGAACGCCCGGAAGCGGATCTCCGGAGACAGGTGCTTGACGATCTGCATGGTGGTGGTGCCGTTCCCGATGAACACGGCCATCCCCTCCTCGATCAGGGAGGCGGCCAGGCGGCCGATCAGGCGCTTCTCCGCCAGGTTAACCGTTTCCTTCTCGTGGTAGGAAGGCTCCGAGGCCAGTGACTCTTTAGCGATGGCCCCGCCGTGGATGCGGATCAGTTCCCCTTCCTGGGCCAGGGCGTTGAGGTCGTTGCGGATGGTCATGGGAGAGACGGAAAATAGCTCAGACAGCTCAGAGGTACGCACCGCGCCCCGTTCGCGCAGGCGCTCCAGGATGAGCCTCCGCCGCTGCTCGGTGAGCATGTGCTGTTGGTTCATTGTCTTTGTTTGCGATTGTTATTATAGCGTTGCGGGAGGGAGGGGTCAAGTGGGGAGTTACAGGGCAGAAGGGGTCCCCAAACGCAAAAACCGCAAGGCCTTCTCCACGTCCACCTCGGTGTCCACACAGCCGTCCCGCAACAGGGGGAGGGTCAGGACCACCGGCCGCTCTGCCGGGGCCTCCGCGAGGGCCTGCACTCCCTCTACCAGTTCCTTGTAGCAGGCCACGGCCAGGATGCCAGCTGGCCGTAGCTCCTGTACAAACCGAAGGGCCAGGGCCCCGCCGGGGGCCACGCACACTCCTTTGTACCCCAGCCGCTGGGCCTCATCCCGCAGCCGTCCAATGGGACACCTTCTTCGGTGGGGGCAGTCCGGCGGGCATTGCAGCCCCTCCCGGGTGGTCTTCCCCGGGCAGTCCCCACTCGGGCGCAGGCAATGGGGGAGGAGCAGCACCCGCTCTGCCACCGGAACTCGGGCAAACGCCTCTTCCTCGTTTAGAACCCGATTATCTGTACGCATACCTCGCGCTCCCGCGGCCGGTCAAGCTCCACCAAGAAGATCCGCTGCCACCGGCCCAAGATCAGCCTCCCGCCTGCGATGGGGACGGTCTCGGACGCCCCCAACATGAGATGTTGGCAATGAGCGTGGGCGTTGGGGCATTCGTCCTCGGTCATGTTCTCGGTGCGGATGGAGAAGTCGTTGTGGCGGTAGTAGAGGTCCCGGGGCGCCACCCGCTTCAGGAACTCCTCCATGTCGGAAAGGAGCAAGGGTTCGTTCTCGTTGATGCGGATGGCGGCGGTGGTGTGCCGGCAGAACACGGTGGCGGTGCCGGCATGAACGCCGGACTCGGTCACGAGCCTCTGCACTCCATCGGTGATGTCGATGAACTGCGGTGCCCTGTCGGTGGTCATCCGGAACGAGAGCAATTTCACCACCGGCCGCGGCTCAGTGGAAACCTCCCTCATGCTACATCACCCCCTAGCTGGGACAGCCTGCGGATCACCTGATCGATAACCTCGTCCGGGGTGGAGGCCCCGGCGGTGACGCCCACCCGGGAAAGACCGGAAAGCCAGCTCGGATCGATCTCCTCGGCGGATTCGATGAAGTAGGTGCGGACCCCGGTTCCCCGGCAGGTCTCGGCGAGCTTGCGGGTGTTGGCCGAATTTCGGGAGCCCACTACGAAGATGGCCTGCACCTTGCTCGCGAGCTCCAGGGCCGCTTGGTAACGCCGGCCGGTCTCCGGGCAGGTGGTGTCCACAACCCGCAGGTCCTCCAGGGTGGGGTGGAAGCGGGCGATGACAGCCCGCACGAAATCCCAGAATGCTTGGCGATCCTTGGTGGTCTGGGAGATGACCGCCAGTTTCCTCGGGAAACGCGGGGGCAGGTCCGCAGGTTGCAGAGTGGCATAGCCCTTCCCTCCGGTCCAGGACAGGATTCCTCGGACTTCGGGGTGGGCCTCCTCCCCGTAGATGAGCACGGTGTAGCCTTCTTGGGCAAAGGTGCGGGCGGCCTCTTGGGCCCGCTTCACGATGGGGCAGGTGGTATCGACGAGCTTCAGTCCCCGGCTTTTTATCTCCTGATACACCTCCTGGCCGGCACCGTGGGCGGTGATGGCCACAGCAGGGCCCTCCACCTCCCCCACCGACCCCGCCACCCGGGCCCCTTTTCGCTCCAGGGCCTCCACCACGTGGGCGTTGTGGACGATGGCCCCCAGGGTGGCCAAGGGGCCTTCCTGCACCAAGTGCTCCTCCACCATCTGCACCGCCCGCCGCACCCCGGGGCAGAACCCGTACACCCGCGCCAGCTCGATCTTCAACGCCATCACCCGTGACGCGTGACGCGTGACGCGTGACGCGCAACCTCCTTGCGATACCGGCCCAGGGCCATCAGGGGGAAGTAGTGGCGGTAGAGGTGATAGCGGATCATGAAGTCGGTGGGAAACCCGGTGCCGGTGAAGTAGGGCTCGTCCCAGGTGCCGTCTTCGTTTTGAGTCTCGATCAGATATTGGACCCCGCGGCGGGCTGGTTCGGAAAAGGCCTCGCCGGCGGCGATCAGCGCCAAAAGCGCCCAGGCGGTCTGGGAGGCCGTGGAGGGGCCCCGGCCCCGCAGCTCCTCCCGGTGGTAGGACATCACGTCCTCGCCCCAGCCCCCGTCCTCGTTCTGGCGAGAAAGGAGCCAGTCCACCGCCTGCCGCACCCGGGGGTCGTCCATGGGGAAGTCGATCGCCTCCAGGGCGGGGAGCACCGCCCCGGTGCCATAGATGTGATTCACCCCCCAACGGCCGAACCAAGAGCCGTCCTCTTCCTGTTCCCGGAACAGGTATTTCAAGGCCCGGTCAAGGGGCTTGAACCCGCGCCGATACCCGAGCCTGCCCAGGCACTCCACGATGTGGGCGGTGACGTCCACAGAAGGCGGATCCAAAAGCTCTCCGAAGTCGGCGAACGGGATCTCCCGCAGAAAAACCTTGGTGTTGTCCCGGTCGAACGCCCCCCAGCCCCCGTTCCGCGACTGCATCCCCAAGAGCCACTCCAGCCCCCGGGAGATGACGAACTCCTTGGCCCGCTCCGGGAGCTCCGTCCCCAGGAGGGCCATCATCACCACTGCGGTGTCGTCGGTATCGGGGTACCAGTCGTTATCAAGCTCGAACGCCCAACCTCCCGGGCGGGCTTTGCACTTAACCTGCCAGTCGCCGCCCACGAAGATCTGCTCGGAAAGGAGCCACTTCCCCGCCTTGACCAGGGCCGGATGCCCTGGCGGAAGCCCGGCGTCCTGCAGGGCGATGGCCGCAAGACCCGTATCCCACACCGGGGAGATGCAGGACTGCAAGCGAAAGCCCCGCTCGTCCTCGATGGCATAGCGGGAAAAGCCCGCGAGGCCCTTGGCCATGACCGGGGATTCCAGCGGGTGGCCAAGGACGTAGAGGGCGATGAGGGAGTACACCCAGGGGGGCTGGATCCCGCCCCAGCAGCCATCCGCCTCCTGGCGGGCCACGATCCACTCCTCCGCCGCCTTCAGGGCCCGCCGCCTGAGCGGCTTTATGTGCATCCGCTCGTATGCCCGCAGGGCCTTGTCAACAGCGTAGAAGAACCGCCCCCAGGCGCTCCGCTTCCTGGGCAAGGACAGGTCGGCTTTTTCCCTGCCGCGGGGGAAGAGCTCGTCGATCCGGGCGCGCTCTGGAATGGGGAACACCGGCTTTTCCACCCGCAGGATGGCAAGCGGCAGGATCGTCCCCCGGGCCCAGGAGGCGAAGGAGTACAGGTTCACCGGAAACCAATCGGGAATGAGCACCAGCTCCGGGGGGAGCATGGGGGTCGCCTCCCAGGGCCACTCCCCCATGAGCGCCAGCCAGATCTTGGTGAACACCCGGGTCCTCTCCACGCCGCCCTGGGCCAGGATCCACTCCCTCGCCTTCCGCATCCTGGGGTCCTCGGGGTCCACCCCGGCCAGCTTCAGGGCCACATAGGCCTCCACGGTGGTGGAGAGCTCCCCCGGCCCGCCGTACCAGTTGGCCCAGAACCCCTCGGGGCGCTGTTCGGAGAGGATGTAGCGGGCGATCTTTTCTGACAGTTCCTGCGTGGAAAGGCCCAGGATGTGCAGCAAGAAAAGGTGTTCGGCGGTGATGGTGACGTTGGACTCGAGCTCGCCCCACCAGTAGCCCTCGGGGTACTGCCGGGCAAGGAGCCAGTCCACCGCCCGCTGGATGGCCCCATCGATGTCGTGACGCGTGACGGGCGACGCGTCACGAGCTCCGCCTTTACCCGTTACGCGTAACGCGTTACGCTTCACCGCTTTTCACCTCCCGCAGGATCAGGGACACGAGCTCCTCGGCTAGTTTTTCCTCGGGAACTTTCGGCTTAACGACCTGCCCGTGGGCGTAGATGGTGCCGTAGCCCGAGCCGCCCAAGATGGCGTAGTCGGCCCGTTGGGCCTCCCCCAGGCCGTTCACTGGACAGCCCATGACCGCGATGGTGAGCGGTTTTTCGAGTTGGGAAAGTTCCTTCCGTATCTCCTCTGCGATCCCCGGGATATCGATCCCGGTGCGGCCGCAGGTGGGGCAAACCACGAAACTCGGGCCGCGCTGCCTCAGCCCCAGCGCTTTCAGGATCTCCCAGGCCACCTCTACCTCCCGCACCGGGTCCCCGGGGAGGGACACCCGGATGGTGTCCCCGATCCCCTGGGAAAGGAGGATCCCGATCCCCACCGCCGACTTCACGATCCCCTCCAGGCCGGTCCCGGGCTCGGTGACCCCCAAATGAAGTGGCCAGTCTCCTTCTTTCGCCACCAGGCGGTTGGCCTCCACGGTGAGGGCCACATCGTGCGCTTTGAGGGAGATCACGATGTCCCGGAAGCCCGCCTTCTCAAGCAGAGAGACCTCCCACAGGGCGGCCTCGGCCATCCCCTCCGGGGTGACCTTTCCTCCTTTCAGGAACCGCTCGTCCAGGGAGCCGGCGTTCACCCCCACCCGGATCGGCACCCCCCGCTCGGCCGCCGCCTGGGCGACCTCCCTGATCCTCTCCGGGGCCCGGATGTTGCCCGGGTTGAGCCGGAGCTTGTCCGCCCCGGCCGCCAGGGCCGCCAGGGCCAAGCGCGGGTCGTAGTGGATGTCGGCCACGATGGGCAGGGTCACCTCGCGCTTGATCGCAGCGATGGCCTGGGCGGCCGCCATGTCCGGCACCGCCACCCGCACCAGCTCACACCCCCCCCTCTGAAGGGCCCGGATCTGGGCCACCGTGGCCCCCACGTCCCGGGTGTCGGTGTTGGTCATGGACTGGACCACGATGGGACTCCCCCCACCGATGCTTAGGTCTCCCACCCTGACCACCCTCGTCAGGCGTCGGGCGTCCCGCGTCACGGTCTCGCCCCCTCCAACGCCGGGATCAGGGCCTGGGCCCCGCGCCCCAGCCTGCGGGCACAGGAAAGCGCCCTTCCCGCCCAAAAAGCCGCCGGCCTCGCCGAAAGGTCCTCCCACAGGGCATCCAGCACGCAGCGCAGGATCAGGAACGGCAGCCCCTGAGAGGAAAGCTCCCGGGCGAGGTGGGCCGATTCCATGTCCACCGCCAGCGCATCCGGAGCAAGACGCACCTTCTCCTCCGGGCCCGCCGGGGCACCAACCGTGGCCACCGGCCCCACCTTCACCCCCGCTAGCGCCGCTTTCGCCCTCGTAACCAGCTCTTGTGGCACCCGAACTTCCCCCGCGGAGTCGGCCAGCACCAAGTCCCCCGGGGAAAGCCCGGCCCGGGTCGCCCCGCAGAACCCCACCACCAGGACCCCGGCTGGCCTTTCCTTGTCCAAGATTTCCGCCAAGCGCGCAGGGGCCCTCTCCCCCACCCCCAGGGCAGCCCGCGGCCGGGGCGCAAACAGGAGCTCGGTCCGGAGGGCTGCCACCGTGAGCACCACTTACCCCACCTCCACCTTGGGCCGCATCAGGAGCTTCCAGGGGTGGTTCACCGCGTCCAACACGCTCTGGGGCTCGAAGCCCGAGTGGAGCATGCAGCCGGCGCAGCGGGGGTCCCGCCCAGGGCCGTACCTCTCCCACAGCGCCGGGTCCAAAAGCTCGGTCAGGTCCTGAACGTGCTCGTCGGCGACGAGGTAGCAGGGCTTTCTCCAGCCGAGCACGGTGTAGGTGGGGATGGCCCACGCCGCGCACTCGCGGTACTCCCGGTAGCCCCGCAGAAAGTCCAGGAACAGGGGGTTGTCGTAGAAGGGGAACCTCTCGTTCCCGTTCAAGAGCGCCCGGAAGACCTTGAAGGACTCCCGCTTCTGGAGGAAAAGCTCCTTCTCGGGGACGGTCTCGTGGGCGTACCCCGGCGAGAGCATCAGGCCCTCCACCCCGAGCTGCGCCAGTTCCCGGAAGAGGGCCTTCAGGTCCGGCACGTCGGAGCCGTGGAACACGGTGGTGTTGGTGCACACCCGGAACCCCCGGGCGATCGCGTCCCCGATGGCGGCGATGGCCTCCCGGTAGGCCCCCGGCCGCTGGGTCACCTGGTCGTGCACCTTTTCCGTGCCATCGAGGTGCACCACGAAACACAGGCGCCTATTCGACCTGAACTTGTCCAGGGATTCCCGCAGGAGGAGGCCGTTTGTGCACAGATACACCCAGCGGCGCTGCTCGATGAGGCCCTGCACGATATCAGAGATCCCCGGATGAAGCAGCGGTTCACCCCCGGAGACGGACACCACTGGGGCCCCGGCGGCCTCCGCCGCCTGGAGGGCCTCGTCCACCGGCATCCTCAGGTCCATCACGTCCCGGTATTCCCGTACCCGGCCGCAGCCGATGCATCTCAGGTTGCAAGCCTCCAGGGGCTCGAGCATGAGCACCATCGGGAAGAGCTTCCCCCTTTCGGGCCACCTCCTCCGGGGGAGGAGGTACTTCGCCAGTTCCAGCGTCATCGCCATCGGCCTTGACATCTACGCCATCCTTTCCGCCAGGAAAGAGATCAGCTCCGCGAACATCCCCTTCGCCTCAGGGGTCCAGGGGAGCCTTTCCGCCGCCGTCTGGGCCTCTCGCACGTATTTCCTGGCCTCTGCCTCGGTCGCCTCCCGCACCCCCAGGGCAGAAAATTTCTCTAATATTTCGGCCACCGGGACCGGCTCCCGCGCCAGGAGCTCCGCCAGGGCCGGGTCCCGCTCCAAGGCGAAGGCCACCGGGAAGGAGCGCTTTTTTCGCACCAGGTCGCTTCCGGCTGGTTTTCCGGTCACCTCAGGATCCCCCCAGATCCCCAGGAAGTCGTCCCGGATCTGGAACGCCAAGCCCAGTGTCTCCCCGAGCTCCCGAAGCTCTTCCCGCAGCCCCTCATCCGCACCGGCGGCGATCCCCCCCAGCTCCAGGGCGCAGCCGAGCAGGGCCCCGGCCTTCCGGCGGGCCATCTCCAGGTACCTTTGCACCCCCCCATCTTGGGTTCCTTCCAATGCCAGGTCCTGTACCTGGCCCTCGATCATGCGGAAGGTGGCGGAAAGCAGGGCCTCCTGGGCGGCGATGACCGCCGCGGGCGGGAGCACCTCTTTCGCCCTGAGCGCCGTACGCAAGGCCAACACCAACAGGCCGTCCCCGGCGTTTATGGCCTGGCCAGTTCCAAAAACCTTCCAGGCGGTGGGCCTCCCCCGCCGCAGCTCGTCCCCGTCCTGGATGTCGTCGTGTACCAACGAGAAGTTGTGGACGAGCTCCAGGGCACAGGCCAGGGGCAGGACCTTTTCAATTTCCTCCCCCAACGCCTCGCAGGAGAAGCAGACCAGGGCGGGGCGGAGGAGCTTTCCTCCGATCCCAGGGCCAGGCTCGCCACCGGGTCCCTCCAGGCCCATGGGGTAGCGAAGGAGCTTCCACAGCTCCCCGTCCCCTTGCAAGGTCCGGGAGAGAGCATCCAAGATCTCGGCTCGATAGCGGGACAGGATTGTGACCTCAGCCACTTGGCACCTCCGGCACCCGCACCAGCCCTAGCTCCAGGGCGGCCCGCACCAGCTCCGCGGTGGAGTGGACGGAGAGCTTCCTCATGGCGGAGGCCTTGTGGGCCCGCACCGTGGCCGGCGAGCGGGAGAGGAGCCGGGCGATCTCCGACAGTTTCCTGCCTTCGGCGATGAGCTGCACCACCTCCCGCTCCCGGGGGGTGAGGGGCACCCCAGCGGCCTCCCCGGGGGCCGCGAGCAGGGTCTCGCCCCGGGCGGCCCGCAGCACCGCGTCCACGATCGCCTTGGGGGCGTCCCCCTTGAGCAGGTAGGCCGCCGCCCCGGCAGAAGCCGCCTCGGCCCGCCAGGCCGGATCGTCGAACATGGAGATCAGCACCACGTTCACCTGGGGGAGCCGGCGGCGGATCCGACGACAGAGCTCTATTCCAGAAAGGCTCGGCAGGGCCACGTCCACCACTGCCACCTCCGGGAGGAGCTGGCGGATCAGACGCGGGGCAGCCCGGCCATCGGCCTCCTCACCCACCACCTCCACCCCAGCGGCCGTGAGGACGGCCCTCAGCCCCTCCCGGGCCACCGGGTGGTCGTCCACGATCACCGCACGCACAGGCATCTCTTTCGGATGTTAACGCCTCCAGAAGCGCACCACGATCGGGGGAGTGCATTAACGGGCC
>JAJOKL010000057.1 GCA_021129895.1 Candidatus Bipolaricaulota bacterium
GGGCGAACAGGTCCAGGCGCAACTTCCGCTCCAGGATCAGGCGCACGATGGCCCCGCCCCGGCGACGAATGCCGTAAGGGTCGCGGGAGCCGGTGGGCACCTCCCCGATGCGGATGGCCCCGGTCACCGTGTCCAACTTGTCCGCCAGGGCCAGGGCGACCCCCAACGGGGTTTCCGGAAGTTCATCGTCCCGGCTGCGGGGGCGAAGGTGCTCCCCGATGGCCCGGGCCACCTCCTCCGGCTCGCCGTCCAGGCGGGCATAGATCCCCCCCATCACCCCCTCCAGCTCCGGGAACTCCCGCACCATGTCCGTGGTGAGGTCGGCCTTACACAGGAAGGCCGCCCGGTCCAAAAGGTCCGCGGGCAGCCCCAGGGCTTCGGCCAGGTGGGCGCAGATGGCCCGGATCCGCTCCACCCGCTGCCACATGGTCCCCAGGCGGGCCTCGTAGATCACCTCTTTCAGATCTCGCACCCGGTCAGCCAGGGGGCGTTTTCTATCGTTTTCGAAGAAGAAGCGGGAGTCCCGCAGGCGCGCTTTCACCACCCGCTCGTAGCCTTGCCGGACCACCCCGGTCTCATCCGGGGCCCCGTCCCGGAACCCCAGGAACACCTCCGCCGGGGCCCCATCCCGGGAGAAGGGTACGAATTTCCCCTCCTCATGCAGGGTGGCCTCGATCACCTCCGGCGGCAGATCCAAAAAATCCCGGGGGATGGCCCCCACCACCCCCACCGGCCACTCCCCGGCCCCCCCCAGGCGCCCCAGGAGCTCGGCGGAGAGGGAGGCGCGTACCTGGTACTCCTCCTCCACCCGCGCCACCTCGGCCCGGATCCTGGCCTCCCGCTCCTCGGGGTCAGCCAGCACCTTGGCCCCCCGCAACCCCTCCAGGTAGTCATCCGGGGAGGAGAGCTCCAGCTCCCGGGGGCCGAAGAACCGGTGCCCGCGGGTGGTCCTGCCGGCCACCAGGTGCCCCAGCTCAAGGGGGACCACCTCGCGATCGAGCAGGCACACCAGCCAGCGGATGGGCCGCAGGAAGGACAGGCCCGAGTCGTCCCAGCGCATGCTCTTGGAGCAGGGGACCCCCCGCACCGCCTCCGGCAGGATCTCCAGGAGCACCTCCCGGGTGGGGCGGCCCGGGGTACGCACCGTCAGGAACAGATATTCCCGCTCCCCCACTTTCTTCCTCACCAGCTGATCCGGGGAGGCCCCGTGCTTTTTAGCAAAGCCGATGGCGGCCTGGGTGGGGGTTCCGGCCTCGTCGAGGCCCACGCTGGCGGCCGGGCCCCGCAGCTCCTCCACCCGATCCTCCTGCTTTTCCGGGAGCCCTTCGATCAGCAGGGCCAGGCGCCTGGGGGTCCACAGGACCCGCACCTCCCCGTGGGGCAGGCGGGCCTCCTTCAGCCCCGCGGTCACCCGCTCTGCCAGGGCCTGAGCCAACCGGGGCGCCTCCAGGGCGGGGAGCTCTTCGGTCCCCAGCTCAAACAGGAGCTTCACTTTTCTCCTCCAGCTTTGCCAGGTATCCCTCCGCGCAACCCTTGGCCAGGGCGCGGATGCGGGCGATGTAGGACTCCCGCTCGGTGACCGAGATCGCCCCCCGGGCATCCAGCACGTTGAACAGGTGCGAGCAGCGTAGGGTCTGGTCGTAGGCCGGGAACACCAGCCCCGCGGCCAGGCAATCCTTGGCCTCCGCCTCGCAGAGCTCGAACATGTGGCGGATCCGCTCCACGCTCGCCTGCTCGAAGTTGTAGCGGGAGAACTCCCGCTCTTTCTCCAGCCAGATCTCCCCGTACCGGACCCCCTCGCTCCACAGAAGGTCGAAGGCGGACTCCACCCCCTGCAGGAACATGGCGATCCGCTCCAGGCCATAGGTGAGCTCCACCGACACCGGGTCCAGGTCCAGCCCGCCCACCTGCTGGAAGTAGGTGAACTGGGTGATCTCCATCTCATCCAGCCAGATCTGCCAGCCCACCCCCCAGGCCCCCAGGGTGGGCGATTCCCAGTCGTCCTCGGAGAACTTCACGTCGTGGTCCCGGAGGACGATCCCGATGTGCTCCAGGGACGCCAGGTACAGGTCCTGGATGTCCTCGGGCGGGGGCTTGAGGATGACCTGGTACTGGTGGTGGAGCCTAAGACGGATCGGGTTCTCCCCGTAGCGGCCGTCGGTGGGCCGCCGGGAGGGCTCCACGTAGGCCACCCGCCAGGGCCTGGGGCCCAGGCAGCCGAAGAAGGTGGCGGGATTGAACGTGCCCGCGCCCTTCTCGATGTCGTAGGGGTGGGCGATCACGCAGCCCTGCTTTCGCCAGTAGTCGTGCAGGGCCAGCACCAGGTCCTGAAACGTCTTCACGCCCCCATCGCCTCCTGGGCCACCTTGACCAGCTCTGAAAACGCCTCCGGATCGTGGATGGCCAGGTCCGCCAGGATCTTACGGTTGGCCCGCACCTCCGCCTTCCTCAGGCCCCCCATCAACTTGGAGTAGGACAGCCCTTGTGCTTTTGCCGCCGCCCCGATACGGATGATCCACAGCCGCCGCATGTCGCGCTTTCTGAGCTTGCGCGACGTGTACTGGTGCATCAGGGCCTTGATCACCGCCTGCTTGGCGATGCGGTAGCAGTTCTTGCGCTTGCCCTTGAAGCCCTTGGCGAGCTTGAGGACCTTGCGACGGCGCTTGGCGTGCTTCACTCCACCGGGTACGCGCATGGCGACCTCCTAGCTGGAGAGGAGCTGCCGGAGCCGGCGGTACTCAGCCCCGGTCACTTCCACGTCCTTGCGTGCCTGGCGGCGGTACTGGGCCCGCTTCTTCGTGAGCTTGTGCACGTAGCCGGCCCGCCGCCGGAAGATCTTGCCGCTGGGCTTCACCTTGAACCGCTTGGCCGCGGACTTATGCGTTTTTTTCTTCATTGCGTCCTCCTTTACGGGGCAAGGGCGTGAGCAACATCTGCAACGTCCGCCCCTTGGGGGTCGGATCCTGGTCCACCTTGGCGATGTCCTGGGTGGCCTCCGCCACCCGGGCCAGGAGCTCCTGCCCCTTGCCGATGTGGATGATCTGCCGGCCCTTGAAGAATATGGTCACCCGTACCTTGTCCCCGTCCTCCAGGAACCCCCGGATGCGGGAGAGTTTGGTCTGGAAGTCGTGTTCACCGGTTTGGATGGTGAACTTGACCTCCTTCAGCCGCGACGGCCGCCGCTGCTTCTTCTCCCGCTTCTCCAGCTGGTAGCGGTACTTCCCGTAGTCCACGATCTTGCAGACCACGGGGTTGGCCTCAGGGGCCACCTCCACCAAATCCAGTCCCCGCTGTTGGGCCAGTTCCAGGGCACGGTCCAAGGGAGTAACTCCGAGATTTCGACCGTCGGAGTCGATGAGGAGCACCTCCCGAGCCCGTATCTGCTCGTTTATGCGAAACTGCCGTTTGATACGACCTACCCCCTTTCGCACCGGATTTTATCCCACGCTGCCGGTCCGGGCCACGCCGTACAGGCCCTGGGCCCTGATGAACCCATCCACCGCCTCCGGGACCAGCCCCGCGGTGGGCAGGCCCTCCCGATACCGACGGCGGATGTCGGAGGAGGAGAGGTCGATCTCCTCCATGTCCAGGAAGTACACGTCCGCTTGGTTGAACGGGGCCCGGTCAAACGCGTCCCGGGGGACGCCGGTGCGGGGGGCGACGATGAACGGACAACTTTTCAAGAGCTCCTGCCAGTCCTTCCAGGTCTGGATCCCCAGGAAGGCATCCGCCCCCAGGATGTAGGCCACCCCTTGGGGGTAGCGACGGGACATGGCCCGCACCGTGTCGATGGTGTAGCAGGGGCCGGAGCAATCCAGCTCCAGGCGGGACACCTCCATCCCGGGTCGCCCCTTTACCGCCAGACACACCATCTGGTAGCGGAGCTCCCCGGGCACCCCTTCGGCCACCTCCCGGTGCGGAGGGTGGCCGGTGAGGAAGAAGATCACCTTCTGGAGGCCGCACTGCCGCAGGGCTTCCTCCGCCACCCGCAGGTGCCCCATGTGGATGGGGTTGAAGGTGCCGCCGAACAGGCCCACCCTATTCCTGATACTCAAGCTCCACCCCGCCGATCCTGACCGTGTCCCCCTCCTGGAGGCCCTTCCGCCGGAGGGCGGCCATCACCCCCAGCCGCTCCAGCCGCTCCATCAAGTATTCCTGGGCGTCCCTGGTGGAAAGATCCAGCCGCCTCACCAGCCGCTCCACCGTCTCCCCTCGCACCACGAACACGTCCCCGTCCTTTACGATCTCGAACGCCGGCCCCGGCGGAGTGAGCTGCCAAACCCGCTTCTTCGGCCGCTCCTGCGTCTCCTCCCGGGGTAGCTCCTGGAGCTTCCGCCAGAGCAGGTACACGAGCTCCCTCACCCCGTCCCCCCGCACCGCGGAGATGGGATGAAGCTCGATCCCCTCGGCCCGGAACCGAGACACTTCCTTTGCCACCTGCTCCGGGGAAAGCAGGTCCACCTTGTTCCCGGCCACCACCTCGGGCTTGTCCTTGAGCTCCTCCCAGGCCTCTATCTCCCTTCGCAGGGCGAGGTAGTCCTCCAGTGGATCGCGGCCCTCCACCCGGGCCAGGTCCACCAGGTGCAGAAGCAGCCGGGCCCGGGTGGCGTGTTTCAAAAACCGGTCGCCCAGGCCTTTCCCCTCATGAGCACCTACCACTAGGCCGGGCAGGTCGGCCACCACGAACGAGCCCTCCTCCACCCTGACCACCCCCAAATTGGGGACCAGGGTGGTGAACGGGTAGGCGGCCACCTTGGCCTTTTTATGGGAGATGCGGGAGATGAGCGAGGACTTTCCCACGTTGGGGAAGCCCACGATCCCCACATCCGCCAGGAGCCGCAGCTCCAGCTTGAGCCACCGCTCCTCCCCCGGCTCCCCCAGCTCCCGGATGCGGGGGGCCTGGCGGGTGGAGGTGGTGAACGCCTTGTTCCCCCGGCCGCCTTTCCCCCCACGGGCGATGACCACCTCCTGCCCCTCCTCCATGAGGTCGGCCAGCACCTCGCCAGTGTGCAGATCCTGCACCACCGTGCCCACCGGGACCAGGATGACGCAATCCTTGCCCCGGGCGCCGGTGCGCTGGTTGGGCCCCCCGGGGGCGCCGTTTGCGGCCCGGAAGTGGATCTGGTTCTGGAAGTGGAACAGGGTGTTCATGGACCGGGTGGCCCGGATGATCACGTCCCCGCCATCCCCCCCGTCCCCGCCGTCCGGGGACCCGCGGGGGTTGTAGCGGGTGCGGTGGAAGCTGATGAGGCCATCCCCTCCCCGGCCGGAGGCGACGTGGATCTTCGCCTCATCCAGCCACATCAGGAGGGGTTACTGGTCTTCCAGCGGGATCACGTTCACGTACTTGCGCTTTTGGCCGGCGAACTGCACGTAGCCCCGCACCTTGGCGAAGATGGTGAAGTCCCTTCCCATCCCCACGCCTCGTCCGGGGTGGAACTTGGTGCCCCGCTGGCGCACGATGATGCACCCTGGCCACACCAGCTCCCCACCGAAGCGCTTGATCCCCAGGCGCTGCCCCGGGGAGTCGTGAACGTTCTGCGTGGATCCCTGACTGCTCTTGTGGGCCATGCCTCTCTCCTTCCCTAAACCTTCACGTCCAAGCCGATCTCGCGCACTGCCACCCGATCGGGCCGATCCCGCTCCAAGGACCTGAGCCCCAGTACCATCGTCTCCAGGATGGCGTCCAGTTCCCGATCTAGGAAGATGTCGGAGCGGTCCACCCGAAAGCGGAACTCCTCCCCCTCACGAAAGGCCTGGGGGGAGAGGTGGAGGTAGTGGCGCATGCCCAGCACCGGCGCCTCCACCAGCGCGCTGGCGGCAAATGCCTCCGGGGAGTCATCCCCCCGCAGGGTCACCGACTGCACCCTGCCCTCCTCGTCCCGCTCGATCAGCACTTCCACCATGTCCTTATCCCTTCTCGATCGTCCGGATCACGGTCTTCATGTAGGGCTGCCGGAACCCCTTCTTGCGGCGGTAGCCTTTCTTGGGCTTGAACCGCTGCACGATCACCTTGGGGTGGCGCCCGGTCTCCACCACCTGGCCGACCACCCGCACCGACTCCAGGTACGGCCGGCCGATCTTCACCCCTTCACCGTTCTTTACGAGGAGCACGCGATCGAAGGTGATCTCGTCGCCGGGTCCATGGCCGGGGACCAGCTCATGGACCACGCTCTCCCCCGGCTGCACCCGATACTGCTTGCCACCGATCTCGATGACGGCGTACATTCATGCCTCCTTCCTGGATCCGTGAGGAGCCAGGTTTGGATGACCCTCTTTCACTTTTTCCCCTTCCGGGGCTTCCCCTGCGGGGGAAACGGGCTTCGCGGCCGCCACGCCGTTCCTCCACCCCAACAGCTCTCGGCACTTCACACCCGGTTCAGGGAACCGGGGCCGTTTGTGATTCTAGCTTGCCAGGCGAGCGGGCACAATCCTAGCTGATCCTGGTGCCGGGTTCCACCTCTCTGTCCGGGGACAGGAGAGCAAGTGTCCCGTCGGAGGCGGCCAGGATCATCCCCTCGGAGCGGATCCCCTGGATGGTGGCCGGCTTCAGGTTGGCCACCATGGCGATCAAGCGTCCCGCAAGCTCGTCCGGGGAGTAGTGCTTCTTTATCCCGGCCACCACCTGCACCTGCCGGTCCCCCAGGTCGATTAGCATCTTCAGGAGCTTGTCCGCCCCAGGGATCTCCTCCGCTTGGACGATCCTACCCACCCGCAGGTCTAGCCGCCGGAACTCCTCGATGGAAATCAGGCCCTCTTCCTTCATGGCCTCGTACCTCCTCTTCAGGTCCTCCACGTCCACGTGCTCCAGGAGCGGTTCCGGTTTTTTCGCCAGTTTCCGGCCGGGGAGGCCCGCCACGACGTCAGAGAGCTTCTGCTCCTTTATCCCCAGGATCCGGTACACATCCCGGGAGAACATGGGGATGAACGGCTCCAGGAAGATGGCCAGGGCTTTCGCCAGGTGCACCGCCGAGGCCACCGCCTGCTCGTCCCCGGTCTTCCAGGGGGCTTTCCTCTGGAAGTACTCGTTCCCGACGCGCGCCAGCTGGGCGATCCTGCGCAGGGCCGGGGCCAGCGCCCCCCCTTCCACCGTTTTCACCACGAACTGGTAGGTGTCCTGGACGGCGGAGGCGACCTCGGGGTCGGTCTCGAATTCGGGCACCGTGCCCCCGTGGCGGGACCAGACGAAGGACAGCACCCGGTGGATGAAGTTGGCGATGTTATCCACCAGCACGGCGTTCACCGCCTTGTCGAACTCCTCCCAGGAGAAGCTGGTGTCCGTCTTCTCCGGGCGGTTATAGAGGAGGTAGAACCGCCAGTACACCAGGGGCAGTAGTTCCAGGGCCTCATCGGCGTAGATCCCCACCCGGCGCGTTTTGGAAAACTGTTCCCCGCCGATCCAGTTCAGGTACTCGGTGGCCGAGATCTGGTCAGGAAGGTGATACCCCCGGCCCGAGGCGATGAGCTGGCCCGGGAAGATCAGGGTGTGGAACGGGATGTTGTCCTTCCCCTGGGTGTACACCTGCCACACCTCGTCCCCGAACCAAAAATCCTTCCACCGCTCTTCTTCCCCGCGCTTGCGGAAGTACTCGATGGTGGCGGACACGTACCCCAGGGCGGCCTCGGCCCACACGTAGATCACCTTGCCCTCCGCCCCCTCGAACGGGGCGGGGATGCCCCACTCGATGTCCCTGGTCACCGCCCGGGGCCGGAGCCCCTCCTGGATCATGCGCTCGGTGAACAGCTTCACGTTCCCCTGGAAGTTGCGGCTTTTCACGTACTCCAGGAGCTTGGGGGCGAGTTTTTCCAGGTCCAGGTACCAGTGGCGGGTCCTCTTCCTGACGATGTCGGTGGAGCCGCAGAACGCGCAGTGGGGCTCGATCAGTTCCTCCGGCTCGAGGAGCGCCCCGCAGGCGTCGCACTGGTTCCCCTGGGCGGCTGGGTAGCCGCAGCGGGGGCAGGTACCGACGATAAGGCGGTCCGCCAGGAAGCGCCGGCAACCGTTGCAGAAGGCGCGCTCCTCCTCCCGCGAGATGATGTAGCCATTTGCGTCCATCTCCCGGTAGATCTGGGTCACGAACTCCTTGTGCACAGGAGATTCGGTGGTGGTGTAGTTATCGATGGCGATCTCGAACTTTCTCAGGACCTCTGAGATCTCCTGGTGCACCCGGCCTGAGAGCTCCTTGGGGGAGATCCCCAGACGCTGGGCCTCGTACTCGATCTTGGTGCCGTGGGCGTCGGTGCCGGAGACGTGCAGGGTCTCGTAGCCCAGCAGGCGATAAAACCGGGTGAACACGCCCCCGGAGAGCAGGCACCCCACCAAATTCCCCAGGTGCAGCATCCCCGAGCCATACGGCCAAGCACTGCACACCAGCACCCGCTTTATCCCCTGTTTCAACGCGGTCCCTCCCGACGGTCCAGGATTATAGGGGCTTTTCGTATCTCGCTCCATTGAAAGCCGGAAAACACCCAGCGCCCGGAATTCGATTCTCTTGGCGAGGCTTTCCCTTCCGCGGCAACGCGTTACCAAAGCCGCGGGCGGGGTGAAGAGTAACTGTAGAGCCTGCCCTGCAAACCTCAGAAGAGCGGGGCAGGCTCTCGTTTAACCCGGTTCTGCGAACCGGGTTAAAGGGGTTGTACGTGTTTAGCGTCGGGGGCCTCCGGCTGGGGACTCCTCTGTAAGGCAAGGCT
>JAJOKL010000067.1 GCA_021129895.1 Candidatus Bipolaricaulota bacterium
CCGGCAGCTAGATGATGGCTTGTTCGGTCTCCGGGTCGAAAAGATGCATGCGCTCCATGGCCGCAATCAACGTGATCTCCTGCCCAGGCTCGATGGGAAGATGAGGATCCAACTTGGCGATCACCTCGTCCCCGGCACAGTCGGCGTACACGATGAGCTCGTCCCCCAGCGGCTCCCGCACCCGTACCCGCCCTGGGAAGGACGCCTCGGTGCGGTCCTCCCGCACCATCTCCGGGGTCCTCAGGTCCTCGGGCCGGATGCCGAACACCACCTCCCGACCGATGAAACTCCTCACCTCATCGGTCAACTTGTCCTGAGGCACCAAGAGCTTGAACCCCTTCCCCTGGACGAACACCTTGCTGTCCTCCTCCACCAACCGGGCGTCCAGGAAGTTCATGGGGGGAGAGCCGATGAACCCGGCCACGAACATGTTGGCCGGCTGGTCGTAGATCACCTGGGGGGCATCGTACTGCTGCACCACCCCATCCTTCATCACCGCCACCCGATATCCCAACGTCATGGCCTCCACCTGGTCGTGGGTCACGTAGATGGTGGTGGTCTTGAGTCGCTGGTGCAGCTCAGCCAGTTCCGCCCGCATCCGCACCCGGAGCTTGGCATCCAGGTTGGAGAGGGGCTCGTCGAACAGGAACACCTTGGGGTCTCGCACGATGGCCCGGCCCACCGCCACCCGCTGCCTCTGCCCACCGGATAGCTCCCGAGGCTTGGCCCGAAGCTTGTCGGAGATGCCGAGGAGCTCAGCGGCCTCCCTCACCCGGCGGTCGATCTCCTTCTTGGGGACCTTTCTTAGCTTGAGCCCGAAGGCCATGTTGTTGTACACGTCCATGTGAGGGTAGAGGGCGTAGTTCTGGAACACCATGGCGATGTCCCGGTCCTTGGGCGGGACATCGTTCACCAGGCGGTCGCCGATGTAGATCTCCCCCTCGGTGACCTCCTCCAACCCGGCAATCATGCGCAAGGTGGTGGTCTTGCCGCAGCCGGAGGGCCCCACCAGCACCACGAACTCCCCATCCAGGGCCTCCAGGTTGATCCGGTCTACCGCCGTGAAATTGCCGAACTTCTTAGTGACCTCCTTGAGTTTTACCTCGGCCATCTCCTCATAACCTCCTTCCGGGCTTATGCCTAATCATACCCCATGGCCCGCGAAATCGCTTCGGCTCCAGAGATAACCTCCTTCACGAACCGTTCTTGCGGCTCGTGGTCCAGCCTGCTTTTGGGAAGCGATACCGAGATCGCTGCCACCACCGTGCCCCGATAGTTCCTGACGGGGGCCGCGACACAGAAATTGCCCTCGTGAAATTCTTCATCGTCCAGTGCATAACCCGCCTGCCGCACCTTTGCAAGTTCCCGCTCCAGGGCCTGGGCATCGGTTATGGTGTTGCGGGTGAGCTTGGGGAGTTCTCCCGCAGCCGTTATCCGCGCTGCCGCCTCTTGGTCGTGTGCCAGTAGCACCTTGCCCAACGCGGTACAGTGGGGGGGCACCCGCCGCCCGATGACGGAGGGCAGCACCACGCTGGGGGCTGCCTCCTCCCGATCGAGGTACAGGACTTCGTCCTCGTACAGAACAGCAAGATGTGCGTTCACCTGGAGCTTCCGGGCCAGCTCCTTGAGCACCGGCTTGGCCTTCTCCCGGATGTCCAGGGAAGACAGGATGTGATTTGCCAAGGCCAAGAACTTGAGCCCAAGCCGAAACCTCTTGGTAGCGGGATCACGCTCCAGATATCCGAAGGACTGCAAGGTGTAGACGATAGGGTAGACGCTCCCGGGGCGGCTCCCCAGGGCGTTGGCGATCTCCGAGAGAGAAAGCTCCGACCGCTCGCCATCAAAGAGCTCGCACACCCGCAGGGCTTTAGCCAGCGAGGTGTTCAGGTAGCGCGGTTTCCCGGGCACCTCGGACTTCATAAACGCATTATAAGGAAACAAAGCGCTGGGCTCAGCCGCCCCCGATGGGGGGGAAGAAGCTCACCACATCCCCGTCAGCTAGCCGTGTGTCCAGCCCCTGCAAGGTGGCCACGTTGCGCCCGTTTACGAACACGTGCAGATGATCCCGCACCTTTCCCTCTCCGGTGAACAGAAGCTTTCCCACCTGGGGCTCGAGTTTTGCCAGCTGGCGCAGGGCCTGGCCACAGGTAGTGCCAGCCGGGACCTCGAGCTCCACCCGGTCGCGTCCCACCGCCTCCCGGAACTCGCCGAACAGCTTGACCGTTACTTTCATGTCCACAGTGTAGGTGCCCGATGAAAATTTTACTGAGCCTCACCCCGGTGGGTGTCTGGTTTTTTCGTCCCAGCGCCGGATTCCTCCGGCTCCCTGAGCCAGTGCCAGAAGAAGGCGAGCAGCACCCCGCAGAACAAGCCCAACACCCCGGCCACAGCCAGATTCATCTTCCGGTTCGGCGCCACCGGACTTCCGGAGGCGAAAGCCCCTCGCACCACCTCTATGGGCGACGGGGGAGAGGAAGCCAAACTCGAAATGGCCGCCTCCTTCGCCTCCAGGGCAGCGAGTTCCCCCAGCACGTCGCCATAGTTCTCCCCTACCCCAGGCAAAGCGGCCACGCCCAGCCGCTCGAGCCGATCTAGCTCAAGCTCCACCTCTCTCAGGCGGGAGTAGAGGAGATCGAGCTCTTTCTGCAGGCGGTAGCCGGAGAGGGTGATCTGGTCTCCCATGGGCAGCTCCGGCATGTCCACTTCTTGAACGAGATGGGAGATCCGGGCGAGGATCTGATCCCGCTGGAACTCGGCCTGGGCCTTCGCCCGCGCCAGCTCGGCTTCCCAGGCGGAAATCCGGCGGGAGAGCTCCTCCCGGCGCGTGGTTAATACGGCTTGCAGCTCCTGAGCCCCTCGGGCCTGGAGGGCGGCGATCACTCCCTCCAGGGCCCGGCGCAGCTTTTCTGGTTCAACAGGGCCCTCCAGGGAGAGTGTTAGGAACTCGCCGTCCACCTGAGTTTCTACGTGGCTTGCCACCCACTCCGGGTCAAGCTCGCCCTCACCCAGGGCGGAGGCCAAGTGCGCTGGGTCCTTGGCCCACTCCGCCACCAGCTTCGGGGTGAGGAATTGCAAACCCCCGACTTGTGCCCCTCCAGCGGACTGGGCGTCTAAAGTGAGAACGGTGGCCGTTCCGAAGAGGTCTAGCGGCAGCCGTACCGCCAAGCGGGCCTGGGCCCGGTAAATGTCCGGGGCGCGGAAGCTGACCGCCGCCGCCACGGCCACCGCCACCAAGAAGGTAGCGAGCACGATCCACTTGCCCCGCCACAACACCCGCAGGTAATCGCGCAGGTCAAGCTCGTATTCTTCCATCGTTCCCCCTTGGGGCAATTTACCCGGGAGTCCTCTGGAGATCAACCGGAGTACTTAGTTTTCCCGCCCCGGATCAGGCGGCGCAGCTCGCGGAGCCTGTCCCGCACCTTAGCCTCCCAGCCGGACTCCTTGGGCTGGTAGTACTCCCGCCCGGAGAGCCCCGGGGGAAGGCACTCCATCTCGGCCACTCCCTCCGGGAGATCGTGGGCATACTGGTACCCCTTGCCGTAGCCCAGCTCCCGCATGGTATCGGTAACGGGGTTCCGCAGGTGGAGCGGTACCGGCTCGTCCACGGTCTCCCGCACGTCCCTCCTTGCCGCCTCGTAGGCCGTGTACAGGGCGTTAGACTTGGGGGCCAGGGCCAGATACACCGCGGTCTGGGCCAGGGCCAGCTCGCACTCGGGCATCCCCACCTGCTCCACCGCCTGGGCGGCGGCCACCGCAAGGCGCAGGGCATGGGGATCGGCCAGGCCCACGTCCTCGCTCGCGATCCTCACCAGCCGGCGGGCCAGGTACCTGGGGTCCTCCCCTGACTCCAGCATCCTGACAAGCCAGTACAGGGCCGCATCCACGTCGGAATTCCTAATCGATTTGTGTAGGGCCGAGATCAGGTTGTAGTGCTCCTCCCCGGCCCGGTCGTAGCGGGGGGCCTTTCTGCCCAGGGCCCGAGTAACCTGCTCCAGGGTGAGCTCTCCCTCCCCTTCGGCGGCCACCGCCGTCTCCAGGGCGGTGAGGAGGCGGCGGGCGTCCCCGTCGGCGTAGCGGATGAGGAACGACTCCGCCTCCGGGGTCAGGGACACCCGCCTTCCGTAGCCCCGCTCGTCCGAAAGCGCTCGGGAAAGGAGTTCCCGCAGCTCTCCCTGGCCAAGGGGTTCGAACACGAACAGCTGGGCTCGGGAGAGCAGGGCCGGCCGGAGGGCGAAGGAGGGGTTCTCGGTGGTGGCCCCGATGAACAGGGTGGACCCCTCTTCCAGGTAGGGGAGGAGCACGTCCTGTTGGGCCCGGTTCCAGCGGTGCACCTCGTCCAGGAAAAGTAGGTCCCGTCCCCCGGTCCTGCGCCAAAGTTCACGGGAGGACTCCAAGGCCTTCTTGATCTCTGCGGTGGAGACCAGAGCGGCGGAGGCTTGGACGAACTTGGCCCCCAAACGGGCGGCGATGATGCGGCCCAGGGTGGTCTTGCCAGTGCCCGGGGGGCCCCAGAAGATAAGGGCGGAGAAGCTGCCCGTCTCGATCAGGGCCCGCAGGGGGCCATGCTCCCCAAGCAGGTGCCGCTGCCCCACCACCTCCGACAGGTCCCGGGGCCTAAGCCGCTCCGGGAGCGGGGCCTTCCCCTGCCACAAGCCTTCCACCGCGCCTCCTTCGGGCTAAAGCCCGCGCCAGTTCCCCCTCCAGCCCCAGCTCGTCTGCCAAAAGCTCCCGCTGCCTCAGTGCTCCCAAAAGCTGCGGATCGAGCCTGGCCAAGAGGGCTTTGAACTCCTCCACCGTATAGCCTTTTGGCTCCACCCGGGCAGGGGCGAACTCCAGCAGCAACCCGAACCGATCCTGGGGCCGGTGCGGGAGCTCCTCGGCCACCACCAACACGTCCACATCGCTCCACAGGTTGAAATCCCCCCGTGCCACCGAGCCGTAGACCCAGGCTGTGATGGGCCCCAACGTCCCTTTCGCCGCCTCCACGAACCCACGAGCCAACTCCATTAGCTCCCGCCGGCGGGCACGCCTGGCCTCAATCCCCACTGGCATCCCCCATCGCCTCCTCCACAAAGGACAGGATCCTTTGCGCCTGGGCTAAAGCCCGCTCGGCGTCGCCACGCTCGTAGAATTGATAGGGACTGCCGCTAGGATAGGCGTCGGGGTAGCGGCTGGGGATATAGTGGCGCTCCAGCCCCCGGGCAGCAGATTCGATCTCCTCAGGGACTTCAATCCCCAATCCCCGGATCTTCTCCACCAAGCCCTGGGCAGAGTGACCGAAGGCCTCCACCCCCTGGCCGACGAGCAATGCCTTCAGGGCCAGCTGCGCGGCCTGCTCGGCCTTGAAACACGCCCAGGAGAAGTCGCCGGCCTCGGCATCCCGCTCGGCAGAGGCCAAGGTGTGCTGAGCTTGGGCCAACCAGCGGCGGTACTCGTGAAGATCCCACATCCCAGCACCATTTTATACCTTGACAGGGCTCGGCGGCGCTTCGTAAGATTTCCAGGTGGGCCGTTAGCTCAACTGGCAGAGCAGCGGACTCTTAATCCGCGGGTTGGGGGTTCGAGTCCTCCACGGCCCACCAGCACAGTCGCAAGTCTCAAGTCAAAAGGCTCGGTGCCGCGACCTGGAACTTGTGGACTTTGGACTTGCGACTGGTATATGGGTCGTTAGCTCAGTTGGCAGAGCACCGGCCTTTTAAGCCGGGTGTCGCAGGTTCGATTCCTGCACGACCCACAACCACAGTCGGAGGTCCGGAAGTCGCAAGTCGAATTGGCGGTTCAGCCTTTGACTTGTAGACTTTGGACTTGTGACTGTGCTACTGTCGCCGTCGTCTAGGCAGGCCTAGGACGCCGGGCTTTCAATCCGGTAACGGGGGTTCAAATCCCCCCGGCGACATTAAGACGGTCGAAGGGCAGAAAGTCGCAAGAAAAGCTGCTGTGGTCCAACTTGAGACTTGTAGACTTTGGACTTGCGAGCGTGTTTGGGCGAGTAGCTCAGGGGGAGAGCATCCGGCTTACATCCGGAAGGTCAGAGGTTCAAATCCTCTCTCGCCCACCAGCCTGGAGGCCCGTGGGTTTTGCGGGCCTGGAGGAGCCGGGTACAATACGGGTTGGCGAGCCTCGCTTGAGGTGAGGAACGGGGACGTGGTCTAGGCTGGACTAGGACACCGGATTGTCACTCCGGAGATCGCGGGTTCAAATCCCGTCGTCCCCGCCAAAGATCGGTCGCAAGTCGGCAAGTCTCAAGTTCGTGAGGACCTTTGGACTTGCGACTAGTTGACTTGCAACTGGTGGTGTGGCGAGGTAGCTCAGGTGGTAGAGCACGCGGCTGAAAACCGCGGTGTCCCCAGTTCGACTCTGGGCCTCGCCACCAGTTGACGGGCCCGCCGGGGAAGGGGTAGCCTGCTATCATGGCCCATATCACCGTAGAGGAGATCTGGGAACAGGCCAAAGCCCAGCTCGCCGAGGAAATCCCCCCACCGAGCTTCGCCGCTTGGTTTTCCGACGCAGTACCCAAAGGCATCCAAGGGGATACCTTCCTGCTGGAGGTGCCATCGATGTTCGCAAAGGGGGGGATCGAGCGGAAATACCGGGCCCTGCTGGAGCGCCTCCTAAGCGATGCTGCTGGCCGGCCCCTGTCCTTGCGGGTGATGGTGGGGGATCAGCTCCCCCCCTCGCCTCCCGCCCCGGTGACCTCGCAGGCCGCCCGCCGGTATCTAGGTACCCTGCCCCTGAACCCGGAATACACATTCGATACGTTCGTCCGGGGGAAGAACTCCCAGCTCGCCTACGCCGCCGCCCTGGCGGTGGCCGAATCCCCAGCCCGGGCATATAACCCCTTGTTCATCTACGGGAAGGTGGGGTTGGGGAAGACCCACCTCCTCCACGCCATCGGCAACCACGTGCTCGGAAAACCCGGTGACCTCACGGTGGTCTACACCACCTCCGAGCGGTTTGCCATCGAGCTCATCCACTCCATCGGCCAGGGCACCACGGAACAGTTCCGGGCCAAGTACCGCAACGTGGATGTGCTCCTCATCGACGACGTTCACTTCCTCAGGAACAAAGAGGGGACCCAAGAAGAACTGTTCCATACCTTCAACGAGCTTTACGGGAACGGAAAGCAGATCGTGCTCTCCTCCGACCGGCCCCCGGATGAACTCCAAGGCCTGCAGGACCGGCTGGTATCCCGGTTTCGCTGGGGGTTGGTGGCGGACATCCAGCCCCCGGACCTGGAGACCCGAATCGCCATCCTGCGGGAGAAGGCGCGCCGCCGAGGCCTGAATGTGGACGACTCCATTCTGGAGCTGATCGCCTCCCGCATCACCACCAACGTGCGGGACCTGGAGTGGGCGCTAATCAGGGCCATGGCCTACGTGGAGCTGGGGGAGGGGCCCATCACCCCGAAGGTGCTGGAGGAGATCCTCCCCCAGGAGGAGGCCTCCCGCCGGCTGACCGTGGACGTGATCAAACAGGAGGTGGCCGCCCGCTACAAGGTGCCGTTGGCCGAGCTGGAAGGCCCGTCCCGCAAGAAGGAGATCGCCCAAGCCCGCCAGATCGCGATCTATCTGGCGCGCGAACTCACCGATTCCTCCTTCCCCGCCCTGGGCCGGGCCTTCGGGGGGCGGGACCACACCACCATCATGCACTCCTATCAAAAGGTCCAGGAACTCATCCGCCAAGTCCCCCTGTTGCGAGGCGAGATCGAAGGCCTCAAGGACGAACTCCTGGCCAAATACTCCCGATGAGTTTTCCACAACCGACTGGGGATACCCCTGTGGAAAACCTCGCCCTTGGCTGTGGATTTGTCGGCTTGCCTTGGGTAATTCGGCGGTGTAAATCGGGGCTCAAGCCTTTTCCCAACCGGTTTTCCACCGCCCCAGCCAGTTGTACACAGGTTTTCCACAGGCGTTTCCACAAGCCGAACGTAAGTGCCGCCGAAGGGATCCGAGGTTTTCCACAGGTGATGTGTGCCCTCTACAACAAGGACAAAGGTTATGGATAAAGAACTACAGCAGTGGTTGTGGGCCCTCGCCCGACGTTGGGGCCTGGAACGAGAGCTGGCCCGCCAGGCCCCGCTCTTCCTTTGGCAGGAAGCGGTGGGGCCGGAGCTCGCCAAGTTGGCGCGGCCGCTCTACGTGGAGGGCCGGACCCTCCACTTGGCGGTGGCCAGCCACTCCGTCGCCACCGAGCTGCGTCTTCTGGAGGGAAAGCTCCTCGCCCGCCTGGGGGAGGTCCTCCCGGAGCTGCGGATAGGGGGGCTGAAGTTCCACGTGCTCCCCGCTCCACCGCCGGCCCGGAAGGTGGAGGTGCAAGAGCCCTGTGCCGAAGACTGGCAAGCGGCGGAAGGGGAGATTTCAAAAGAACTTCCGTCGGAGCTCCGGCGGAGATTGGTGCGGGTCGCGGCCTGGGCTCGGGCCCGAGAGCGGGCCGTGCTGGCAGCCGGGGGCCGGCGCTGTCCGCGGTGCGGGGTGGCCCATCCTGGGCCAGAGGAGCTGTGCCGCCTGTGTGCCCTGGCCCCGAAAGGGCAGGACGGCCCCCCACCCGGGCCTATGGGATCCACGGCTTAGCCCCCCTTCCCGTGGCCGAGAAAACCCGGTAGACTTCTGCCGCGATGCCCGTTCAATCCACCACGGTCCTCGCTATCCGGGCCCCGGATGCCCGGTGTGCGGTGATGGCCTCCGACGG
>JAJOKL010000042.1 GCA_021129895.1 Candidatus Bipolaricaulota bacterium
CCCCCGAAGCCCAGTCGTTAACCCTCACCCCGACCCGGGGGTCCTGGGGGGATCTGGCGTTGGAGGTGAGCTGGGATGCCTACGGGCCGGAATTGCGGCCCGGCAAGGGCTGGGTCACGTTGGGCGGGGTGGTGCGGGTGCCCGCCATCATCAAGCGGACCGGGCCCGCAGGGGCGCTGGTGCGCTCGGAGCGGCCTCTACTGGTGCGGGAACTCCAAGACGTGTTGGGTCCCCTCCTCTGCCTGGGCCAGGGGACCCTTTCCGTAAAAGTGCGGGACCTGTTCTGCCACGAGGTGGAATGGGAAGCCCCGCCTGCCCGGGTGAGGTGGGTCCAAAACGGGCTCCTCCCGGCGGTGCGAACCGCGGTCTGCGGGCTGGAGACCTGGCACACCGGGCCCGGGGGCGAGCCCATCACCGCCATCGACGTTTTCCTCACCGCCTGTCCACCTCCGGACGAACTCACGGTACTGAGGCGGGATTTTCCGATCCTGTTCCGGCCGGCCGGTTCCGCCTCCGGCTATGCCTGCGGTGAGCCGACCAGTGCCTTGGAGCCCCCCTCTGATCAGCTCGTCATCTATCAAGCGCTGCGGGTGATCCGCCGGCTGCGGCTCTCTGAGCCCCTGCCCTGGACCTACCTCCATCCCTACGACTGGCTCAGGGAGAAGTTCGGAGCCATCGTGGTGAACGAGGGGGAGGGGTTCAGGGACTGTCATATTCGGGTCACCCCACCCGGGAGTCCGGGGCAGGTCACCGCCATCGTGGTCCAAAAGGCCGAGCTGGAGGGCCGCATAGTCTGGGGGGATCCCAGGACGGGCGGGCTGGCGCGACTGCTCCTTCGCATCTTCCACCTGGCCCGGCACGTGGACCGCGCCCACGACTGCGGCGAGCTGGACTCCAGCCCGGAGTACATGGGGGCATGGGGGGTGGAGTACACCCTGGCCACGATGCTCTCCCAGGGGGCCATCGAGGCCGGCCTGTCCCCGGACCAGCGGCGGGCCCTGGCGGCCTACGCCCAGCAGCTCCTGGCTACCCGGTTCTGCCAGGGGGGCTGATCCTTAACCTCCGGCCTGCTGGAACTCCTCCCGGATGGCCCGGTAAAGCTGGGGGTCGGTCCACGCGTCGATGCAGGTCCCGGCCACCGCCTTGGCGGCGGCGATCATGGCCGCCTTCGCCCGCTCACTCCGGGCCGCCTGGGCGAACTCTCGGGAGTGGCCCGGCATGTCCCCTTCGGTGATCTTGATGTAGGGGTGGATGGCCGGCACCTCCCAGGACACGTCCCCCATGTCGGTGGAGCCCAGGCCCCCTTTCGGGGCCTCCACGGGATAGCCCAGGGCCTCGATGTTGCGGCGGAAAGCCTGGGCCAGGGATCGGTTGGGGCGCATGGCCTTGTACTCGTGGCCCACCTTGCGGAAGGTGAGCTCCGCCCCGGTGGCCAGGGCCGCCCCTTGGGCGCACCTCCTCAACTTCTCCACCAGCTCGTCCCGGTACTCGTTCTCCGACGCCCGCACGTAGAAGTTGGCCGCCGCGTACTCGGGCACGATGTTGGGCTTCACCCCCCCGTGGGTGATGATCCCGTGGATCCTCGCCCCGTCCCGGATGTGCTGCCTGAGGGCGTTGAGGGAGACGAAGGTCTGGATCACCGCGTCCAGGGCGTTTATCCCCCGCTCGGGCTCCGAGGAGGCGTGGGCCGCCTTGCCTTTGAACTCGATCACCACCTCGGTGACGGCAAGCGACCCCCGCTCCACCAGGGTCTGGTCCGAGGGGTGGACCATCAGGGCCAGGTCCACGTCCCGGAAGGCGCCGGCCCGGATGAGCAGGATCTTCCCGGCTCCACCTTCCTCCGCCGGGGTGCCCAGCACCACCAGCCTCCCTGGGAGCTCGGACTTGAACGGGGCCAAGCCCAATGCCGCCCCCACGGCGATGGCCGCGATCAGGTTGTGCCCGCAGGCATGCCCCAGCTCGGGCAGGGCGTCGTACTCCGCCAGGATGGCGATCGTCGGCCCCGGTTTTCCCGCCGGGTGCTCGGCCCGGAACGCGGTCTCGAGCCCCCCGTAGGGGAGCTGCACGGAAAAGCCCTCGGATTTCAGGGCCTCGGAGAGCCACTTCGCTGCTTGATGTTCCTGAAAGGCCAGTTCCGGGTTCTCGTGGATCCTCATCGCCAGGTCCCACAGCTCGTCCGTCAGCTCGTCGATCCTTCCCCACACCCGTTCCTTAAGCTCCGTCAACCTTCCTCCTTTCGGTTTCCGAGGCCTGGTTGGGGGGGCGATGTGCACCCTCGGCGGCAGGACTCGTCGTCCCCCGCGGGATCCCCCCCTGCATCGCCCCATTCTAAACCGGGTTCCACGCTTCGGTAGGGGGGTTTTGTCGGCCTTGGGTTGCTATAATGGTTTTGTGGCCGTTCAGAACAGGATCAGAAAGGTGCAAAAGCGCGATCGGTCCCTGGTCCCCTTCGACCAGGGGCGGATCGTCCACGCCATCCTGCGGGCGGCCCGGTCGGTGGGCGGGTTCGCCCTGGATTACCTTCCCGGGGTGAACGACCGGCTGTTTCAGGCCACTGGGGACGACGAGCACCTGGCGGAGTTCCTGTCCGACATCGTGGTGGCCACCCTGAACCACGATCCTCGCCACTGGATCGCCAACTTCCCCCCCACCATCGAGGAGATCCAGGATACGGTGATCCACGTGCTTAGGAGCTTCGGGTTCGTCACCGTGGCCGACGCCTACGAGTGCTGGCGCTGGGGCAAGTACTGGGTGCGGGCCGGGGCCCTGACCATGGACCAGTTCGTGGGGAACGGCTATCCCACCCCCTTCCACGAGGAGATCCTGGCCTGGAATCGGGCCCACGGCTGCCACACCGTGGAGGGCCTAAACGAGATCGTACGGGCGGGGAAGCTCCCCCAGCTAGTGGAGGCCGCCACCGAGGTCTACGAGCGGTCGTTGGATGAGGCGGCGAGGAAGGTGCTCTCGCGCATCGAGGCCGGGGACGAGCTCAGGATGATCTGGATCTCCGGCCCCTCCTCCTCGGGAAAGACCACCACCACGGTGAAGCTCACCCAGCGCCTGGAGAGGGAGGGCCTGTCGTTCCTGATGTTGAACTTGGACGATTACTTCTGGCCGGTGGTGGAGCACCCCACCGACTGGCTGAACGACCGCAACTTCGAGACCCCGGAGGCCTTGGACATCCAGACCATCAACCGGCACCTGAAGGCTCTTCTTGCCGGGGAGACCATCGAGAAGCCCGTCTACAGCTTCAAGGAGGGGACGCACGTGGGCACCAAGCCCGTGCGGCTGCGGAAGGACCAGATACTGCTCCTGGATTGCCTGCACGGTTTTTACCCGCCCCTCACCGCCGGCATCCCCAAGGAGGCCATGTTCCGCCTGTACATCGAGGCGGCCAACATGCTGTACGAGGGGGATGGGACCGCGGGGAGGCTGACCCAGTTCACCGACGTGCGGCTGCTCAGGCGGATGCTCAGGGACGCCCAGCACCGCAACCACCCTCCGCTTCAGACCCTGCTGCATTGGCACTACGTGCGGGCCGGGGAGCTGTTCTCCATCATCCCCTTGATGGGCCTGGCCGACCACCTGGTGAACGGGGGGATGCCGTTCGATCTTCCGGTTCTGAAGCCGTATTTCCTGCCGGATGGGATCTGGCCCCATCCGGAGGAGCTGGCCCCCTACGCCTCGTTCCTGGACGCCCGCATCCGCTACCGGCGCATCTCGGCCCTGCTGGAGGGCATCGCCGGGCTCACCATCTGGGAGACCCAGGACCACTCCCTGATCCCCGGGGACCACCTGGTGCGGGAGTTCATCGGCGGCAGCACCCTCAAGATCCCGCACAACGAGTGAGGGGTCAACTTGAGAAGGCGCGGCGGAGGGCCTGGCGGTAGCTCTCCACGAACTCGCGGACAAACGCATTGGCGGGCCGCCCCTTGATCTCTCGGGGTGTTCCCACCTGCACGAACCGCCCTTCCCCCATCACCGCTACCCGATCGGCGAGGAGGAACGCCTCGGCTAGGTCGTGGGTCACGTACACGGTGGTAGCGCCCAGCTCCTCGTGCAATCGGCGCACTTCCTCCCGGGCCTTGGCTCGCGCGGGGGGATCCAGGTGGGCCAGGGGCTCGTCCAAAAGCAGCACCTTCGGCGGAAGCATCAGTGCCTTCCCCACCGCCACCCGCTGTTTCTGCCCCTCGGAGAGGGCGCCGGGCCGCCGGGGGAACAGCTCCCGCCGGATCCCCATCCTGGCCGTCACCTTGCCCACCCGGTCCCTGATCGCCTCCCAGGTCCGCCCCCGCAAGCGCAGGGGGAACGAGAGGTTGGACCAGCCCCGGGCCCGGTACACGGGAAGGTGCGGCAGCAGCGCGTAGTCATGGCCCTGGAACACCATGCGCACCCCCCGCTCGCTGGGAGGAAGCTCGTTCACCCGCTCCCCGTTGAACAGGATCTCCCCCCCGTCAGGCTTGATGAGGCCGGCCACCAGCCGCAGCAGGGTGGTCTTGCCGCAGCCCGTGGGCCCCACCACCACGAACAGCTCCCCGTCCTCGATCTCCGCCGAGAGCTCGGAGATCACAAGCTGGCGGCCGAACCGCTTGACCAGCCGGCGCAGCGAGATCCGGGGCATCTTAGGCCCGGCGCCAGAACGGCCGGCGTTTCCGTTGTGGGGGAGGGGAGATCTCACTGGCGGCTCGCGCTTCCGCCACAAGCTCATCCCACTTGCCCCGGGCCCGGATCTTCTCCTCCCATAGCTGGGCAAACCGCTCCACGGCTGCCAGGGCGTCCTTGGCGCTCACCGCCGTGCCCCCCTTGGAAAGCGAGGCCACGATCTCCTTCAGGGAGGCCGTCTCCGGCCGGATGTGCACCTCCCCCGCCTCCTCCACCAGTAGATACAGGGTGGCATCGGCGATCAGCCCGAACGAGGGCAGGTTCACCGTCCCCACCGGCAGCACCGACTCGACGAACTCCCGGTCCGCCTCCAGGTACTCCCGCTCCACCTTCCTGCGCCAGTTCATCCCGCCTCCTTTAACCTCGGGGCCAGCAGCCGCGCCACCTCCTCCAGGAACTTCCGGTCTTCCTCAGTGAACGCAGCGGGGAGGTCGGAGTCGATGTCGATCTCCCCCAGCACCCGCCCTTCGGCCACGATAGGGACCACGATCTCGGCCCGGGTGGAAGGGAAACAGGCCAGGTACCGGGGGTCGGAGGTCACGTCGTCCACGATCTCGGTTTTGCCGCTCCTCGCCGCCGCGCCGCAGATCCCCACCCCCAAGGGAATGCGCACGTGCTGGGTGGGCGCTGGCCCCCGCCACGGCCCCAACACCAGCTCCTCCCCCCGCAAGAAGTAGATCCCCACCCAGGTGTAATGCGGCACCTCGGCCAGCACCTCAACGGTCCCCTCCAATGGTTCCTCCCCGACCAGGGCCTCCTGGATCTCCTGCAGCAGCCCTCGATAGTCCACCTTAACCCTCTCGGACATGGCGGGCCACCTCCCGGCCCAGGGCCTCTCCGGCGGCCAGGTCCTCCGGGGTGGGGGCCCCTTGGAAGCCGGCCTCCCCTACCACCTGCCAGCCCAGCTTTTCCGCCTGCTCCACAAGCTTCCTCACCGCCCCGCCGTGCCAGGCGTAAGACCCGAACACCCCCACCACCCGCCCCTTCAGCCGCTTGCGCTCCAGCATCCTCAGGAGCCGCTCCAAAGGGGGGAAGATGCCGCCGTCGTAAGTGGGGGCCCCGATGATCAACCCCTTCCTCTTCCACGCCTCCCGGATGAGGTAGCTCACGTGGACCCGGGACGCGTCCAGCACTCGCACCGCGGCCCCGGCGGCCCGCACCCCCCGGGCCACCGCCTCGGCCATAAGGCGGGTGTGCCCGTACATGGAGCCATAGATCAGGGTCGCCTCGGGCCGGCCCTCCATTCGCGCCCAGCGGGAGTAGAGCTCAACGATGTGTCCCGGGTCCTTCCGCCAGATGAGCCCGTGGGAGGGGGCGATGACCTCAATCGGGAGCCCGGCTAGCTTGTCGATCGCCTTGAGCACCGGGCGGGTGTGCATGCCCACGATGTTGGAGAAATACCGTAGTATCTCGTCCTCGTACTCCCTCACGTCCACCTGGTCGTCGTAAAGCACCCCGTCCAGGGCACGGAAGCCCCCGAAGGCGTCGCAGGGGAACAGCACCCGCTCCGTCTCCTCGTAGGTGGCCATGGTCTCCGGCCAGTGGACGAACGGGATGTGAAAGAACTTCAGAACTTTGCCCCCGAGGTCCAAGGTCTCCCCGTCCTCCACCCCTCGCACGCCCGCGGTGATCCCGTAGAAGCGGGCCAGCATGGGTAGGGCGGCCGGGGTGGCCAGGACCTCCGCTTTGGGTGCCAGGCGCCTAAGGAGCGGCAGCGCCCCGGAGTGATCCGGCTCCATGTGGTTCACCACCAGGTAATCCAGCTCCGCGGGATCCAGCACCTGGGAGATGTTTTCCAGGAGTTCCTCGGCGAACGGGGCCTTGACCCCGTCGATCAGGGCCGCCTTCTTCCCCACCACCAGGTACGCGTTGTAGCTCACCCCGCTCGGCAGGGGCCACAGGCCCTCGAACAGGTCGGTGACCCGATCGTTCACCCCCACCCAGTGGATGCCCGGCCTCAGTTCGATGTGCGGCATATTCCACCTCCGCCCAGTTTATACACCACCACCGAGGTGAGAGGCAACGGAGCCTGTTGCGGAAGTCAGGCTCCTTACGTCGATCGCCTTGCGCCTGCCTGAGGGAGGTGGACTTAACCCTGAGGAAAGCCCCGCAGCAGGCTCAATGGATACCGTTTGCACAAGCCGGCGTTGCACGGTAAAAGGTTGGTATGGTCACCATAAAGGACGTGGCCCGGGTGGCGGGGGTATCCCCGGCTACAGTGTCCCGAGCCCTGAACGACTCCCCCCTGATCCGGGAGGAGACCAAGGCTCGCATCCGCAGGATCGCCCAGGAGCTGGGCTACGAGCGGAACGAGCTGGCCCGGGGGCTGGTGAAGGGGGCCTCCGGGGCCATCGGGCTGGTCATCCCCGACATCACCAACCCCTTCTTCGCCGAAGTCACCCGGGGGGTGGGGGAGGTGGCCCATGCCCGGGGCTACGGGGTGATCCTGTGCAACACCGAGGAGGATCCCGACCGGGAGCGGAGCTACATCCGCCTCCTGAGGCGGAAGCGGGTGGACGGGCTGATCCTGACCAGCGTGACCGCCGAGGATCCTTATCTCAAGGCCCTGGCCCGCTCCAAAACCCCGTTCGTGCTGGTATCGCGAGCGTGTCAGCTGGTACCGGCTCCCTATGTAGGGGTGGACGACCGGCTGGGGGGGAGGCTGGCGGTGGAACACCTGGTGGAGCTGGGACACCGACGGATCGGATTCATCGGTGGTCCTGCGGATGTGCAGTCCTCACTCGATCGCCTGGCTGCTTTCGAGGCGGTGCTCACAGAGCACGGGATTCCAGTGCGGGAGGAGTGGATTTCGTTCTCCGATTTCACCCAGCGGGCAGGCTACCGGGCGGGCAAGGAGCTGCTTCGGCGCAAAGTCCGGCCCAGCGCGGTGTTCGCTGCCAACGATGTGGTGGCGCTGGGGGTGCTGCAGGCGGCCGACGAGCTGGGCCTGCGGGTGCCGGAGGACCTGTCGGTGCTGGGCTACGACGACATCTCCTACGCTGGCCTGCCGCGGATCGAGCTCACCACCGTGGCCCAGCCCTCCTTTGAGATGGGCAAGATCGCGGCGGAGTGGCTGCTGTCGGTATTGGAGGGGGGGCCGCGGCGGCTGTATCGGCTGCTCACCCCCAAGCTGGTGGTCAGGCGTACCACCGCCCCCGCCCCGTCCGGCTGAACTTGACACCACCCGGGCAGTCGTGCTATAGTACTTACAACCGTTTGCAGGAGCCCGGATGGAGATCATCGCACATCGCGGCGCATCGGGTTACGTGCTTGAAAACTCGCGCCAGGCCTTGGAGCTGGCCTGGCGCCAGGGGGCGGATCGGGTGGAAATCGATGTCCGCGCCACCCGAGATGGAAAGCTCCTCGTCCTCCATGACCCCACACTGAACCGTACCACCACCGGCCAGGGCCTCGTCTCCCGATTCAATTGGGAGGACCTGTCGACGATTAGGCTCAGCAACGGGGAACCATTGCTGCTTTTGGAGGAGGCGCTGGATCTGCTGCGAGGCCGGACCCAGGTCTACCTCGAGGTCAAAGACCCAGTCGCTGCCCCAGGGGTGGCCCGAGCAGTGCGGGGGTTGGAGGGGGTGATCGTAGGCTCTCGGGACCCCGGGACCTTAGCCCAACTGGCCGCCGAGGCTCCCCATGTTTCCACCTCCCTTCTAGTACGAGATCTGGACGCCCCGGTGGAAAGGGCGGTCGGGGCCGGGGTGGACTATCTGCACCTGTGTTGGGAGCGGCTTTCCGATCCTGTGGGCAAGGTGAGCCGCACGCTGATGAACGAGGTCAGGGAAGCTGGTTTGGGACTTATCTTGTGGCACGAGGAGCGCCCAGCACAGCTCCGGCGGATCGGGCGCCTGTCC
>JAJOKL010000110.1 GCA_021129895.1 Candidatus Bipolaricaulota bacterium
TCCCCTACGCCGTCTTCGTCCCCCTGGAGGTCAAGCGGCCCAAGGGCGGGAGAAACCCCTTCGCGGCGTTGCTTGTGGCGAAGGCGCGGTACCTCTCCGAGTTCCCGAGGCCGGTGAAGGAGCACCTCGACAGGATCCGTGCGAAGTACGTGCCCACGCTTCCGGGACATCATTACCTCAAGGCCATCGACTCCGCCCGGGTGGACGAGGTCGAGGGGACGGCGGATCCAGCGGAGTTCCCGGAGGCGGCGGCGAGGCTCGTGGAAGAGTTGGTGTACCGGCACTACTCCCCGGGGAAGGAGGTGGAGGTCCGCCACGCCAAGGCCGGGGGCGGGTTCACCTGGAGGGGGGTGGTCTCCCGGTTCGTCCCCGGGGAGGTGCTGGTGCTCGAGCGGAGGTTCCGGCCCGGGGGGACCTACGATTCCCTGGAGGCCCTCAAGGAGGAGGGGGACCACGGGGAGGTGGAGCTCTACGAGAACCGATGGTGGGGGCGACGCACGTACTTCCGGGCCGACGGGACCCCCATCGGCGAGATTTACAACATCCACACCCCGCCCGAGCTCTACCCCGACGGCGTGCGGTACCTCGACCTGGAGGTGGACGTGGTGCGGCATCCCGACGGCGGGGTGGCGGTGGTGGACGAGGGGACCCTGCGGCGCAAGGTGGAAGAAGGCCTCATCCCCGAACCGTTGGCGGACCGCGCCCTGGATGAGGCGAGGGCATTGCTGACGTGGCTCGCCTGGGAGGGCACGCGGGATACCCCGGAACTCAGCCGCGCCTGCGACGAGGGGCCCTAGCGCAGGCCCGGGGCCCCCAGGCCGGGCACCCGCACCCGGCGCTCCAGCCACCGCAGGGACTGGGAGAGCCCCAAAACAAGCACCAGGTAAAACAAGGCCACCACCACGAACACCTCGAAGTAGTTAAAGTTGCGGGCGGCGATGCGCTTTCCCATCCCCATCAAATCCAGCAGCGCGATCGAATACACGATCGAGGAATACTTAAGCATCAGGATCAGCTCGTTGGACCAGGAGGGGATCACGATGCGGAACGCCTGGGGCAGGATCACGTGCCGGATGGCCTGAATCCGGGACAACCCTAGGGACCGGGCGGCCATCATCTGGCCCCGCTTCACCGCCTGGATGGCCCCCCGGAAATACTCCGCCTGGTAGGCGGCGGTGTTGAGCCCCAGGGCCAACACCCCGCTCAGGAAGGCGGACAGATGAATCCCCCAGTTGGGGAGGCCGAAGTAGACGATGAACAGCTGGGTCAATAGGGGCGTGCCCCGAAAGAAGTGGATGTAGATCCCGCACGGGACGGAAACCAGCCGTCCCCCGTACACCCGCCCCAGCGCCAGCAGTACCCCGAGCACGAACCCGAAGGCGATGCAGGCGGCGGTGATCTCCACCGTGAGGAGCAGCCCCTGGGCCAGTTTGGGCAGGAACGACCACTCGAAGTAGAACCCGGTCATCCCTCCGTCCCTCCGTAAAGCTCGGTGATCTTGCTGAGAAACTCGGCGGTGCGGGGGTGTTGGGGAGCGGAGAAGAGCTGGGCCGGCGGGCCTTGCTCCACGATGACGCCCTTCTCCATGAAGATAATCTCGTCGGCCACCGAGCGGGCGAAGCCCATCTCGTGGGTCACCACGATCATGGTCATCCCGTCTTTTGCTAGCTGGATCATGACCTCCAGCACCTCGCCGATGAGCTCGGGATCCAGGGCGCTGGTGGGCTCGTCGAACAGGATCAACTTGGGGTTCATGGCCAGCGCCCGGGCGATGGATACCCGCTGCTGTTGGCCCCCTGAGAGTTGGGCGGGAAGGCGTTGGCCTTGCCCTCCAGGCCCACCCGGGCCAGCTCCTCTTGGGCGAGTTTGGTGGCCTCCTCCTTCCGCATCCCCAGCACCCGCATCGGCCCCAGCCGCACGTTGTCCAGGGCGGTGAGGTGGGTGAACAGGTTGAAGTCCTGGAACACGAACCCGATCTGAGCCCGGATCCGGTTGATATCCACCTTGCGAGAGGTGACCTCCACCCCCTCCAGCCACACCCGGCCCCGGTCCGGCTCGGTGAGCCGGTTGATGCACCTAAGCAACGTGGACTTTCCGGTCCCGGAGGGCCCGATGATGACCTTGGTCTCCCCCTTCCGGAGCTGGAAGGAGACCCCCTTCAGCACCTCCTCCTTCCCGTATCGCTTGTGGATGTCCTCCACCAAAAGCAGTGCTTCCATGGCTTCCTCTCTCATCGGGCTGCCCTTGAGGCCCCGGGCATCTGGAGGCCCGGGATCCGGAACCTCCGCTCCACCAGCCCGAGCAGGGCGTTCCCGGAATAGGTGAACACCAAGAACACCAACGCCACCACGATGAAGGTGGCCATGGCCAGATCGTACCGGCGGTCCATGATGATCCTGGCATAGCGCATGATCTCGTTAAGGGTCACCGCGTAGGCCAGGGTGGTGTCCTTGAGCACCGAGGAGTACTCGTTGGACCAGCCGGGGATGGCGAGGCGAAACGCTTGGGGCAAGATCACGTGGCGGATGGCCTGGAGTTTGGACATCCCCAACGCCCGGGCGGCCACCATCTGCCCGGTGGGGATTGCCTGGATGGCCCCCCGGAAGATCTGCGATTGGTAAGCCGAGGACCGGAATCCCAAGGCCAAAGAAGCCGCCAGGAACGCTTGGACATCCAAGCCGAAATGGGAAGGGCCGTAGTATAACAGGAACAGGAGGACCAAGGCCGGGATGCTGCGGAAGATCCACTCGTAAACGTATGCCCCCGTGGCCAATAGTCTCCCCCCATATACCTGGAGCAAAGCGACCACAGTGCCGATCAGAAAACCGATGACAAGCAGGGCCCCCAGCAGCTCCAGGTTCACCACCGAGGCCCGCATGAGCGCGGGGAGGTGCTGCCCCACTTGTCCCAGCTTGAGGAAGAACTCCATCCCGGCTTCCTCCGTATACGAGGAAGGTCCCTCCGCGCTGGGAGGGACCCTCTCGCACATCTACCAGTGGTACTGGCTCACCCGACCGGTCACAGCCCCAGCTCCGCCTTCATGCACTGGATGTAGCCCGTCAGGTCCCCGGCCAGGGCGGTGACGATGTTCAGCCCGGAGTCCTTGCGGACAAGCACCGCCTGGTTGGACAGGAAATACGGGATGGAGAAGTCCACCACCCGATCCCGCTCGGCGGTGATGGTGAACCCGGAGGCGCCGATGTCCGCCCGCCCGGTGCGCACGTTCTCGATGATGGCGTCGAAGGCGATGTTTTTGATCTCGATCTGGAAGCCCGCCACATGGGCGATGGCCCGCATCAGATCCAGGTCAAATCCCAGGAACTCCCCGGCCTCGTTCACCATCTCGAAGGGCGCCCAGGGGATATCCGAGGCCACGATGTAAACCTCCTGAGCCACCGCCCCTAGGCCCAAGAGAAGCCCCACGACTACAACCGCTACACACTTCTTCACGCTCCTTGGATGAGTCCCTTCGGGCCAATATAGCATGCTTGCTTCCCCTTCAGTCAAGAAACGGATCTCCCGCCCTAGAATCTTGGAGTGGAGGGCTTTGGGTATCATGGGACCATGCCGAAGGTGCTGCTGGTGATTCCGGTGTACAACGAGGCGGCTTCCCTGCCCCAGGTGTTGGCTGCAGTGCGGGCGGTGTGGCCGGGGGAGGTGCTGGTGGTGGACGATGGTTCCACCGACGCCACCCCGGACATCGCGAAGCGGGAAGGGGTAGAGCTGGTGCGGCATCCGGTCAACCGCGGCTATGGGGCGGCGCTCCTTTCCGGGTTCGCCTGGGCCGAAGGGCAGGGCTACGAGTGGGTCATCACCATGGATGCCGATGGCCAGCACGAGCCCGCCTTCCTGCCCAAGTTCTTGGACCGCATCGAGGTGGCGGAGGCGGATATCGTTTCCGGCTCCCGCTATTTGGACCCCCGGCTCGCGCAGGGCCCGTCCCCGGCGGACCGGCGCTGGGTCAACCGGGCCATCACCGCCCTGCTGCGGGAACTCACCGGCTATCCCCTCACCGATGCCTTCTGCGGGTTCAAGGCCTATCGGCTGGCGGCACTGCGGAAACTGGCCCTGCGGGAGCAGGGCTACGCCTTTCCCATGGAACTGTGGATCAAGGCGGCCCATGTGGGGCTCAAGGTGGAGGAAATCCCGGTGCCGCTCATCTATTACGACTTCGAAAAGGGGGTGGGACGTTGCCCGGCTCGGGAGAGGCTGGCCGTGTACCTGGAGGCGGCCGCCAGGGCGCTGCGCTGGACGTGCTCGTCGTAGCCGCCCATCCGGACGACGCGGAGATCGGCTTGGGCGGAACGATTGCCCGCCTTACGGCAAGCGGGCTCAAGGTGGGCATCGTGGACCTCACCGATGGTGAGCCCACCCCGTATGGGGACCCCGCTACCCGCAGGGAGGAGGCCCAGCGGGCGGCCGAGCTCCTGGGGGCGTGTGAGCGCGTGATCCTAGGGCTCCCCAATCGGTACCTGGTGGACACAGTGGAGGCCCGCACCGCTTTGGCCGAGGTGTATCGCACCCTCCGCCCGCGGGCGGTGTTCGCCCTGTTGGGCCAGGATCAGCACCCCGATCACATCGCGGCCGCCCAGATCGCCCGGCATGCCCGCTTCTACGCCAAGCTTTCCAAGACCGACATGGCGGGCGAGCCTTACTACCCGCCGCTCCTGTTCCAGTACGCCACCAGCCACCTGCGACGGGTTCTTCTTCCCGCCGCCATCGTGGACATCTCCCAAACGTTCGAGGTGAAGCTTCGGGCTGTGCTTTGCTACCAGACCCAGTTCGGTTGGCGTCGAGATCTACTGGTGGACCGGCTCACCACCGCCGCCAAGTTCTACGGGGCCAAGATCGGGGTGGCATACGGGGAGCCCATCTTCTCCCCGGAAGAGCTGCCCATCTGGGACCCGGTGCAACTCCTTCCCCGGTGAGGGCGTGGATCCCCCGCGAGCACGGGCAGGTGGCCTGGGGTTGGGGGGAGGGGGGGTTGCTCGAGCAGGCCTGGGCCGCCTGGCGTCGAAGTCACCCCGAGCTTGACCGGCTGCGGGAGGAAGGGCGCCGAGAGCTGGGACTTCCCCTGGCCCGCCCGGTGGTGGCCGCCGGCCACCAACCGCTCCCGGTCCACCCCGGGATCCTGCTGCGGCAGCTGTTCCTTTCCGCCCTGCCGCCGGAGGTGGAGGGGGTCTGGATCTCGGTTGACTCCGATGCCCCGCCGGCGGTGGAGCTTGCGATCCCCTTGCGCCGGCGCGCCTACACCTTCCATCGCTTGGTGCTGGAGAGGAACGAGGACCGGCGGATCTTGGCCGCCCTCCCTGTCCCTTCGGGGGCCCGGCTCGCACGGGCCTGGGAGAGGGTGAGAAACCGGCTTGCCACCCTGGAGAACAAAGCGATCCTGGAGCGGGCGGCCCAGGCCTGGGGCCGCCTTCCCCGGCCCGGGGGCAATTGGGCCGGGTGGTGGGAGGAGGCCATCGCCCGCCTGGTCGGGGGCTCGGGGGTGCGGGTCATCCCGGTGACAGAGCTTTCCGCAACCCGTTCGTTCCACGCATTCGTGGAACTACTGCTCTCCCGCAGGGGGGTGTTCCTGGAGGCGTACCGGCGGGCGGCGGACCGCGCCGGCGTCTCCCCCCTGGCGCCGGGGGAGCTCCCCTTCTGGCGCTTGGAAGGAGGAAAGCGCCGTGCGGCTCGTGCCCAAGGTGAGGTCCATCTCCCCCGGGCCCTAACCCTCACCTTCTACCTGAGGACGGTGGTGTGCGATTTCTTCCTGCATGGCGTGGGTGGAGCCCGCTATGAACCCGGGGTGGACCTCCTGTTCCGGGAGGTCTTCCGCATCGAGCCCCCTCCCTGGGGGTGGCTCACCGGCACCTTCCTCCTCCCCGAACCATCGGAAAGGAAACGGCTGCCCGGGCGCGAGTATCCGTTTTTCCTCCACGATCTCGGGGAGGTACGGCGGTCGCTAGCCGGGCCGCTTGCTTCCCTCTAAAAGGGAGGTCCCCGCCTGCGGGCGAACTCCACTTCCTCCCCGGGAAGGAGATACGGCTCCCGGGGCGGAAGGCCCAACCGAGTGGCCAGCCGGCGATAGGTGCGGCGGCAAAACAGCATGTTCCAGTCCACCACCAGCTCGTTGTACCGGCGGCGCGCCAGATCCAGCTCGTCCTCTGCCTCGGCCAGGAGGTTCTGGGCTTCCCGCAGGGCCGGGGGGCGCTGACGGGGAAGGCCCCCGTACACCGCCCGCAGGGCCAGCTTGAGCCGTTCGTCCGCCTCGGCGATCGCCCGGGGGCCCTCCCCCCGGGCCCGGCCCAACCCCTGCAGGGCCTCCTCCAGCGCCCGCCTGCCCTGGGGGACGAGGCCTAGAGAGGAGAGGGAGGAGAGGAACCCCTGCAGGGCCTTGTCTCTCGCCTCCAGCGCCCGTTCCGTCTCCCCCCACGCCCGCTCCAAGCCGGCGTGGAGCCGGCGCAGGCGGGACGAGGCCCGCCATAGATACCACAGGCCCACCACCAAAGCCGCTCCAACGGCCAGTAGCACGGTGGCCATGACCTACCAGGTACCTCCGCCCCCGCCGCCCATGCCCCCACCGGAGAACCCCCCGCCGCCGAACCCCGAACCCCCGCTCCAGCCGCGGCTCGACCGGGGGGCGGTGGTAGCCGCCGTGCGGGCCGCGTAGTGAAAGGCGGACAACCGCCACCCCAGGTAATAGGGTGCGAACGTGGGGAAGCGCCCATCGTACCAGTTCGGCGGACGGGTAAGCAGTCCCTCGAACGCCCGCGTCCATACCTCGGTGAGGCCGAAGGCCATGGCGTAGGGGAGAAGCTCCTCGAAGTGTTTCTCCGCCGCGGCGAACTCCACCCGCTCCACCTCCGCCCGGCGGATGTACTCCTCAAGCCCCAGGATGTCCCGCAGCACCCGGATGCCCTTCCCGGTCTTCCTGGGCATGATGGGCGCGAAAAGCAGCGCTATCAGTCCCGAGGCGGCAAGCGCCGCCCCCAAGTACAGGGACTGAGCCAACACCCCCATGGCGATCCCGAAGGCGGCTATCCCTATGCCCAAGCCGCGGTAAAGGGACCGCACCCGATCCGGGTTTCCAGCGAAGAAGCCCTTCTCGGTGAGATCCATGTAGAGCTGTGCTCCCAGCCCCTGGAGCTTTTCGTAGAACTTGTACTTGAGCTGGGAGAGTCGCACCCGCTCCCCGGTGGAGAACAGCGCCTCAAGGAGGGCCTCCTCGAACCGGGTCAAGGGAGCCCGGGAGTCCGTTCTCTCAAGTTCGAAGTCGTCCGGGGCCTTTCCCCGCTCGTCCTCCCAGAGCTCGTGGATCACCAGGTGGCCCTTGCCGGCCAGGCCCACGATGCCGGCAGACAGGTCCCGGGGATCGAATCGGTCGTCGATGAGCACCCCGGCCTCCGCGGGGCCGACGTCCTCGGGCGGGCTGAACATGGGCGCGATGGTGCCCGGCTTGGGGTCCCGCCCCCGCTTCCACCACAGGACGAACATCCCGATCAAGACCAGAAACGGGATCCCGGCGTACAGGTTGTCCTGCAGGGACCACAGGATGGATGTGCCGATCCCGGGAAGGCGCACGTAGCGGGCGGGAAACCTAACCGCCAGGGTGACGCCCTCCCCGGGCGCGAGCCCCTCCGCCTGCCCGGTGAGCCCCTGGGGGGAGGGCGTGAGTTCGAAGGGGGTCCTGCTCCCCCATCCACCCTGATAGCCCACCACCCCCACTTCTCCCTCTGGCACGTCAGGGGGCAGGATCACAGTCACCTCGGCCCGGGAGATGGGAAGCTCCCATTCGGTGCCGATGGCATTCCAGAAGAGCTCCACCTCATCGCCGTAGGTCCGCAGGGCCCGGGCCACCCGGTAGCGGATGGTGTACACCACCTGCCCCTGCACCAGCCGGGCCGGGTCCCCGATCCGCAGCACCAGGTACCCACCCTCCCGGTACTCCTTAACCGGCACCGGCGCCCCGGCCGCCAACACCTCCTCCACCCAGATCCGCAGTTTGTAGACCTCCCCGGTGGGCAGGGTGTAGGAATAGGGGATGCGGCGATAGATGCCGTGGCGGGGTAGGTCGAAGGTCACCCGCAGCTCCTCGGTGACCACCACGTAGCCAGTGGGCTCGATGGCTATCTGGACCAGGTAATCCTGGATCCGCTCCCCGAACGCGGGGAGGGCGAGCAGTAGAACCGCGAGTGGAAGAATCCTCTTCATCGGGCGAAGGAAACTTCAGGAGGTTCCCGCATCTCCTCGGAGGGCAACGTGTAGAACCCCCGCTCCCGGATCCCGAACAG
>JAJOKL010000123.1:0-4306 GCA_021129895.1 Candidatus Bipolaricaulota bacterium
CCTCGATCATGGCAGGGCAGCCGTCACCTCTTGGTAGCTGACCTCGTTCACCAGATACCCCTTCTCATCCGCCCAAGAGAGCACCTGCTGAAAGATGTCCTGGGGGACTGGTCCCGGGGAGGGGAAAACGGGGATGCCTATAGTCTCGATGGCTGCCCGGAGCCGAGCTTGGACCGCAGGCTTAAGCTCCTCCCACACCAAGCCGGGGAAGAACAGCTCCACCGCCAGCTGCCAACCTATGTCCAACAGCTCCTCATGGGTGGCGGTGTTGATCCTTTCTACCGCCAGCTCCAATGCCAGCTGGAAGCCGGCTATCTCCTGGCCCCTTTCCTCCACCACCGAGCGGCGGAACACGATCACACTGGGAGGCTTGGGGACGTCTGGGAACCAAGACAGCACCACCAACTCAGGCTTCCCCTCGTGCTCATAGTGGAGGAGGAAGTCTACGTAGGGCTGGGGGAACACTCCGGCCTCCACCATCCCCATGAGCACGAAGGTAGCGTTCGTCAGCAGGTTGTCTTGGCCGACGTAAGCCCGGGTGGGGGGCGTGAGTCCCTGGGAAGCAAGTAGGGTGTCCAAGGCGAATTCCAGGTCCGACTGTCGCGGAAGGGCTAGCTTGAGGTGAGTTTGGGCGGTGAGTTGAGCTAGCTCCTCTATTCCGGAATGGGCCTGAGTGATGAGGGCCACATGGGGGCGACTTTGGTCCACCGGGTAGTAGGCGGTGCCCAAGAGCACCACCTCCCCGGGGAGCATGGCCGCCAGCATGAGGGCGGAGGTGAGATCGGTGACTAGCCCGTCCAGCTGTCCGGCTCGAAAGGCCGACATCCGGTCTCGCTGGCTAGCGAGTGGCACCAGGGATACCTCCACCCCTTGCTCTGAAAACAGGTTCCAATTCGCCGCCAGGGCCACCGGCACCGCCCCCATGAGCGGGGGCAGGGAGATCCGCAGGGGCGTTGCACTCGCCCCCAGAGCCAGGGGGAGGAAAACCGCGATGGCAAGAAGTTTCTTCAGCATGGTGTGCCATTATAGCCAGGGCCCCTGTCGCTTCGCAACGGCGCGTGGGGCCGGATGTGACGTGCAGCACTTGTCAGGTGTAGATGTGAGTGGTATAGTGCAGCGAGGAAACCAAAGCTCTAAGGAGGTGGCGTCCTATGGTGTGGTGTGGTTGGTGGCTGCTCGCGTTCTTCTGGTTCATCTGGCTCGGGGTATTCGCGGCGTGGTGGACCGGTCTGTAACATGGCCCGTTACCTAGGGTTGGCCGCAGCCTTGGTGCTGGCGCTTGTGGCCGGAGGGGCTGCTCAGAGCCTGGAGCAGATCCTGGCCCAAACGGGTTTGGACGCGGACCTCGTGTCCATGCTCACGGTGGAGCAGGGGGAGCAGAGGTTCCTCCTCGTGTTCGTCTACATCAACGAACGGGCTCTGCAGTCCAACGTCCGGCCTGAGATCGCCCAAGCCATCGCCCCTTATGTGGGCCAAAACGCGGTGATGATCTGGGCGTACTCCGAGGGCGGGGCCAGTTTCGATCCCGGAGCGATTTGGTTTGCCCAGGCCGGGGCGGTGGTGACCCTAGCGCCGGAGCTGGTGGTCCCCATCGAGGGGGATTTCCTGTCCGGGGTGATCCCAGCCATGGCCCCGGTGGCCGCCGTGGTGGTCTTGGGCGAGGCTATCGATCCCGCCCAGCCGTTCGAGATCCACTATGGGGATCTGGTCATGGCTTCCATGGCGGTGAACATGAGCCAGGCTGAAGCCACCGCGGAGGCCAGTGCCGAGGCTCAGGCGGTCGCTCAAGCGGAGGCCACTGCCCAAGGGGTGGTGGTGGAAGAGGAGCCGTGTGGGCCCTGCGCCGAGGCGGAAGCCCAACCCTGCGGTTGCGACCTCTGCAGTTGGCTCCGTGCGTGGTGGAGCAACTGCTGCCCCGAGGTGGCATGCGCGGACTGCGACCCCTGTGATCCGTGTGCCACGGGCGGGTTCATCGTCCCGTTTTTGCTCCTGCTTCTTCTAGGCCTGTGATCAGGGCCTCAATGGAAGGCCCGATGATCTCCGGGACGTAACCGCCCTCGAGTAAGGCGAACGTGGGGAGCTGGAGCTCCCCGAGGATGTACCCGATATCGTGGAAGGCGTCGACCTCCAGGCCCAACGAGGCCAGGGGGTCGTCTTTATGTGTATCAAAGCCCGCCGAGATGGCGAGTTGCTGGAAGTCTCTCCCGGCTGCCTCCAGGGCCCGCTCCAGGGTCTCGATGTAAAGTTGTTTCCCACAGCGAGGCGGGAGGGGGAAGTTGAGACAGTTGCCTTGGGACGCCTGGCCGGTGCCGGGGTAGTTGTACATGCGGTGTAACGATACATAGGTCACCTGGGGGTCCCCGAAGAAGATGGCCTGGGTGCCGTTTCCGTGGTGGCCATCGATGTCCACGATCAAGGTCTTGAGGCCCGAGAGCCGCACCGCGATGGCGATGTTGTTGAAGTAGCAAAAACCACCCAAAAAGTCAGGGCCGGCATGGTGCCCAGGAGGGCGCAGCAGGGAGAAGCCCCGCACCTTCTGCGCCAGGATGGCTCCGCCTGCGGACAGCCGAGCATAAAAGCCGATGTTCGGGTAGGGAGGGCAGTCGGGGTCGAAGAAGTCGCCCGTCTCCACCCGCCGCACCAGCTCCAGCGCATGCACGGACAGGAGCTCCTCCCGACTGGCCGGGGCCGGCTCGAGAAAGGAAAAACCCTTCCGCTCCAGGTACTCCTTGGCGATCCTGACTCGAGCCGGGCCTTCGGGATGACCCATCCGCTGGTATTCCAGGCACCTGTCGCTGAAAATGATGTCCATGCCGGCCGATTATCCGAACCAGGCTCCTGGAACGCAACGGATCGTGCTCGCCTCGGGCTCCCCCCGCCGGGCCCAGCTCCTGGCCTTGCTGATGAGGGATTTCCAGGTGGTGGTGCCGGAGGTGGACGAAGGGGAGCCGGCCGCCCCTCAGGACCTTTTGATCGCGGCCCGGAGGAAAGCGGCGGCCGTGCCGCGGCAGGGGGCCATCGTGATCGGAGCCGATACCGGTGTCTTCTTAGGCGGAAGACACTTCGGAAAGCCCCGCGACCTCACCCAAGCACGGGAGTTCCTCCTGGCCCTCTCCGGCAGGTGGCACGAGGTGTACACCGGGGTGTGCGTGTTGGGCCCTGCCGGAGAGGAGGCGGCCCTGGTTTCCACCCGGGTGAAGTTCTCCCCCCTGGCGGAGGAGGAAATCGATTGGTATTTGGCAAGCGAGGAAGTGCTGGACAAAGCAGGGGCGTACGCGATCCAGGGGCGGGCCGGGGCGTTCGTGGAGCGAATCGAGGGCGATTTCTTCAACGTGATGGGGTTTCCCCTTTCCACCGTGTACCGGCTTCTCCGCCGCCAGGGCTGGCAGCCCGGAGCTTAGCCAGCCTCTTCCAGGAGCCCGCGGGCCGCGGCCACCACCGGGTAAATCGCCTCCTCTAGCCGCGTCACCTTGAGGGTGCAGCCAGCGGCCCGGGGATGCCCGCCGCCCCCGAACCGGAGCGCCACCCGGCTCACGTCGGCGTAGCTCTTGGACCGCAGCGACACGTGCACCTCCCCCTCTGGCCATTCGCTGAACAGGATCGCCACCTCCACCCCGTGGATGGCCCGTAGCTCCCCCACGAACCCTTCGGTGTCCTCCTCGCGGCAGCCGGTGCGCCGCAGCATGCCCGCCGACACGTAGGCGTAAGCCAGCTTCCCCCCGAGCTCCAAGTGCAGGGTGTGAAACATTTCGGTGAGGAGGCGGATGGTGTTCGGGGTGCGGTGCTCCAGCACCGCCGAGGCGATGGGCTGGATGCGGGCCCCATACCGCGCCAGCTCGGCCGCGGCCTCGAACACCTGGGCGTCCACGCTCTCGTACTTGAAGAAGCCCGTGTCGGTGGCGATCCCCAGCAGCAGAAGCTCGGCCAGTTCCCGATCGTACTCCACCAGGCGCTTTCCGATCTCGTGAACGATCAGGGCCACCGCCGCGTAATCGGGGGCGCACAGGTTCAGGAGGCCGAAGCCGCTGTTGGTCACGTGATGATCGATGACCACGTCGGGGGTTCTCGCCGGGAAGAGCTCCACCGCGTCCCCGATCCGATCGAGGTCGGAGGAGTCGAGCACCACCACGGTGTCGAACTCCTTCCCCCGCAGCTCCTCCACGGTCCGGAGGACTCTGGTCCCGGAGACCTCCCGATAGAACCAGGGGACGGGGTCGGGAATACAGCCTTCGGCCTGGGCGCCGAGCTTCCTCAGGATGAGGGTGAGGGCGGCCACCGACCCGATGGCGTCCCCGTCCGGCCGCAC
>JAJOKL010000123.1:4406-6879 GCA_021129895.1 Candidatus Bipolaricaulota bacterium
CCGTAGGATGCCCATGGTGATGCTGTCGTGGAAGCGGCCGTCCCGGTACCGGGCCCCCCGCCGCACGCCCTCGCGCACGAAGCCCACCTTCTCGTAGCAGCGCTGGGCGCGGGGGTTGAAGGAGTAGGTCTCCAGTTCCACCCGGTTAAGGCCGAGCTCGCCGAAGGCGTAGCGGAGCATGGTCCTGACCGCCTCGGTGCCGTAACCCCGGCCCCAGTACTCCTTTTCTCCGACCACGATCCCCAGGGTGGCTACCCGGTTCTTCCAGTCGATCCGGTGGAGGCCGACGTTGCCGATGTGGACCCAGGCGTCCCCCTCGCGCGGGCCAGGATGATGTCGCCCTTACGGGAGAGATGTTCCTCGAACCAGCGTTCCTCCTGAGCGGGGGACAGGGGCTCATGCAGGAGCAGGTACTTTCGCACCTCGGGATCGTTGAACCAGCGCACGAACCGGGGGATGTCCTCCCGCTCGATCGCCCACACCCTCACCCTTTCCCCGTAGATCATTTCCCGTCACGCGTTACGCGTCGCGGATTTGATATGGCGGGCAGCCAAAATCCCGGTGACGGCGGCGAACACGATCCCCCGGGAATGGCCCGAGGCGTCCCCGGCCACGTAGAAACCGGGGAGATCGGTCTCCATCCCTTTCTTCACCCGGTAGCGGGTGTCGTAGAACTTGATCTCCGGGGCGTAGATCAGGGTTCCATCGGCGGCCAAGCCGGGCATGATCCGGTCCAGGCGCTCGATCCCCTCCAAGACGTCTGTCACCACCCGTTGGGGCAGGGCCATGGAGATGTCCCCCGGGGTGAACTCCGAAAGCGTTGGTTGGATGGGAACCCGCCGGATCCGCTCGGTCGTGGACCTCCGCCCCTGCTCTAGGTCCTTCAGCCGCTGCAGGATGGGCCGCCCCCCGCCGATGGTGGTGGCCAATTTGGCGATCGCCCGGCCGTACTCGGTGGTGTCCTCCACCGGGTCGGTGAGCTCGATGTGCACCAGGAGCGCGAAGTTGGTGTTCTCGGTCTTCTTCTTGTTCTCGGCGTGGCCGTTCACCAGCACGAACTCCTGGTAGTCCTCCTTGACCACGAACCCGCGGGGGTTGGTGCAGAAGGTGCGCACCATATCGTCATAGGTGCGGGTGCGGAGGCGGAACTTGGCGTCGTACATGACCTTCTCGATGGGCTCGTAGAGCTCGGCCGGGAACTCGACGCGGACGCCCACGTCCAAGGGGCCGAACTCGGGCCCCACCCCCAGGTTTCGAGCCACCTCCCGCAGCCAGTAGGCCCCCACCCGGCCCGGGGCGGCGATCACGCAGCGAGCCGCGATCTCCTCCCCTCCAAGGTCGATCCGGAATTCCCCGTCCCCTTTGGCGATGGACCTCACTTCGGCCCCGAGGCGGAACTCCGTCCCCCGGCGGAGGAGGTCCTGGTACATGGCGTCGATGACCTCCCGGATGCGGCGGGTGCCGATGTGGCGCTGCCTGCCGGCGATGAACTCGATCCCGGCCTCGGCCGCCTTCTTCTTGAGGGAGGAGAGGGCCCGTTGATCCTCGCCCGAGTACTTCTCCGGGGCCCCGTAACGGGTGAAGGCGTCGTCCACCTCCCGGATCAGGGTCTCCAGCTCCCCGGGATTGCAGCCGATGGCCGCTGGGTCCCCACCGATCTTGGGGGTCAAGTTGAGCTTGCCGTCGGAGAAGGTACCGGCGCCGCCCACCCCACAGGTGATGCTCTTCCTCTCCTTGGGGGCGAGGCCCTTTTCCAGTACTACCACCCGGAGATCGGCGTCGGCGAGCTCCAGGGCGGCGAACAGCCCGGCCGGGCCAGCCCCCACAATCGCTACGTCATATCGCATCCTCGTGTCTCCGGCCCCCACGCAGGCAGGCGGAAAGTGGTGCCGGTTTGGGATATCCTGCGCGGGACCGGGTCCGATCGTACCGGGAACTGGGGGGAACGCAAGGTGAGGATCATCGGGGGGGAGAAGCGGGGCCACAAACTGGCGGAGTGGCACGGGGCAGGGATCCGCCCGCTGCGGGACCGGGTGCGCACCTCCCTGTTTGACATCCTGGGGGAGCGGGTGGTGGGGGCGGAGTTCTTGGACCTTTTCGCCGGCACCGGGGCGGTGGGGCTGGAGGCCCTGTCCCGAGGGGCCAGGGCCGCTACCTTCGTGGACTCCTCTGCAAAGGCGATCCGCATCATCCGGGAGAACCTGCGGCGCCTCGGCTATCAGGGGCGGGCCCGGGTGATCCGGGCCGACGCCCTGGAGGCCGTTCGCACCCTGGCCCGCCGGGGGAGCAGGTTCGACATCGTCTTCGTGGGCGCCCCTTACCAGTCCGATCTCGCGTTGCGGGCCGCCGCGGCCCTGGGGGCGTTCACCCCCCTCTACCCCGGGGCCACGGTGGTGGTGGAACTATTTCACAAGACCGAGCCCGCCGAGCGGTACGGGGAACTAGCCCTGGAGTCGGTGCGGGACTATGGGGA
>JAJOKL010000123.1:6979-8081 GCA_021129895.1 Candidatus Bipolaricaulota bacterium
ACTCCTTCACCGCGCCGCCGGTGAGCCCGGAGACGATCTGGGACTGGAGGGCGTAGAACACCACCAGCACGACCAGGGCCCCGATGACCGCCCCCCCGGCGAAGATCCCCCATCGATCCCGATAGTGCTCTCCGATGAATATCCGCATCCCCACCGCCAAGGTGTACATCCGCTCCCCCTTGAGGATGATGCTCGCCAGGAGGTATTCGGAGTAAAGGGTGATGAACTGGATCACGAAGATCACCGCCAGTATCGGCCGCGCCAGGGGGGAGGATGATCCACCGGAAGGCCTGGAACGGTGTGGCCCCGTCCACCAATGCCGACTCCTCAAGCGATCTGGGGATGGTGTCGAAGTACCCCTTCATGAACCAGGTGTTGAACCCGATGGCCCCGCCCAGGTACACCAGCACCAGTCCGGGGTGGGTCCCCAGCCCCAGCCAGGGCAGGTGTTCCTTGATGGCGAGCAGGATGAGATAGATGGCCACCATGGCCAGCACCAGCCAATTGGGGAACTCATACTCGCTGAACAGGGTCCGGTACTGAATGAGCGAGGGTCGAGCTGGGATGATGCGGGTGGTGAGGATGCTCTGGGCGGGGTTGAACGAGGTGCCGGCCACGAACAGGGCCGGGAACAGGGCGAAGGAGATGGCCAGCCAAGCCAGTCCATGCTTTACCAGGTGCTTTGCATCTTGCCAGACCTGCGCCTAGAGGCCACGGGACACCTCCTCCAACGCCCGGGTCCGGAGGAAGCTGATCCCGCAGATCACTGCAACGATGAGGAAGATGATCACCCCCAGGGCGGCGGCCATGGCGTACTCGTTCCCCCTCGCCCCCTGGAAGGCCAGCTTGTAGGCGTAGGAGAGCAGGATGTCGGTGCCGCCAGCTCGGGAGCCGATCTCCACCACCGGCCCTCCCTCGGTGAGGAGCCAGATCAACGTGAAGGTTAAACGTGAAGGCGAAGGAGCCGATGAGCAAAGGGGCGATGGAGATCATGAGCAGGGGGAAAGTGATGCGGGTGAACCGCTTCCAGGGCCCTGCCCCATCTATGGCCGCGGCCGACATGTTCCTCATGCCCTCGCGATTCGAGCCCTGCGGCCTGAAC
>JAJOKL010000148.1 GCA_021129895.1 Candidatus Bipolaricaulota bacterium
CATCGGGGTCAGGTCTTGAATCTTGACATCAAAAGTAAAGATCTGACCCCCGCCGTGACCCTGTCGCGAACCGCCTGAGGAGCTGGGGCATCTGGGCGATGTGGCCGAACTGATCCGGCAGGTACCCCACCGGGCAGTAGTCCCCAAGCTCCTCAGCGATGGCCTTGCCGAAAATGAGATTGCGGATCAGCGACTCACCGCTGGCCAAAAATTCATCGGGGAGCACGTACCAAGGCCCCACGGAAAGGCGTCCTTCCTCCACCAATCTCCGGATGCGCGCCTCCTCTTCCCGTACATCGGGGTCAGGTCTTGAATCTTGACATCAAAAGTAAAGATCTGACCCCCGCCGCTCCGTGGGTATGGGGAACGACCGTCACCTTGAGTTTGCCCTGCCTCTCCGGTCCGCTCCCGGCCTTCATGGGCAAGGAGTATAGCCGGCTTGCGAGCTGAGGCGAGCCCAGGGTTGCAGCGGGACCGGGCGACCTCCTGCCCGCGCGGGATGTGCGGGGCCGTGGGTATACTCCCTGCCATGAGATTCTCCGCACCTACCCGCGAGGAAATCCTGCACGGCCCTGCCTTATGGGTGATGGCCCGGATCGGCGGCCCCGCCGTGGTCTCCTCGCTCCTGTTCACGCTCTACAACCTGGCGGATGCATTCTGGATCGGCCGGCTGCCTAAGGAGGAATCCGCGGCGGTGATGGCCGGGATCCAGGTGTCCTGGCCCATCGTGCGGCTGCTGATCTCGCTGGTGGCCGGATTCGGCGGGGCGGCGGTATCCGCCCTGGTGGCCCAGTACATGAGAGCCGGGCGGGAGCGGGAGGCGAACTACTCCCTGAACCAACTCTTCGGCTTGGTCTTGCTTGCCGGGATCGCCATCGGGCTGGTGGGCTACCTCCTCTCCCCGTGGCTGTTGAACCTCTTGGTGGGGGAAGGGGCGGTGGCTGCTGCGGCGGTGGTGTACCTGCGCGTGATCTTCCTGGTCCTCCTGGCCCGGGGGAGGGGGCAGCTTCGCCTCCAGGCCTCGGCGATGCGTCCCCATTGGCCATGGGCCGTGAAGGCCCTCCGGATCGGCCTCCCGGCCGCAATAGGGCAGTCCAGCACCGCCTTCGGGTTCGTGGTCATGACCGCGGTCATCGGCAGGTTGCCGGACGCCGAAGCAGCCCTGGCCGGGTACGGGATTGCCGACCGCATCTTGGGGATCTTGTTCATCGTCACCGATGACCTCAGCACCGGGCTCACCACCATGGTGGGCCAGGCCCTGGGGGCACGGCTTATGTCCCGGGCCCGGGAGATCGTGAAAAAGGGCTTGGTGGCCCTGATCGCCATCCTCACCGGGGAGGCGGCCCTGCTGTGGCTTCTGCGCCGGCCGCTGGTGGCCATGTTCATCCCGGGTCGGCCGGACGTGATCGCGGTGGGGGCGAGCTTCATCCAGGCGTTCGCGGTGGGAATGCCGCTTTTGGGGGTGTTCTTCGCCGCGCTCGCCATCTACCGCGGGGCCGGCCATAACCTGCCCACCATGATCCTCAGTATGCTCCGGCTGTGGGCCCTCAGGATCCCCCTTGCCTACCTGTTCGGCTATCTCCTGGGCTGGGGGCGAACGGGGTCTGGTGGGGGATGTCGCTGTCTAACGTGATTTCCGGCCTAGCTGCCCTGGCCCTGGTGGCCAGCCGCTCCTGGCAGCGCACCGTGGTGGAGGAACGGGAAGCTGTATGAGTCGGCCTCGCGTGGGACTGTACGGCTATTTCGGCCGCGGCAACTTGGGGGATGAGGCGCTGCGGCTTACTTGGACCCAAGCGTTGGCGGGAAGATTCGCACTGTTCACCTGCTCTCCACCCCGGCTTCCCCTCCACGCCGGGCCGTGGCTGTTCTGTGGAGGGCTCCTGCAGGACCGCACTTCGCTCCGCTCGCTCCTCTTTTACCTCGCGGCCATGGAGGTGGCGGCTCGACGGGGCCCGGTGGGCCTTGCCAGCGCGGGGGTGGACCTGCGCCGGGGGCTCTCTAAGAAGGCGGCGGGGGCGGTGCTCGCAAAGGCTGGGTACCTGTCGGTTCGGGATGACTTGTCGCGAGAAACCCTTTCCCGCTTAGGGCTCAGACCCAAGGAATATCCGGATCCGGTGCTTTCCTGGCCACCACCACCTCGCCGTCCCCGGGAAGCGGTGCTGATAAACCTCGTTCCCAAGCTGCCTGAAGGACTGCGGGCCAAAGCGATCGCCTTGGCCCGCCGGTGGGGGGGCAACCTGCAAGCCCCGGTCAAGGGGCTGGCCATGGCCCCGGCGGACGTACCCGTCCTGGCCGGCCTCCCTTTGCTCACCCCCACCCACCCCCGGGAGGCATTGGAAGCCATCGCCTCGGCCCGGGTCCTCATCGGGGCCCGCCTACACGCACTGGAGCTGGCGTTGGTGGCGGGTACCCCCTTCGTGGCGCTACCCTATGCCCGCAAGGTGGAGGCGTTCCTGCGGCTGGTGGAGCGGGAGCTCCCCGCCCCGCTGCCTCGAGCCCCCCAGCTAGTGCAAGATATCTTGAGCGAGGACTGGCGGCGGGGACTGGGCCGGGCGCGGGAGCGGCTGCGGGAAGAGGCGGAGGAGGGGATCCGGGATGTCGAAAGCTGGCTCACCCAGGTGGCATGAGCCGGTGCTCCTTTCCGAGGTGCTGAGCCTGCTTGACCCCAGGCCGGGGCGGTTGATCTGTGATGCTACCGTGGGAACCGGCGGGCACGCCGCGGCGATCCTGGCCCGGGGCGCGGAGCTGGTGGGCCTGGACAAGGACCCCCAGGCCCTGGAGCTCGCCCGGGCTCGCCTGGCCCGGTTCGGCCCACGGGTGCAGCTCCTGCACGCCGACTTCCGGGATCTCCGGACCGCCCTGAGCCGGCTGGGGGTGAAAGCGATCGACGGTGTGCTGTTCGACTTGGGGGTTTCCTCGCTCCAACTCGACTCGCCGGCCCGAGGGTTCTCCTTCCGGGAGGAGGCCCCACTGGATATGCGCATGGACCCTGCCCAGCCCCGCACCGCGGCGGAGCTGGTGAACCGGCTTCCGGAGCCGGAACTCGCCCGCATCCTGTGGGAATACGGGGAAGAGCGCTACGCACGCCGGATAGCCCGCGCCATCGTGCGGGCCAGGGACAAGGCCCCCATCCGTACCACCTCTGAGCTAGCCCGCCTGGTGGCCCGCTGCTACCCCCCGGGGCGGCACCGCATCCACCCCGCCACCCGCACCTTCCAGGCCCTCAGGATCGCGGTGAACGACGAGCTCTCCGTCCTGGAGGAGGGCTTGACCCAGGCCATCGAGCTCCTCCCCCCCGGGGGGGTGGTGTGCGTGATCTCCTTCCACTCCCTGGAAGACCGGATCGTAAAGCACCTGTTTAGAGAAAGGGCAGCGAAGGGAAAGCTTGAACTCCTCACCAAAAAGCCCCTCCGTCCCTCGGCCGAAGAGGTGGCCCGGAACCCCAGGGCCCGCTCGGCCAAGCTCCGGGCGGCCCGAGTGCCCGAGGTCGCTTCCCCTTAGGTCAGACGTCCTCGGGTCGGGAGAGCCTTCGGGCTAGCTTGGGGGGAGATGCGCCCTTGGGTGCGTGCCGAAACCCTGCCGCGGGTCAGGACCTGGAGCCTCTCCCAGGTCTGGCTCAGGACCCTGGCGGTGATCGTGGCCGGCGCCATCGTGGCCGGATTGGCTTTCCTGTACCTGTGGCAGGGATGCGCCATCACCGCCCTCCAGGCCCAGCGGGCCCAATACGTGTTGGCGCTAGTGGAGCTGGAACGGGAGCGCATCCTGCTGGAGGTGCAGGTGCAGGAGGCCTGCGGGCCCGCTGCCCTACGGGCCCGGGCCCGCGCCCTGGGCATGGGCCCGTTCACCCCTGATCGCATTATCCACCTAGAAGATGACCAAAGAACAAGCCCTTAGGCGAGCGGCGCTGGTGTTCGCCCTGCTGGGCCTGGGTGTGTTGGCCATCGTGGGACGGCTGGTGCAGCTCCAGATCCTGGAGCACGAGGAGTGGCTCGCCTTAGCCCGGGCCATCCAGGAAGACGTGGTGGAGATCCCCCAGCGGCGGGGCACCATCTACGATCGGAACGGCTTGCCCCTGGCCTGTGATGTCCCCGGCTACTGCATCGCCCTGGATAACTATCACATGACCAAGCCGGAGCTGCTGGTACCGTTACTGGAGGAGGTTCTGGGGCTTTCCCAGGAGGAGGCGGAGGCCAAGGTGTACCGGGAGTCCTACTTCACCTGGCTGGCGCGGCGGGTGGGGCGTGAGATAGGGGAGGAGCTGCGGACCCGAGCGGAGGAGCTGGGGATCGAGGGGCTCCTGTTCTTCGACTCCTGGGTACGGGCCTACCCCCAGGGGCGGCTGGCTCCCGAGGTCCTGGGGGTGGTGGGGGTGGATGGACAGGGGTTGGCGGGGCTGGAGCTGGCCTACGAGGAGCGGCTGCAGGGTACACCAGCCCGCTATCGCGTGCTCCGGGGCCGCGATGGGCGGGTATACGACCTATGGGTGGAGGACCCAGGACGCCCGGGGCAGGACTTGACCATCACCTTGGATGCGGGTTTCCAGCGGGTGTGTGAGGAAAAGATCGCCTGGGGAGTGGGCAAGTTCGATGCCGGTCGCGGTTTCGCCCTGGTCATGGACCCCCGCACTGGGGCGGTCCTGGCCCTGGCCCAGGCCCCCCGCTACGATCCCGAGGACCCCGACCCCAACCTGCTTCACCCCTGGGCGGTGACCCACGTGTTCGAGCCCGGTTCCACCTTCAAGGCCCTGGTAGGGCTGGCCGCCCTGGATCAAGGGGTGGTGGCCCCGACCACCATGCTTAGTGGGGACTCTCCTTACATCGTCGGCAGGACTCGGATCAGAAACGCCATGGGTCGTTCGCACGGCACCATCACCTTCCGGGTGGCCATCGCCCGGTCGGTGAACACTGCCTTGATCCAGGTGGCACGGCGGTTGGGAGTGGAGCGGCTGTATGAATACTTGGTGCGCATGGGGTTCGGCAGGCCGACCGGGATCGAGCTCCCCGCGGAGGCGGACGGGATCCTGCACCCCCCGGAGGAGTGGACGGACCTGGACCTTGCCGTGGCCTCCTTCGGGCAAGGGGTGGCGGTGACCGGGCTCCAGCTGGGAGCGGCCTTCTCTGCCCTGGCCAATGATGGACTGCTGTCTCAGCCTCATCTGGTCCCCCCAGCACCAGAACCGGTGGTCCAGGTGGCCGCACCGGAGGCGTGCGTCACCATGCGGAAGCTGCTGCGGTTCACGGTGGTCGCTCCGGGCGGCACCTGTCCCGCAGCTGAGGTGCCGGGTTTCGGCATCGCCGCCAAGTCCGGCACCGCCCAGAAGGCCATCCCCGGGGAGGGTTACTCGGATGAGGTGGTAGTGGGGGCCCTGGCGGCCATGTTCCCTTGGCGGGCCCCGGAGTACTTGATCCTGGTGGTCTACGATGACCTTCCCGCCAAGTGGTGGGACCCCTACGAGCAGCGGGTGGTCTACCAGTGGGGCGGCTCCACCGCTGGGCCCACGGTGGCCGCCATCGTGCAAGGCTTGGAGGCCGAGGGGTTGATCTCTCCCTACCCCAGGGAGATGACGGAGCTGGAGCGATCCGGGTAGGTGAGATATAGCCGGCCGTCCCAATCCCCCAACGCCCGGGCCACCGTCTCCAAGGCCAGGGCCGGGGTGTTGTTCTCCTGCGACAGGTGCGCCAATACCGCTGCCCGCAGCCCTTCCCGGGAGAGCCGGGCCAAGGCTTGACCGGCGGCGTCGTTGTCCAGATGCCCGTTAGGCCCCAGGATCCGCATCTTCAGGTGCCAGGGGTAGGGCCCGCCCAGGAGCAAACTCAGGTCGTGATTGGTCTCCAACACCACCAAGCTCGCCCCAGCTAGGGCCGTAAGCAGTCCCTCCGGGACCGAGCCCAGATCCGTGGCCAGGGCGAAGGCAGCGCCGTTTTCCTCGAACCTGAACCCCAACGGCTCGGTCGCATCATGGGGTACCCGAAACGGGCGCACGGTGAGGCCCAGGATCTCCACTGAGCCAGAAAGCGGGCGCCCTGCGATCCCCAGCGCCCGCAGGGTCCCAGGGCTAGCCCACACCTCCGCCCCCCGCCGGAGCAGGCTGGCCAGGCCCCGCACGTGGTCGGTGTGTTCGTGGGTGAGGAGCACGGTACCCACCCCATCCAGCCGCAATCCCATCCGCCCGGCTCGCCGGTGCACCTCCCGCCAGGAGAGCCCGGCATCCACCAGGATCCATCCCCGGGGGGCCTCCACCAGGGTGGCGTTCCCGGTCGAGCCGCTCCCCAGCGTGCAGATCCTCACTCCTGAGTTCTCTTTTGCAGGGCGGTGAGGAGGTCGATGGGTACCGGGAACACCACCGTGTGGGCGTTCTCGGTGGCGAGCTCGGCCAGCGTCTGGAGGTAGCGAAGCTGCAACGCCCCGGCCGACCGCTGCATGATCTCCGCCGCCTCCCTCAATTTCTCCGCCGCCTGCAGCTCCCCCTCCGCGTTGATGATCTTGGAGCGCCGCTCCCGCTCCGCCTCCGCCTGGCGGGCGATGGCCCGCTGCATCTCGGTGGGGATCTTCACGTCCTTGATCTCCACCGTGATCACCTTGATCCCCCAGGGGTCGGTGTGCTCGTCGATGATGGCCTGAAGCTCCTGGTTCAGCTTCTCCCGCGCGGCCAGGATCTCGTCCAGCTCGGCCTTGCCCAGCACCGACCGCAGGGTGGTCATGGAGATCTGCCGGGTGGCCTCGATGAAGTCCAGCACCTCCACCACCGCCGCCTGGGGGTCCACCACCCGGAAGTACACCACCGCGTTCACGCTCACCGGCACGTTGTCCCGGGTGATCACCTCCTGGGGCGGCACGTCCAGGGTGATGGTACGCAGGCCCACCATCACCATCTTGTCCACGATGGGGATGATGAAGAAAAGCCCCGGCCCTTTGGTCCCCACCAGCCGCCCCAGCCGAAAGATCACGCCCCGTTCGTACTCCCGCACGATCTTGATGGCGCTGGCCAGAAACAGCACTACCAGCGCCACCACTATGCTGACTGCTATGTACATAACCCCTCCTTGCGCCGCCCATGATAGGGGCCTAGGATGGCCCTTGTCAACGGCAGAAAGGAGGAGGAAGGTGCGCACCCCGATCGTGGCGGCGAACTGGAAGATGCACAAGACGGTAAAGGAGGCGGCGGATTACTTCCGGCGGCTGCTGGAGTTGGTGCCGGCCCGGCCACCGGTGGAATTGGTGATCTTCCCCCCGGCCACCATACTGTGGATGGCACAGAAGCACCTGGGGGGGAGCGCGGTGGCTTGGGGGGCTCAAGATGCGTATCCTGAACCGCAAGGGGCATTTACCGGGGAGATATCCGTGGTCCAGATCGCGGACCTGGGGGCGAAGTACCTCATCTGTGGCCACTCCGAGCGGCGGCACATCTTTCAGGAGGACGATCGGCTCGTCGGCCGTAAGGTGGGAGCGGCGTTGGAGAGCGGGCTCATCCCCATCCTGTGCGTGGGCGAGCGGTTGGAGGAGCGCGAGGCGGGCCGGGCCTGGCAGGTGGTGGAAGGTCAGCTCGCCGCGGCCTTAGCTGAGCTGGAACTCCCCTCTCCCGCGAAGCTGGTGATCGCCTACGAGCCGGTATGGGCCATCGGCACCGGGGTGCCGGCCCGGCCGGAGGACGCCCAGGAGATGGCGGCCCGCATCCGGGACTGGCTGCGGGAGCGGTTCGGGAAGGCAGGTGCCCAGGTGCGCATTCAGTACGGCGGCTCGGTGAAGCCGGAGAACGCCCGCGAATTTCTCACCCTGCCCGATATAGACGGGGCGCTGGTGGGCGGGGCATCTCTCGATCCGGACAAGTTCTGGGCCATCGCCCAGGCCGCGACCAGTTAGCCTTGCCCCCGGAGGCCTACCGGCCCGCCGGGGAGCTGGTGGCCCTGGCCGAGGAGGTTGCCCGGAGGCGGCCGGAGCTGGGGGTGCGGGCCCGGGAGATGCCGGTGGTGTGTGAGACCCAGACCCTGCGGCGCCACGGGCGGAAGGCCATCACC
>JAJOKL010000041.1 GCA_021129895.1 Candidatus Bipolaricaulota bacterium
GTCGCACCAAGTACAAGAAGAACGGTACCCCCAGAAGGCCGGTGACGATCCCCACCGGCAGCTCCATCGGGGCCAGGGCGACCCGGGCCAGGGTGTCGGCCAGGACCAGGAACAGCCCTCCGGCCAGGGCCGTGGCCGGGAGCAGCACCCGATGATCCGGCCCCAAAAGTAGCCTAATCACGTGCGGGGTGATCAGGCCCACGAACCCGATGGTGCCACAGAAGGCCACCGCGGTGGTGGTGAGGAGGGTGGCCACGGCTATCAGGAGGCCCCGCAGCCGCCCCGGATGTAGCCCCAAGTGCCGCGCCCCCTCCTCCCCGAGGGCCAGGGCGTTGAGCCGTCTCCCCCACAGCCACAGCGCTGCCGTACCCAGGACCACCAGCCCCGCCAGCACCTGCACCCCGGCCCAGCCCGCCCGCCACAGCCCCCCCATGGTCCAAAACAAAATCTCCTGAAACCGCCGGTCCCCGGCGGTCAGGAACAGCACCAGCCCGGTGAGGGAGGAGAACAGCGCCCCCAGGGCCACCCCCACCAGGATCAGCCCCAGCTCGCTGCGGGAGGGGCGGGACAGCCACCACGCCAGCCCCACCGCCAGAAAACCCCCGACCGCCGCCCCGAGCGGCACCCCCCATGGAGCCGTCCCCCCCAGGGCGATAGCCCCGGCCGCCCCGGCCGCCGCCCCCCCGGCCACCCCCAGCACGTACGGGGAGGCGAGCGGGTTCCTGAACAGCCCCTGCATCACCCCCCCGGCCAGGGCCAGCGCCGCCCCAGCGAAATACCCGGCCAGGGCCCGGGGGAGCCGCAGCCCCCACACGATCAGGGTCTCCCTGGTCCCGGCCTGGGGGCGCCATAAGCTGAGGAGCACCTCCCGCACTGGGATCCGCCCCGGCCCCACCGCCACCGCCAGCAGCACCCCGGCCAGCCCCAGCGCCGCCAGCAGCGCAAAGCCGCTGCCCCTTCTCACCTTCCCCTCACGGAGCCAGCGCGCCCGGATGGAGCGCCTCCGCCACCTGCCGCAGCACCTCCGCCACCCGGGTGGAGACCACTTGAGAAGATTGGATCCCATAGACTCGGCCGGACTGCACCGCTGCCAGGCCGGAAAGCAGCGCACTTCCCAGGACGCTATCCACCTGGGCCGGGTCGGTGAGGATCACCTCCGGATCCCTGAGGATGAGCTCCTCCAGGCTCACCTGGGGGTAGCCAGACAGGTCCCCGAACACGTTCTCCCCTCCCGCCCGCAACAGGAGCTCGTGCTCCGGGGTGCCGGCCCCCACCACGTAGGGGGCGCTGTCCGGGGCGGACATGTACAGGAAGGCCACCCGCACCCGGGGCAAGGGCAGCACCACCGCCTCGATGCGCACAATGGCCTCGGCGATGCGGCCGCACAGGGCCTCGGCCTCAGCGGCGTTTCCTACCGCTTCCCCCACCGTGCGGATGGCAGTGAGCACGTCCGGAATGCCGGTGAGCCAGCCCCCGGCCTGCCCCACGGTGAGCACGGTCAGGCCCAGCCCCTCCAGCCGGGCCCGCACCTCCCCCCACGCCCCCAGCACCAGGTCCGGCTCCAGGGCCACGATGGCCTCCAGCGACGGGGAGAAGGAGGACCCCACCGTGGGCAGGTCCGCCACCTCGGGGGGGTTATTGGGGGAGTCGGCCACCCCCACGATCCTTTCTCCCGCCCCAATGTCCACCAGGATCTCGGCGTATAGGGGAAGCAGGGCCACGATCCTTTCCGGGGGGGCCGGGATCACGATCTCCCGTCCCAGGTCGTCCGTCACCGAGACCGGAAAGCCAAAGGCCATCAGGGCCAGGCCCACCACCAGTGCGATTGCCGTTCTCATCTCAGTCCTCCTTTCCTGAAAGTCCGGTTTGGCTCTCAGCCGCCTCCACCGTGTTCCACATCAGCATGGTCACCGTCATCGGGCCCACCCCCCCCGGGGACCGGGGTGATCGCCTCCACCTTCTCCACCAGGGCATCGAAGTCGGTGTCGCCCACCAGGCGGAAGCCCGATCTCTTGCTGGGGTCCGGGATCCGGTTCACCCCCACGTCGATCACCACCGCCCCCTCCCGCACCATGTCCGCGGTGATGGCCCGCGGCCGGCCGATGGCCACCACCAGGATGTCCGCCTGGCGGGTGAAGTGGGCGAGGTCCGGGGTCCTGCTGTGGCACACGGTCACGGTGGCGTTGGCCCCGGCCTGTTTCTGGATCAGGATGGCGAACAGGGGCTTGCCGTTGATGTTGCTGCGCCCGCAGATCACCACGTGTTTCCCCTCCGGTGAATATCCGGACCGCAGCAGGATCTGCTGTACCCCGTGGGGCGTACACGGCAAGAGATACGGCTGGCCCAGAAGGAGCTTGCCCACGTTCACCGGATGGAAGCAGTCCACATCCTTTTTGGGGTCGATGGCCTCGATCACCTTGCGGGGGTCGATGTGGCGGGGCAGGGGGAGTTGTACCAGGATCCCGTGCACGGCCGGGTCCCGGTTTAGCTCGTCGATCTTGGCGAGCAGGGTGGCCTCGGGCGTGTCCTCGGGGAATACCACCGTCTCTGATTCCACCCCCACCTCGGCCGCGGTCTTCTCCTTCTGCCGCATGTAGGACACCGAGGCGGGGTCCTCGCCCACCCGGACCATGATCAGCACCGGGGTCACCCCCTGCTGTTTGAGCACCTCCACCCGGGCCTTGAGCTCCCCTCTCACGCCGGCTGAGATCTCCTTTCCAGACAGGATTGTGGCTGCCATCCGCCCTCCTTTTTGCCCTGTGGGCGAGGCCATTATTTAGCCCGATGGCCCACGACAACTGGCGGGATAGCTTGCGGCCTAAGATCGCCCAGGCCAGGGAAGCCCAGGCCGGGGTGCCGCTGGCGGAGCTGGCCCGGCGGGGCGGCGGGAGCGTGGAGGGAGAAGCCCTGGTGCTTCCGTTCTTCGGTGCCCCCTACCGGGTGACCTGGCCCGAGCTGCGGGTGCTGGCCCCGGACGGGGAGGAATGCCCGGAAGAGCTCACGGCCCTGCTCCTCGACTACCTCCTTTTTGGGGATGGGACCGCTCCTTGTGGCCGCGGGATCGGGTTTCGGGAGCTCCCCCACGGGGGCTTCTACTTCCGCGCCTTCCAGGGCTACACCGGGGACATCCTGGTGCGGGAGCTGGACCTGGTGGCGTTCCGCCGGGCGGCGGAGACCCTGGGCGGGGAGCCGGTGGAGCTGGGGGACGCGGCATACCGGTTCTTCGCCCTGCCCAAGCTGTCGCTGGCGGTGGTGTGGTGGGAGGGGGATGAGGAGTTCCCCCCCAAGGCGGCGGTGCTGTTCGACGCCACCGCGGGGGGGTACCTGCCGGCCGAGGGGCTGGCCATCCTGGGGAGGATACTGTGCCGGCGGCTGATCCGGGCGAGAGGGGACTGAAGCTGGCGGTGGCCGGGAAGGGCGGGGTGGGGAAGACCACCCTGGTGGCGCTTTTGGCGCGGGAGGCGGCGGCCCGGGGCCTGAAGGTGCTGGCGGTGGACGCCGATCCCGATGCCAACCTAGCCGCCACCTTGGGGATCCAGGCCGCCATCGTCCCCCTGGCGGACCAAGAGGAGCTCATCGCCGAGCGGGCCGGGCGGGAGGGGTTCGTGCGGCTCAATCCCACCGTGGACGACATCCCGGAGCGCTATTGGGTGGAGGCGGAGGGGGTGCGGCTGCTGGTGCTGGGGGGGATCAGCCGGGGGGGTGGGGGCTGTGCCTGTCCGGCCAACGCCCTGCTGCGGGCATTGCTTGCCCACCTGGTGCTGCGGCGGGACGAGCTGGTGCTGGTGGACATGGAGGCGGGGATAGAGCACCTGGGCCGGGCCACCGCCCGGGGGGGTGGACGCGCTGCTGGTGGTGGTGGAGCCGGACAGACGCAGCCTGGATACCGCCTCAAGGACCCTGCGACTGGCCGGGGAAGTGGGGCTAGAGAGGGTGCTGGCGGTGGCGAACAAGGTGCGGGGCCGGGCCGACGAGGAGCTCATCCGGGCCGGGCTACCTGAGGAGCTTCCGCTGCTAGCTGCGATCCCGTTTCGGGAGGAGCTGTGGCTCCTGGCCACCGAGCCCCTTCCCCCACCACCCCGCGAGGTCAACATCCTCTTCTCCAAGCTCCTCGAAGTCATCCCAAAACCCGCCAAGGGTTCCCTGTCTTAAGAGCCTGTCGCCCAAAGCCTTTCCGGTGGGGGTAAGAAGGGGGCGACGGTGCAGACAGGGCTTCCCGCAGCCAGGCCCACCGGCCCTAAGGGCCCCTCAGCCCCGCCGGGCCCAGGGACGACGGAACCGGTTCTCCTTCCCCTGAAGGAGCCGCTTGATGTTAGAACGATGGGTCCAGTAAACCAGGACTGCCAGGGCTACGGTGAGCCACCTGATCGCCGGGTGCACCGGCTGGGGCAAAAGCCAGGTCACGATGGGGAGCGCGGTGGCCGCTGACAGGGACCCCACCGACACGATCCCGGTCCCGAAGGCAAGTGCGAAGAACACCCCGGCGCAGATCCCCACCGGGATGGGGATCAGTGCCAAAAGCATCCCTGCCCCGGCCGCCACCCCCTTGCCGCCCTTGAACCCCAGATACGGCGAGAAGATATGCCCCAGCACCGCCCCCACCCCGCCGGCGATGGCCAGGTATGCGGGATCCAACTCGGAGAGCGGGATCTTGGGAAGGAAGGCGGCGGCCACGTATCCCTTGGCCAAGTCGATGACCATCACCGGGAGTCCCACCTTCCAGCCCAGCACCCGCAGGGCATTGGTTCCCCCCACGTTGCCCGAGCCATGCTTCCTGATGTCCACGCCTTTGAGTCGGCCAGCCAGGTAAGCAGTGGGGATCCCCCCCAGCAGGTACCCCAATCCCGCCACCACCAACAGATGTAACCAGCTCATCCCTTCCCCTCCTTGAGCTCCTCTATCCTCCGGTCCACCCAGGCCATGTCCAACAACGCCACCCCGAACGAGCCCAGCCCCGCGTGCACCCCCAGGGCCGGGGAGGCGTCCACGATATGGAGGGCGAAGTCCGGGCTGCGGGCAGCACCCACCAGCCGGCCAGCCAGGGCTTCCGCCGCCCCGATGGCCGCGGCATGGGGGACGATGGCCGCCGGCCGGTCCATCGCCCGCAGGGCGCGGGTGGCCAAGGAAACCAGGTTGGTGAGGAGCTGCCTGGTGCCCCAGGCCGGGCTCACCGGGCTGATCTTGCCCCCGCCGATCTTGATCACCATCCCCAGGCGCAGCCGGCCGGTGAGCCAGCCCGCCACCCAGGGGATACGCCCGGACCGCCCCAGCGGCTCCAGATCCGGGAGCCCACCCCAGAACACCACCCGCTCCGCGGTCTCCTGGGCCAGGACCGCCACCGCCTCAGCGGATAAGCCCGCCTCCACCCCCTGGGCCGCTGCCCAGGCAACCAGGCCCAGCCCCGCCGACAGGGTCCCGGTATCCACCACCCGGATGGCGAGCCCCTCCTTGGCCAGCTCCTCAGCGGCAGCGCGGGCCACATTCCAGGTGCCGGAAAGCTCCGCGGCCAGGGTCAATGCCACCACCTGGGAGAACGACCTCCCCAGCTGCCGAAAGGTGGTGAGGAAGTCGGCCGGGGGAGGTTGGGAGGTGCTGGCCTCCTTTGCCTCCCGCATCCGGCGGTAGAACTCGCTGGGGGTGAGCTCCACCCGGTCCTTGAACTCCCGCCCATCGAGCTGGAGCCTGACCGGCACGATGTGGATGCGATACCGGGTCATCAGATGTTCCGGGAGGTCGCACGTGGTGTCCACCACCAGGGCCAGTTGCCCGGAGGGTTGGGGGCTGTAGGCTTCGGCGTGCTGGGCCCACATGTCGTCCACCTTCTCTTCCCCTACCTTCCCGAACTCCTGGGCCAGTTCCAGTGCCCGGGCCGGGGTGTTGGTGTGGACGTGCAGGTGCAGGAAGGTGGGGGAGCCGGCCACCACCACCGAGTCCCCGATCCTCCCCAGGGCGGTCTTGATCTCCTCCGCTGGGAGGGCTTCCCCCCGGAGGGTGCATTCGGTGCAGTAGCGGAACGTGATGGACTCCGGTTCGTACTTTATCCGGGCCGGTTCCTCTCTTGGGGAGGGGCCCCGCCGTTCGATCTCGTCCACCTCGCCGGTGACGATGTAGTGAACGATCCCCTCCAGGAACCGGACGAAGCCTAAAGCACCGGCGTCCACCACCCCGGCGGCTTGGAGGGCGGGAAGGATATTGCGGCTGTTTTTCAGGGCCTCCCGAGCGGCGGTCAGGCCCTCCCGCATGACCGGGACGAAGTCCCCCAGGTGGGTGGCCAGTTCCTCCACCCGAGCCGCGAAGGCGGAGATGGCGGACAGGATGGTGCCCTCCCTGGGGGCGGCCAGGGCGGCCCACGCTTTGGCGGCGGCTTGCTGGAGTGCGCGGGCGAAGCCTCGGATCTCCACGCGCCGCTGGCCGGACAGCCCTTCAGACAGCCCTTGGAAGAACTGGGCGAAGATCACCCCGGAGTTGCCGCGGGCGCCCTCCAGGGTGGCTTGAGCCATGCGGGCGGCTACCTCGCCCACCGCAGGGGCCCGCAGCCCTTGCAAAGCCTGCAGAAGCGCCCACATGGTGGCGGATAGGTTCTTGCCGGTGTCGGAGTCGGCCACCGGGAACACGTTGATCCGGTCCAGTTGGTCGGAGGAGGCGATCACCCGGTGGGCGCCGGCCACCGCGGCCCGCGCCAGCCGCAGCCCGGACAGGTACCTGATCCCAATCGGGCTCCTTAACGCCATCGCCAACGCATGATAGCGGGCCCCCCTTCCGGGGGCCAAGTCCGAACGTGAACCCCAGTGGGACGGAGGCTAGGGGGCGAAGACGGGGACAGCGCCGAACAGCACGATGCCGGAGAAGGCCCTGTCTCCGATGGTCACGCCGAGTTTGAACACCAATTCCCCCGTGGCAGCGCGTCCGGCCTCCACCCCAGGGCTTTGCACTTCGTGCGGCTGCGCCCGCCGGGGGAGGAGCAAGGACTGAGCCGGGCGGGGGATCGGCTGAAGAGTGGCCCCGAACATCCACACGTGCATCGCCACCAACGTCCCCACCTCCTCGCCGCCTTCCCGGAGCAAGGCCACCGCCCCATTGGCCTGGGACACCAGCAGGAAGAACCCGCTCACGCCGGGGAGGAGGAGGTCCCCCCGTATCCCCATCAGCCCCACCACCCGGCCTTGGTTGTAGGCGCGGGAGAGGTCTCCGGCCTGATCGGAAGAACTCAGCGCTTTGGCGGGGACGAATAGCACCAACCTCTCACAGCCCGGGTCACCGCAGAAAAGCAGCGCCTGGTTTGGGTCGAGCTGCTGCAACAGCTCCGGCCCCAGCTCGGCGAAGTTGACCACCCTCTGCTTGCCACCTCGGCCAGGAGCTCCCCGGAGGGATTGGTGGCTAGCAGCTCCCAGATATCGTCCCATTTCCCCGCCTGGACAAAGCTCGCGGTCCCCAGCGAGCTGAGCCCCATTGCCAACAAACTCGCTGCCAGCACGTTCAACCCACGCTTCATCGCGGAACCTCCTTGGCGCCGGGCTCCTACCCAGCCTCCGCGAGGGGCTCACCCACCCGGTTGGGGCTGGGTCAGCCGCTCGTACATACCCACCCACTTGGGCACCTTGTCCGGTTGCTCACCCCCACCACCCAACACCCGCTGGCCCTCCCGGCAGGGTCGACCTCGTCTCCGGCGAGATAGGGTCCCACGTTCGGGGGCAAGCGGAACTAGCTCGCCCGAACGGATACGTGGCCCATAATAGCGGAGCCGAGGGGGGAGGGGCTAGCTGCGGCTATCACGGTGGTTCAACCGGATCCTGCTCCTGGACCGGGCTCCGTGAGGAGCCCACCCAGCTGACTTCCCCGAGTTGCCGGTCCCTCGGGGAGCAGGGCCTCACCTTCCCTGGGTGGAGGTAAAATCAAAGGGTCATGGTCCGGATAGCGGCGGGGGAGAGGTTCCGCATCGCCACCAAGCTCCGGCCTCGGGGCGACCAGCCCAAGGCGATCCGGGAGC
>JAJOKL010000159.1 GCA_021129895.1 Candidatus Bipolaricaulota bacterium
AGAGGAGCGGGGCAGGCTCTCGCCCGGCCCGGTTCCATGAACCGGGTTAAAGGGGCTTTTTGGAGGTTTGGATTTAGGAACCAGCGATCAGGTTGCAAGGCCTGTTTTGACGCTACGTCAGGAAAAGTAGGGCACGATGGGCCATAAAAGGGGAGTAGAAAGAAGTTCCTTGAACCCGGATCCTTTGAAGGATCCGGGTTCAACGGAGCCTGTTGCGGGGCTCTTCCCAAAGTGAGGGCAACCACCGTCGGGCAGGACGCAAGGCGATTGAGATGAGAAGCTTGGCTTTCGCAACAGGCTCCGAAGTCCGCGTAACGGGCTCTAGCGGCGGAGGGTGAGCTTGCGGCGGTCCCCGTCCAGGTGCTCCAGACGGATCCACAGGTTGCCCGGGGGGATCAATTCCTCCACCCGGTCCGCCCACTCCACCACCGTCACCCCTTCCTCCGGGGGCAGTAGCTCGGTGAGCCCCACCTCGACAAGCTCCTGCGGCGAGTTCACCCGATAAGCGTCCAGGTGATGGAGGGGCATCTGCCCCCGGTATGTGCGGGCCAGGAGGAAGCTGGGGGAGATCACCGGCTCGCGCACGAACAGCCCCTGGGCGATCCCCTTCGCCAGCGTGGTCTTGCCGCTTCCAAGCTCCCCCACCAATGCCACCACGTCCCCGGCCCTAAGCTCCCGGGCCAGCTCCTCCCCCAACCGCATGGTGTCCTCCGGCCCCTCCGTGATCACCACCCGTTCCATCTGGAGAGACTCCCTTTACCACCAAGACACGAAGACACCAAGTAAACCACTGGTTTTAATCTCCTAAAAAGCTCGATTCGTGTCTCTGTGGAGCCTGTTGCGAAAACCAAGCTTCTCAGGTCCATCGCCCTGCGCCCTGCCGGATGGTGGTGGACCTGACGCCGGGGAAAGCCTCGCAACAGGCTCCGTTGAACCCGGATCCTTTGAGGATCCGGGTTCAAGGAACTTCTTTCTATTTCCCTTTTATGGCCCATTGCCCCCTCTTTTTGGCGCAGGTCAAGGCAGACTCTGCAACCCGATCGCCGGTTCCCAATCCCAAATCTCCAAAAGCCCCTTTAACCCGGTTCACAGAACCGGGCCGGGCGAGAGCCTGCCCCGCTCCTCTGAGGTTTGCGGGGCAGGCTCTGTGGTAGGTCCGTTTCATTTTAGGTGCGGAGGCGGACGCCCAACCCCTCAAGTCGGGCCAGGATCCGGGCCACCGCCTGGTCCACCTCCTCCGAGGACAACGTCCCCTTGGGGCGGCGGAACGCCACCTCGTAGGTGAGGGACCGATAGCCCTCCGGGATCCCTTTGCCCCGGTACAGGTCGTAAAGGAAACAGGATTCCACCAATTCATCGGCCAGGATCGCCTCCCGCACCTGGATCTCCGGTAGGTCCTCCGGGACCAGGAGGGACAGATCCCGGAACGCGGCTGGGAATCGGGGCAAGGGTTGATGCTCCGGGGGCCGGACGGCCCGGGCCAGCTCGGTGAGGGAAAGCTCCAGCGCCAGCACCCGCCGCTCCCCGGGGAGGTCGCGGGTGAGCTCGCCGGAAAGCTCCCCGAGCCAGCCGATCAACACCCGTGACGCGTGACGGGTGACGGGTGACGGGGTCTGGGACTTGGGACTTTCGACTTGCCACTCGATTAGGTAAATGCCGGCGCGGCGGTAGGGGTGGAGGCGCGGCTCGTCGATTTCCCCCAGGCTCACCCCCTCCACCCGGAGGGCGGAGAGGAGCCCGTCCAGGATCCCCTTGAGGTCTGCCGGGGTGTACTCCCGTTTCCCCGCCATGGGGGTCGTCGGCCGGCCAGCTAAGGCCACCCCCAGTCGGTCCTCCTCCACCACCTTTCCTCCCCGCAGGTGGAAGGTCCTGCCCACCTCGAACAGGGCTACCCCTGGGTTTTGCACCTCCAGGTTCTCCCGCACCGCCGCCAAAAGCCCCGACAGCAGCGAAGTCCTCAATCCTTCCTGGCCTTGGGCCTGAGGGTTCCTAAGGAGCACCTCCGCCTCTTCCTTCGGGACAAGGCCGAAGCTGTACACCTCGGCCAGGCCCAACCCGGCCATGATCCGGCGCACCCGGTCGCAGAACTCCTCCCGGGCGTCCTTTCCCCCGGCCCGCAGCGGCACTGTGGGTGCCCGGGACGGGATGCGGTCGTAACCGTAAAGCCGGGCCACCTCCTCGATCAGGTCTATCTCCCGGGCCAGGTCCCCCCGCCACGAGGGGATGGCCGCTTCCCACCGGTCCCCCCGGTCCTGAAGCTCCACCCCGATGGCGGCGAGGTCCCGTACCACCTGTTCTTTGGGCACCTCCACCCCCAACACCTCGGCCACCCGGGCCTTGCGTAGGGCCAGCTTACGGGGGCGAGAGGGCCGGGGGTAGGCGTCCACCGCCCCCCGGGCCACTTGCACCGGCGCGAGCCCGGCAAGCAGGGCACACACCCGCCGCGAGGCCACCTCGGCTGACTGGGGGGCCAGGCCCCGCTCGAACCGGTGGGAGGCCTCGGTCCTGAGGCCCAGCGCCCGGGAGGAGCGGCGGATCCTGGCCGGGGCGAAGCAGGCCGACTCCAGCAACACCCGCTCGGTGGACTGGGAGACCTCGGTGTCCTCTCCCCCCATCACCCCGGCCACGGCGACAGGCCTTTCCCCGTCGGTGATGAGCAGGACTTCCGGCGAGAGGAGCCGCTCCACCCCGTCCAGGGTGCGGATGGTCTCCCCGGGCCGGGCCCGGCGCACCCCGATCCGGCCTTCGAGGCGATCCAGGTCGAATGCGTGCAGGGGATGCCCCAGCTCCAGCATCACGTAGTTGGTCACGCCCACCATCAGGGATAAGGGCCTCATCCCGGCCTTGAACAGGCGCGCCGCCAGCCACACCGGCGACTCCCGCCAAGGCACCTCCAGGATCACCCGGGCGATGTAACGGGGACAGTCCTCGGGGACCTCGATCTCCACCCGGGCCAGCTCCTCCGCCGGTGGCCCCTCCTCGGGGAAGGAGAGGTCCAGTCCTCCCAGCTCCCGGCGGAAGATGGCCGCCACCTCCCGGGCTATCCCGTAGATCCCCAACAGGTCCGGCCGGTTGGAGGCGATCTTGAGGTCCAGGACGGTGTCCGGGGCCCCGATCAGGGGGGCGAATTCCTCCCCCACCCGGGGGCCTGCGGGCAGGTTCCAGATGCCGCTCGACTTCTCCTCCAGGCCCAGCTCGGCCGCGGACAGGATCATCCCCGAGCTTTTGACCCCCCGGAGCTCCGCTTCCCGCACTTCCCCGCCGGGGAGCCAGGCCCCAGGCAGGGCGACGGGCACCAGTGCCCCCGCCACCAAGTTCGGCGCCCCACACACCACGGTCCTCTCCTCACCCCCCAGGTTCACTTGACACACGTGCAGCCGGTCTGCCTTGGGATGGGGGGAGATGGAGAGCACCCGCCCCACCACCACCCCCTCCAACGGGGGCAGCTCCCGCATCCCCTCCACCTCCAGGCCAGCCAGGGTGAGCCGCTCGGCCAGCTCCTCCACCGGGAGGTCCGCGATGTCCACGTATTCGGAAAGCCAACTCAAAGGTACGCGCATTCCCCCCTCCCCATCCTAGTATCCAGCACCGAGCCCGAAGTAGAGCCGGCCTTCGCCTTCGGGCAGGGGCCAAGCCACCCCTACCACCCCTCGCAGGACGGCCAGCCCCCCAAAAAGCTCGATGCGGAGGCCCGCTTCCACCCCCACCTCGGCATGGGCGACGATTGGGGAGGGAGAGTCCCCTTCGGTCCAAAGCTTCCCCCACCGCAGGTAAGCCCGGGGGGAGACCCGGCTCACCAGGGCGGCCCCCGCCAGGCTATAGGGGCTCCGGTAATCGGGGAGCTCCAGGCCGAGCGAAAGGAGCAGCTTCCGCTGCCCCCGGGGGCCGTTTTCCAGGGTACGGAGCTCCGACAGCCCGAACCAAAGCTCGTCCGGGAGCTCCGGGCTTCCCAGCCCCAGGCCGAAGGTGAGGCCCAGATAGAGGTTGGGGAAGAGATCGAGTTCTTGAGTGTGTTGGAAGTACAACCGCCCGCCCAGGCCGGGCAGGCACAGGAGGGAAGCCTCGCCCCCGTACACCTGGGGGAGGTACCCTTGCCAGGAGAGGCCCAGCCCCAGAACCGGGTAAGGCCGGCGGGAAAAGGAAATCCATACGTCTCCGGCGGGCATCCAATAGGTGCCGGCTTGGCCGGTCTCCGGCTGGGCCCACAGGTGTCTGATCAGTACGAGCTCCCCGATCAGGGTATCCGTGACCCGGGCGAACCCCCACACAGTGGCCTCCCGCCCGTAGCGCACGAACCCCTCGGCCGCCATGGCGTCCGGGTACACCGCCCACCCGAACCGGTCCAGATACTGGACCTGTACTGCCCGGGAGCCGGGATCGACCCGCACCAGGTAGCCATCAAGCGGGAGCTCGTTCCTGGCGGCAGCCAGCACGAACTTGGTGGGCCACACGTTGTTGAGCCGGTTCACGTCCAGGGCGTAATGGCCGGGGTCCACCACCACCTCCCGCACCGGGAACGGGGTCTTGAACACCATGATCTCGTAGAGGGCGTCTCCAGGTGTCCACGTCTGAACCTGGGACTCCCCCTCCGGCCCCCGCACCTCCACCTCCACCGGCAGGAACCCTTCCCCCTCCCGATACAGGTAGACGGTGGTCTCGTAGCCGGCTTCGGTTTTGCGCCGGGCCACCCTCTCGATGGCGTAGTCCGCCTGGGCGTCCCCCCACACCCAATGCTGGAAGAAGGGGGTAAGGTCCTGCCCGGCCCGCTCCTCCAACAACTCTTTCAGCTCTTGCACGGTGAGGGTGCCGCCCCGGAAGCCTTCTGCAATCTCACCCAGTACCTGGTCGAAGAGGTCCTCCCCCACCAGGTGTGCCAGGGCCCGGAACACCAAGTATCCCTTGGCATAGAGCCGCACCCCGCTCGCCTGGGCATAATCCACCTCAGAAAGTGGCTTCACCACCGCCTCGTCGAAGTCGCGGAAGGCGATCCCCAGGTACGGGAACTCGGTGAAGTGCTCCCGCAGGTTGACGAACCCCCACATGCTCCCCGCCAGGGCCTCCCCCAAGCCCTTCCGCTCGAACTTAAACACGTTCCCGCCCTCGGCGCCGAACTCCTCCTCGAACCAGGAGATGGCGGCGTACTGGGCCAACCCCTCGGAGAGCCAGTTCTCCGCATCCAGGTCCACCCCAACCCCCACCCCCCACCATTGATGGGCGAGCTCGTGGGCCAGCACGAACCGCCCGTAGCGGGACAGCATCCCCTCCACGGTGAGGTTGAAGCGGTCGAAGAACCATTTGGGGAAGTAGATGATACCGTCCGCGGCCATGGCCACCCCCACCTGGTTGGGGTGTTCCACCAACACCAGTCTGGGGTAGGGATAGGGGCCGAATCGGCGCTGGAAGTGGGCCAGAAGCTCTGGGATGTAGGTGGCCAGGGCCCGCACTTTGTCCTCGTTCCCGCGCAGGGCCACCGCCTCCAGCTCCAGCCCGGCCAACTCCAGTTGGATGGGCACCAGTTCCTCCTCCGGGCCCAGGAACAGGGCAATGGAGCGGACCGGCTCCGGGAAGGAGACGTGCCAGGTGGTGCCCTGGTCCCCTGCTTCTGTTTCCACCTCCCCCGGGAGCACCGCCCGCCACCCCGGGGGCGTGCGCAGGGAAAGCCGATAGGTGTAGGCGGGGAGCAACAGGGGCCAGCGGTCCCCTTCCGGAGGAGCGAAGGGGATGGGATGCCAGCCGAACCGCCAGGTGTAGAAGTCGAAAAGGCGCCCGGGGGCCCCGGCCCAGATGTGGGGGAAGCGGGTGCGGAAGTCGATCCTCAGCCGTCCTTCCCCTCCGGGGAGCGATACCTTCATGATCACGTCGTCCAGGGAGTAGGTTTGCAGGGTGGGAGGGGCGGGGAGGAGCTCGAAGGGGAGTTCCTCCTCTCCGGCGGGGCCGGCCCACAGGACCCGCTCCACCACGGTCCAGGAGGGATCGAAGCCGTCCACGTATTGTTCGTCCCGGGCCCGGCCGGAGAGGTGCGGGTTCTCCTCTCTCCCCAGGTTGGCCAGCAACACGAAGTGGGCCACCTCCGGGGGCGACTCCCAGGACACCCACATGGTGCCGGAGATTACGTGTTCCTCCGGATGAAATCGCACTTCCAGCTCCACCGTAGTGCCCCAGACAGCGGGGGAAACGGCGGAGGCAGCCAGCGCTAAAACGACAAACCAACAGCACCTACGGGACTTGGGCAACTGGACTCCTTTCATTCCTGAGTGGGCTCTTCCTGAGGCGGGAGGGTGATCCGGACCGAGGTGATCTCCCGCTCGGTAGCCCCTTCCACGGTGAGCAGGGCCCGGTCGATCTGGAGGCGGGCCCCCGGATCTGGGATGTCGCCCAGCTTCTCCAGGATGAGGCCGGCGATGGTGACCGCCTCGTCTTCCGGGAGCTCCAGCCCCAGGGTGCGGTTGACCAGCCTCACTTCCGCATCCCCGTCCACTACCGCTTCGGTGGCGGAGATGCGCCGGATGAGCTGCCGAGACCGGGGGCGGTCGTACTCGTCCTCGATCTCCCCCACGATCTCCTCCAGGATGTCCTCCAGGGTTACGATCCCGGCCACCCCGCCGTACTCGTCCACAACCACCGCCATGTGCACCCGTTCCCGCTGGAACTCGCGCAGCAGGACGTTTACCGGCTTGGTGGTGGGGGTGTAATAGGCGGGGCGCAACAGCTCCCGAAGCGGGGTCTCCTGGCCTCCGTTCACCACCGTGCGCGACAGGTCCTTCACGTGCAGGATACCGATCACGTTGTCCCGGTTCCCCTCAAACACCGGATAGCGGGAGTGGCCGTCCTCCACCACGAACCGGAGCACCTCCTGGAGAGGGGTTTCGGCTTCGATGGCCTGCATCTCGGTCCTGGGGACCATGACCTCCTCGGCGGTGATCTCGTCCAGGGTCAGGATGCGTTTCATCATCTCCCCGTCCTGGACCGGGATGATCCCCCGCTCTTCCCCCTCCTCAATGAAGGTGATCAGTTGGTCCTCGGACAGGGGGATCCCCTCCCGGGACAGGAGCTCTTCCCCGAAGGGACGCAGCATGCCATGGGACAGGACCCGCAGGGCCCGTACCACCGGGGAGGTGAATCGGGTGAGTTGCCATACCGGCACCAGCACCCGCATGGCCACCGCCTCGGCTCGGTTCTTGGCCAGGTTCTTGGGGGTGATCTCCCCAAACAGAAGCAGCAACGCCGTCATCACGAACGTGGTGACCAGTCCGGACACGTAGGCGGGAAGTCCTGGAGGCAGCAGCCGCAGGAACAACAAGGTGGCCAAGGCCGAGGCCCCCACGTTCACCAGGTTGTTCCATACCAGGAGGCAGGTGATGAGGTCGTTGGGCTCGGAGAGCAAGTGTTGCAGGGCCTTGGCCCGGCGCCGGTCTTTTTCCCGCTCCAAAAGATGCTTGAGCCTGTACTCTGAAACGGACGTGATGGCGGTTTCCGACCCGGAGAAGAACGCGGACAGGACCAAAAGGATTATCAGCAAGATACTTTGCGATCCTGGCGACACCCTTTACATCACCTCGGAACTGATTATAGCGGGTCCCGGGGACGTGTGGGCGCGGGCGGGCCCCGCGCTCCGGGACAGAGCCTGCCCCGCAAACCTCAGAGGAGCGGGGCAGGCTCTCGCCCGGCCCG
>JAJOKL010000174.1 GCA_021129895.1 Candidatus Bipolaricaulota bacterium
CCCTCAGTTCTTGATTATAAGCGGCCATCTGGGTTGTGAGGCCTGGCTTCCGAAGTCAGTTCCCAGAAGAGCCTGCCCCGCAAAACTCAGAGGGGGTGGGGCAGGCTCTCGCCCGGCCCGGTTCCATGAACCGGGTTAAAGGGACTTTGGGCAGTTGGATTTGGGAACCGGCGATCAGGTTGCAAGGCCCCTTTCGACGCTGCGCCAGGAATAAGGAGGGCGCAAGGCGATTGACGTAAAGAGCCTGGCTTTCGCAACAGGCTCTATGGCCATGCGGGTGTCTCAGACAAGGCGTGATGAAAAGGTCCCTTACTTGCCCAAGTAGGCAATGGCCTCGATCTCGATCCGGGCCCCCTTGGGCAGTGCCGCCACCTGGATGCAGGCCCGGGCCGGGGGTTCCAGCTCGAAATACCGGGAGTAAACCTGGTTCACCGCCTGAAAGTCCCCCATGTCCGCAAGGTAAATGGTCACCTTAACCAGGTCAGAAAACGAGGCCCCGGCCGCCGTGAGCACCGCCCGCAGGTTCTCCATACACCTCGCCGCCTGCTCCTCGATCCCACCCCGCACCAGCTCCCCGGACTCGTCCACCGGGATCTGTCCGGAGATGAACAGAAAATCCCTGGCGAGGATCGCCGGGGAATACGGCCCCACCGTCTGCGCCCCCGGTGGGACTATCGCCTTGCGCCTACCCTTCATACCCAAGTCAGCCGCGCCTCCTCCGCCCCGTCCCCACGCCGAGGCCCCAGCTTGAGGACGCGGGTGTAGCCGCCGGGTCGATCCTTGTACTTGGGCCCAATCTCTTCGAACAGTTTGTGGGTGGCCTCTTTGTCCTGGAGCACCGCGAACGCCCGGCGGCGGGCGGCCTGATCCCCCTTGCGGGCCCAGGTCACCAGTCGCTCCACGAGCTGTTGGGTGGCCTTGGCTCGGGCCGGAGTGGTGTCCACCTTGCCATGCAGGATCAACGCCTTGGCCTGCCCGGCCAGCACCGAACGTCGCCGGGAACGGGTCATAGAGAGCTTGGGAACCTTGCGCCGATGCCTCACCTTAGGCCTCCTTCTCGGAGCGTAGCTTGTAGCCGAGCTGAGCTAACTGCTCTTCCAACCGCTTCAACGTCTGTTCCCCAAAGCCATGGATATCCAGCAGCTCCTCCCGACTGCGCGCCAGGAGATCCCCCAGGGTGACGATGCCCTCCTCCCGCAGGAGGTTACAGGCCCTGGCCTCAAAGCCCAGCTCCGTCAGGGGCTGGAGCAGCTCCTCCGGCACCTCCTCCGCCTCCTCGGGCTCCTCCGGGGCAGCGCCGGCCACGAACCCCAGATGCCGTTGCAGGATCTCCACCGCCTGAGTCACCGCGGCCTGAGGGGAGATGGCCCCGTTGGTCCACACCTCCAGCACCAGCCGCTCATAACCCGGCCGCCCCCCAACCCGGGTCTCCTCGATCTGGAAGTTCACCTTCTCCACCGGGGAGAAGTCCGAGTCGATGGGAATGAGGGACAGGGGAGCGTCCTCGCGCTTGTTCTCCTCCGCCGGCCTGAACCCCCGCCCCACCTCCAGCTCCATCTCTGCCTCCAGCTTCCCATCCTCGTTCAAGGTGGCGATGTAGTGGTCGGGATTGACGATCTCCACCCCGGCCGGGGTTTGGATATCCCGGGCCCGTACCTCCGCCGGCCCGGTCACGTCCAAATACAGCCGATGTAGCTCCTCGTCCTGGGTGCGGAACACCACCCCCCGTAGGTTGAGGATGATGGTGAGGAGATCCTCCCGCACCCCCTCGATGGTGTCGTACTCGTGGTACTTGCCGGCGAAGTTCACCCGCACGATGGCTGCCCCCGGGATGGAGGAGAGCAGCACCCGCCGCAGGGAGTTCCCCAAGGTGGTGGCGTAGCCCCGCTCCAGGGGCTCCACCACCAGCCGCCCGTACCGGTCGTCGTGTTCCTGCCAGGTTAAGGTCTCCGGATAGACGAAGCTTGGCATCGCCCTACCTCGAGTAGAATTCCACGATCAAGCTGGTCTCGATGGACTGATCCAGCTCTTCCACGCTGGGCTCGGAGGCGACCTGGATGCGCAGGGCCTCCAGGTCCCGACTCAGCCAGCTGGGCAAGGGCTTGCGCTCCACCGCCGCCTTGATGAGCTCCCGCAGCTTGTCCTTGGATTGGGGGCGGACCTCGATCAGGTCCCCCTCCTTCACCAAGTAAGAGGGGACGTTGAGGGGGCGGCCGTTCACCAGGAAGTGGCCATGGCTGATGAGTTGCCGGGCCTGATCCCGGGAGTAGGCGAGTCCGGCCCGGTAGACCACGTTGTCCAGCCGCCGCTCGAGGATCTTGAGCAGGGCCTCACCGGTGACGCCCTTGCGCTTTTTCGCCATCTCCACATAGCGGCGGAACTGGCCCTCCCGCACCCCGTAAATGCGCTTGGCCTTCTGCTTCTCCCGCAGGTGGATGGCGAACTGGGTGGCCCGCCGGCGGAACCGCCCGTGCTGCCCCGGCGCATACGGTCGCTTGCTCAGGGCACACTTGGGCGAATAACAACGGTCCCCCTTCAGGAACAGTTTCACTCCCTCACGGCGACAAAGCCTGCACTTGGATCCGGTATACCTGCCCATCTTCTCAGGCCTCCTAGCTGTGCGGAACGGGGGTCACGTTCTTGACCTCTTCCACCTGGATGCCGGCCGCGCGTAGGGTCTGCACCGCCGCTTGCCTGCCCGGCCCGGTCCCGTTCACCGTGACCACCACTGAGCGGATACCGTAGTCCTTCATCTCCTTGGCCAATGCCTGGGCGGCGAGCTGGGCCGCATACGGCGTCCCCTTGCGGGAGCCGGAGAAGCCCACCGTGCCCGGGGACTTCCAGGTGATCACATCCCCGCCCAGGTCGGTAAGGGTGAGGATGGTGTTGTTGAACGTGGAGTGCACGTGCACCCGTGCCCGCTCCAGCTTGATCGCTTTCTTCTTCTTTCGGGTGGTCTGCCTACGGGCCATGGCTACTTCCTCTTCCCGGCCTTGGCCGGCCGCGGTCCCTTCCAGGTACGGGCATTGGACCGGGTCTTCTGCCCCCGCACCGGCAGCCCCTGCTTGTGCCGGATGCCCCGATAGCAGCCGATGTCGATGAGCCGCTGGATGTGCGCCCTCACCTGCCGCATCAGATCACCCTCCACCGGATAGGACTCCACCTCCCGCCGCAAGGCGGTAACCTCCTGCTCGGTGAGGTCCATGACCTTGGTGTTGGGATCCACCCCGGTCTTGGCCAAGATCTCCTTGGCCCGGGAGGGCCCGATCCCGTAGATATAGGTGAGCGCCACCTCGATCCGTTTCTTGGCCGGCAGATTAACGCCTGCGATCCTCGCCATCGGCCCCCCTTAGCCTTGTCTCTGCTTGTGCTTGGGATCCCGGCACACGACCCATAGCCGGCCATGGCGCCGGATTACTCGGCACTTCTCGCAGATCTTCTTCACCGAACTCCGCACTTTCATGTCTGCCTCCGTCAGGTCTCCCGATACACGATCCGTCCGCGCGTAAGGTCGTAGGGCGAAAACTCCACCACCACCCGGTCTCCGGCCACCACTCGGATGAAGTGCTTCCGCATCCGTCCCGAGGTCTTGCACAGGGCTACGTGGCCGTTGTCGAGGCGCACCCGGAACATGGAGTCAGGTAGCACCTCGATCACCTCTCCGCGCGCCCGGATCACTTCCTTCTTCGCCAAATCCCCTCCCAAATCCAACCAGTGAGGACCTTCGGGCCCTCCGGCAGGACGGCCACCATCTCCTCGTAATGGGCCGCAAGGCCCCCGCTCTCGGTCACCGCCGTCCACCCGTCCGGGAGGATCCGCACCGGCCCGTCATCCGTTTTCACCATCGGCTCCGGGCATAGGACCATGCCCTCCCGCAAGCGCGGCCCCCGCCCTGGCGGGCCATAGTTCGGGATCTGCGGGTCCTCGTGGAGCTCCCGACCGATGCCGTGCCCCACGAACTCCCGCACCACGAAAAAACCACAACGCCGCACATAGGCGCCGATGACATGGGAGATGTCCGAAAGCCGCGCTCCAATTCTAGCTTTACTTATGGCCTCCCGCAAGGCCCCCCGTGTCACCTCCATGAGGCGTTCCGCCTCGGGGGCCACCTCCCCCACCCCCACCGTCACCGCCGCATCCGCGTAGTACCCCTCCCGCCACAGACCGAGGTCCAGGGATACGATGTCCCCCTCCTGCAGGACCCGCGCGTCTGCGGGGATCCCATGCACGATCTCCTCGTTCACCGACGTGCATAGGGTGGCCGGATAGCCTCGGTAGCCCTTGAACGCCGGCCGGGCGCCAGCCGCTCGAATGCGCCGCTCCGCCAGTCGGTCCAGCTCCCCCGTGGTCACCCCGGGGGCCACCGCCGCCCCCACCTCCACCAGGATCTCGGCGAGGAGCAGCGCGTTCTCCTCCACTAGCTCCAGCTCCCGGTCCGTTTTAAGGGCGATCATCGCGGATGGCACGGAGGGCAGCGGCATACACCTCCTCGGGGGGGCGGGCGGCGTCCAGCCGCACCAGGATCCCTTTTCCTTGGTAGTAGTCCACCAGCGGGGCGGAATCTTTCATGTACACCTCGAACCGGCGGGCGATCACCTCGGGCCGGTCGTCGTCCCGCTGGATGAGCCCTGCACCGCAGTGATCACAGCGCTCGTCTTCCTTGGGAGGCTGGGTGACCAGGTTGTACAGGGCCCCGCACTGGGGACACACCCGCCGGCCAGACAACCTTCGCACCACCGTGTCCCGGTCCAGCTCCAGGAACAGCACCAGCTGGATGGGGGCGATCTCCTCCAGTCCACGGGCCTGGGCCAAGGTCCTGGGGAAACCGTCGAACAGGATGCCATCCTTCCCAGCCACGTGCTCCTTGACCATGGCCAGGATCAGCTCATCGGGGACCAACTCTCCTGCGTCCATATAGGCCTTGGCCTTCCTGCCCAGTTCGGTCCCGCGGGTCACCTCGTCCCGCAGGATGTCTCCGGTGGAGAGGTGGAGGTAGCCGTGCTCGGCCGCCAGGCGCTTGGCGATGGTCCCCTTCCCCGCCCCGGGCGGCCCCAACAGGACCAAGTTCTTCATCCCCGCCTCCGGCCCAGGAACGCTGCCCCCTTGACCAACGACTCATACTGCCGCATCACCAGATGCGCCTCGATCTGCATGATGGTGTCGATCCCCACCCCCACCAGGATGAGGAGCGAAGTCCCGCCCAGGGAGAACGCGGTGATCCCCGAGATGGCCTGGAACACGTAGGGGAGCACCGCGATGGCGGCCAGGAACAGCGCCCCCACCAGCAGGAGCCTGCCGGTCACGTCGGTGAGGTAGCGGGCAGTGGGCTCCCCCGGCCGCACCCCGGGGATGAACCCACCGGCCTCCCGGAGGTTCTTCGCCAGGTCATGGGGGTCGAACACCAGCGACGAGTAGAAGTAGGTAAAGAAGAGGATGAGCAGCACGTAGGCGATCAGGTAGATGAGGCTTCCCGGGACCACATAGGGTTGCAGCCAGTTCAGTGCCGGCACCCAGGCGGCCACGGAGCTGGGCAACGTGAGGATGGCCGAGGCGAAGATGATGGGGATGACGCCGCCCTGGTTGACGCGGATGGGCAAATGGGCGGAATGCCCACCGTACACCCGCCGACCCGCGGTCCTCTTGGCGTACTGAATGGGGATCTTGCGCTGTCCCTGCTGGATCACCACCGTGCCGGCGATCACCACGATGAACAGCGCCAAAAGGACCACCGCCCAGATGGGGGAAACTGCCCCAGCGGCGATCTCGATGTAGGTGCGCTGCAGCTGGCCCGGGAAGCGAGCGATGATCCCGGCCATGATGATCATGGAAATACCGTTACCGATACCGTTTTCAGTGATGCGCTCGCCGATCCACATCAGGAAGATGGTCCCGGCGGTGAGGGCGATGATGGAGGTGAGGAAGAAGCCCACCGTGGGCTGGGCAAGGCCGTACCGGATCACCAGGTAGCTCAGGGCGTAGGCCTGGAAGAGAGCCAGGCCCACCGTGCCCCACCGGGTGTACTGGGTGAGCTTGCGGCGACCCTCCCGCCCCTGCTGTTGGAGCTCCTTCAGTTTCGGGAACACCGGGATCAGCAGGGACAGGATGATGGAGGCGTTGATGTAGGGGATCACCCCCAGGCCGAACAAGGAGAACTGGGACAAGGCCCCGCCGGTGAACAGGTCGATGAACCCAAACAGCCCTTCCCCGACCACCCCGGACAGGACGTCGGCCCACTGCTTGGTGTCCACCCCCGGCACAGGGATGTAGGAGCCGACACGAAATACCAGCAGCATGCCCAGGGTGTAAAGGATCCTTTTTCTGAGCTCCTCGATGACGAAGATCTGGTGGATGCGCTCGAGCACGATCAGACCTCCTCGACCTGGCCCCCTGCCGCCAGGATCTTCTCCCGGGCCGTCCGGCTGAACTTGTGGGCCCTGACGGTCAGGGCCTTGGTGAGCTCGCCTCTCCCCAGCACCTTTAGGCCGGCCTTGGGGTCCTTGACGATCCCGCGGGCCCTGAGCTCCTCCAGGGTCACCACGTCCCCGGCCTGAAAATGCGCCTCCAGCTGGGTAAGGTTCACGATGGCGTACTGGCGCCGGTTCGGGTTCTTGAACCCCCGCTTGGGGAAGCGCATCCAGAAGGGGGTCTGTCCTCCTTCGAACCCGGGGCGCACCTTGACCCCGGAGCGGGAGCCCTGGCCCTTGGTGCCCCGCCCGGATTCATGGCCTCCGTGGCCGGAGCTATAGCCTCGGCCCACCCGCTTCCGGCGCCGCACGCTCCCGGGGGTCGGCTTAAGATCACTCAGCCTTAGCACCCTCGACCTCCATGATCTCTTCCAGCTTCCTTCCCCGGCGGGCCGCCACTTGCTCCGGGGTCTCCAGCCGGGCCAGCCCATCCAGGGCCGCCCGGGCCAGGTTCAACGGGTTGGTGGAGCCCAGCGCCTTGGTGAGGATGTCTTTGATGCCGGCCAGCCGGCATACTGCGCCCACCGTGCGGCCGGCGATGATCCCGGTGCCGGGATAGGCGGGCTTGAGGAGCACCCGGGCCGCCCCCAGCTCCCCGATCACCTCGTGGGGGATGGTCCCGTTCACGATGGGCACCTCGATCATGTGCTTGACCGCATCCCGGATGGCCTGCTGAATGGCCGTGGGGATCTCGATGGACTTGCCCATCCCTACCCCCACATGGCCCTCGCCGTCGCCTACTACCACCACCACCCGGAACCGGAGGCGTTTTCCGCCCTTGGTGACCTTACCCACCCGGCGGATCTCGATGACCTCGTTGGAAAGCTGCTCCGCGCTGACGTTAGTCCTCAAAATACCAACCCCCCTTCCCGGGCGGCCTCGGCCAACGCCCGCACCTTGCCGTGGTAGGGATAGCCGGACCGGTCGAACACCACCTCCCGGATCCCCCGCTCCACCGCCCGGCGGGCGAGGAGCTGGCCCACCAACTTGGCCGCCTCCACATCCGGAGATTTGACTTGATCACGGATCTCCGGGTCCAAGGTGGAGGCCGCCACCAACGTGTGGCCGCGCGAGTCGTCCACGAGCTGAGCGTAGATATGCCTGAGGCTCTTGTACACACACAGGCGGGGCCGGGCCGG
>JAJOKL010000162.1 GCA_021129895.1 Candidatus Bipolaricaulota bacterium
CCGACGCTAAACACGTACGTTTTTTGTTCAAGCCCCCAGTAGATCGAATTCGCGGGATCTGATCTTGCAGTGCAGCAACCTCCGAGTTTCCCGGGTTTCAACCTCGCACCTCCTGCCGGGCCGTGCGGGGAGCAAACCCGACGTGTTCCCAACCTGATTTGCAATCACTTATCGGGGTTGATATTCAGCCGGCAGCTGTTGCGACGCAGCTTGAGCACTGACTCCGCCTCTCTCGGGGAGGGCGCAGAGCCGATGGCGCGGAGAGGCAGGCTTTCAGAACGGGCTATGGGAGAAGCTTGCCACCTGCGTACACCCGCACTTGGGAGATGGTGGGGAACTCAAGGAGGGTCAGCTCTATCTGCCGCACGGCCAGGGCGGAAAGCTGAAAGGAGAACTCATCCGGGATGCCCTCCAGCTGCACCTCGGCCACCCCGGCCGAGATGGCCACGTCCACCAGGCGCGTTCCCGCCGGCAGGGCGGACCAGTAGCCCCGAACCCGCTCCCGCCAGGTGGGACCAGCCAGGAGCAGCTCCAGGGCCTGGCGGGCCGGGGTGCGGGTGCGGGGCACCCGCCGGATCAGAGGGAACGGGTCCCCGTCGGGATCCAGGAAGTAAACCTTGGCCCAGGCATACGGGACGTCCGCGAACCTCACCCTGCGGGCCGCCAGGGTCCTCCCCTCGAGCCCGGGGAGCGGCCAGAACAGCTCTAGCCGCCCCCTCCGGCTGGCCGGAAGGTCGTAGTAAAGCTTCAGCTCCGCCCTCCCCCCGGCCGCCCAGGCGGAATCCTCAGCCAGCAGTCGTCCATAGGAATCCAGGAGCCGCACCCCCACCTCGGCGCCGGCAGGCAGATTGCCCACCACAACCCGGGCCGGAAGGCCCAGCTCCCCCCCGGGGGCGGGGGAGAGGATCACCGGCTGGGGGAGAGGGCCTGGGGTGAGGAAGGCTACCGCCAGGACCCCCAAGCCGAGAAGAAGAAGCCACACCCAGCCTTCGTTCACTTCGGCTCCTCTTCAACGAGCCGGAACAGCCGGGCGGAGAGCGCTTGCAGGGCCCGGTCCACCTGCTCGTATTTCCCAATCGCATTCCGCAAGTGGGTCCCCAAGGTGGTGAATTCCCTTTGAGCCGCGCCTAGCCGGTCGGAAAGTTCCCGCAGCTCCCCCAGCACCCGGTCCACGTCCTCGGCCAGCGACAGCCCCCGCAAGCCCAGGGCCACCGACTGGAGGTAGGCGTAGAAGGTGTTGGGAGAACAGGGGACCACCCGCCGAGACCAGGCGTAGTCCACGAACCCCTCTTCGATCCCCTCGTCCGGGGTGATCAGTTCCAGGAACACCCCCTCGGCCGGCACGTACATGAGGGCGAAGTCGCCGGTGCCCTCCCCGGGGCGGATGTACTTCTCGGCGATGGTATCCACATGCTTCTTCGCCGCCCGCAGGAGTTCCCGCTTGTACTTCCGCCGCTCCTCCGGGCTGGAAGCGGAGAGAAGCTTCTGAAACGCCTCCAACGGGAACTTGGCGTCCACCGGTACCACCATCTCCGAGAGGAAGATGGCCGCGTCCACCCGCTCCCCCCCTTTGAACGCGTACTGGAGGGCGTAGCGGTCTTGGGGGAGCACCTGAGCGAGGAGCTCCCCCAGCAGCCACTCCCCCAGGCCCCCTCTGGCCTTGGGCGCCTTGAGGATGTCCTGTAGGGAAGCGATGTCCTGCGCCAGCTCGGCGATGTGGCGGGAGGCCTCCTCTAAGGCCCCCAGCTTCTCCTTGACGTCCGCCACCACTCCTTGCACCCCCTGCAAGCGCTGCCCCAGCGTCCCCTCCTGTCGCTGGAGGAGCTGGGCGGTGGTGGCGAGCTGCTTCCCCACCTGCTCAGACAGGCCGGAAAGCTGGCTGGAGAGGAGCTGGGACAGGCGCCCCAGCTCAGCCGCAAGAGAGGAGCTGCTTTCCTTCAGGGCAGCGAACTCCTCCCGGCTGGGGCCGGGCGGACGGCGCAGGACCAGCACCAATGCCACCACCAGCCCCACCGCCAGCGCGGCCAGGGCCACCCACAGGGCGGTCATGCCACCTCCTGGAGTGCAAGGACCCTGCGCAGGTACTGGCCGGTGTAGGAGTGGGGGCTTTTCGCGATCTCCTCCGGCGGCCCCTCGGCGATCACTTCGCCCCCCTCCTCCCCGCCCTCGGGCCCGAGGTCGATGATCCAGTCCGCGGTCTTGATCACGTCCAGATTATGCTCGATCACCACCACCGTGTTCCCGGCGTCCACCAGGCGATGAAGCACCGAGAGCAGCTTCCGCACGTCCTCGGGGTGGAGGCCGGTGGTGGGTTCGTCCAAGACGTACAGGGTCCTGCCGGTGGCCCGGCGGGAGAGTTCCCGGGCCAGCTTCACCCGCTGGGCCTCCCCCCCGGAGAGCTCGGTGGCCGGCTGGCCCAGCTTGATGTAGCCCAGGCCCACGTCGTACAGCGTCTGGAGCCGGGCCCGGATGGGGGGGATGGCCGAGAAGAACCCCAGGGCTTCCTCCACCGTCATGTCCAGCACCTCGGCGATGTTCTTCCCCTTGTAGCGCATCTGCAGGGTCTCCTTGTTGTAGCGGGAGCCCTTGCACACGTCGCAGGGCACGTAGATGTCCGGCAAAAAGTGCATCTCGATCTTCACCTTTCCTTGTCCCTGACAGGCCTCGCAGCGACCACCCCGCACGTTGAACGAAAACCGGCCCGGCCGGTACCCGCGCATCCTCGCCTCCGGAGTGGCGGCAAACACCTGGCGGATGGGGTCGAACACCTTGGTGTAGGTGGCCGGGTTGGAGCGGGGGGTGCGGCCGATGGGGGACTGGTCGATCTCGATCACCTTGTCCACGAGCTCCCAGCCCTCGATGTCGTCGTGGGCCCCGGGCTTTCCGGCCGAGTACCCCAGCCGCCAGGCCAGTCCCCGGTACAGCACCTCGTCCACCAGGGTCGACTTCCCCGATCCGGAGATGCCGGTCACGCAGATGAAAAGCCCCAACGGAAACCGGACGTCGATCCCCTTCAGGTTGTGCTCCCGCGCCCCCTTGACCACGATCCAGCGGTCCTTGGGGCGCCTGCGGGTTCTGGGAACGGGGATCCTTCGCACCCCGGCCAGGTACTGGCCGGTGAGGGATTTCTCGCAGCGAGCGATCTCTTCCGGGGGGCCGGTGGCCACCACGTATCCCCCGTGCAGGCCCGCCCCCGGCCCCAGGTCCACGATGAAGTCCGCCTGGCGCATGGTCTCCTCGTCGTGCTCCACCACGAGCACCGTATTGCCCAAATCCCGCAGGCGCTTTAAGGTGGAAAGCAGCCGCTGGTTATCCCGGGCATGGAGGCCGATGGACGGCTCGTCCAAGACGTACAGCACCCCGGTGAGCTGGGAGCCTATCTGGGTGGCCAGGCGGATCCTTTGGGCCTCCCCTCCGGCCAGGGTGTTGGCCGACCGATCCAAGGTCAGGTAGTCCAGGCCCACGTCCACCAGGAAGGAGAGCCGCGCCCGCACCTCCTTCAGGATCTGGTGGGCGATCATCCGCTCCCTCTCTGTGAGCTCGAGCTCGTCGAAAAACCTCAGGGCCTCCCGGATGGACATCCGGGTGACCTCCCAGATGTTCTTGCCACCCACGGTGACCGCCAGGGCCTCGGGCCGGAGCCGGGCCCCTTCGCAGGCCGGGCAGGGCAGGGCGGACATGTACTGGGCCACCCCCTGCCGCACCTCCTCCGAGGTGGCTTCCCGGTACGTCTGCTCCAGCACCGGGATCAGCCCCTCGTAGGGGCGGTGATAGACCCGGGTACGGCCGTAGGTGGTGGTGTAGGTGAACGCCACCAGCTCGCCATTGGTTCCGTAGAGGAGGATGTCCAGCTTCTCCTGGGGCAGCTTTCCCAGGGGGACGTGGGGGTCGATGTCGTAGGCCCGGCACACCCCGTCCAGTACCGCCCACAGCCAGCGGGATTTCGAGCTGGCCCAAGGGAGGAGGGCTCCGTCCCGGAGGGATTTCCGCTTGTCCACCACCAGGTCCGGGTCCACCACCATCCGCACCCCGAGGCCGTCGCAGGTGGGGCAGGCCCCGTAGGGGGAGTTGAACGAGAACAGCCGCGGCTCCAGCTCCTCGATGGAGATCCCGCAGGCCGGGCAGGCGAAGTGTTCGGAGTAGAGCCGTTCTTCTTTCCCCATGATCTCCACGATCACCAAGCCCCCGCCGTGCTTGAGGGCGGTCTCGATGGAGTCGGCGATGCGAGGACGCTTTCCCGGGGCCACCTTGATCCGGTCCACCACGATCTCGATGGTGTGTTTTTTATTTTTGTCGAGCTGGATGTCCTCGTACAGGGTCCTGAGGACCCCGTCCACCCGCACCCGGACGAACCCTTCTTTCTTAAGATCCTCGAACACGTGCCGGTATTCGCCCTTCCGGCCCCGCACCACCGGAGCCATGATCTGGACCTTGGTCCCCTCGGGCAAGGCGCGCACCTGATCGATGATCTGCTGGGCGGTCTGCCGTTCGATGGGCCGGCCGCACTTGGGGCAGTGGGGCTTTCCGATGCGGGCGTAAAGGAGCCGGAGGTAGTCGTAGATCTCGGTCACCGTGCCCACGGTGGACCGGGGGTTGTGGGAGCGGGCCTTCTGGTCGATGGAGATGGCGGGGGAAAGGCCCTCGATGAAGTCCACGTCGGGCTTTTCCATCAGGCCCAAAAACTGGCGGGCGTAGGCCGAGAGCGACTCCACATAACGCCGCTGGCCCTCGGCGTAGATGGTGTCAAAGGCCAAAGAGGACTTGCCGGAGCCGGAGATCCCGGTGATGACCACCAGTTTGTTCCTGGGGATCTCCAGGTCGATGTTCTTCAGGTTGTGCTCCCTGGCCCCCCGGACGATCAGTTTCTCCATAGTGGTTTTAAAACGCGGTCTCCCTCCCTGATTTAGGCACTATAACCCCGCGTTATCATACCTCCGAGCCGGGGTGGGGACCAGTACAGAAGAGCCTGCCCCGCAAAACTCAGAGGCTGCGGGGCAGGCTCTCGCCCGGCCCGGTTCCACGAACCGGGTTAAAGGGGCTTTTGAAGGTCTGGGTTGCGAACCGGCGATCAGGTTACAGGGCCCCTTTTGACGCTGCGCCAGGCAGGGCGCAAGGCGATTGACGTGAGGAGCTTGGTTTTCCGGGGCAGGCTCAGAAGGTGACCTTCACTCCTTCCTGTCCAACCTTGGGGGCGGCAAGTAAACTCGATCGATTGGAAACAGGCTCGGTCGCATTGAGCGCCGACTGTGGGAAGCAGAAGGCATGGTACGCGGGCGTTATCCTCCTTCCTCCTCTCCCTCTCCCTCCTGGGGGGCAAGGAGCCCGCGCAGCAGCTGTTCCAACGTGTCGGTGAGTTCAGGTGGGACAGCTTGCCTCGCGGCCCCTTGCATCAACCGGGCGGCCGACTCTTCCACCTGCTCCTTGAGCCGGGCATAGTCCTCGGGCAAGGGGATTTCCTCCCCCGGGCCCAGGAGCTCAAGCTCGTGCCCCAGCTCCTCGATGGCCCCGGAAAGCTCCCGCCGGCCAGCCATCATCAGCCCCTGGCGCGCCACCTCCAGCAAGGGGCGCTCCCAGCCGAGCCGGGGGGAGCCCGCCGGGCTGTCCACCGAAAACCCGATCACGATAGGGAGCTCGGCGGAGTAGCGGTTGAGGCCCTCGATGGCAGCTTGCGATAGCTCCCGGGAAAGCCCGAACAGGGTCTCCCCCTCCACGGGCACCAACAGCAACCCGGTGAGCACCAACGACACCTGCCCCTCCACCTCATCCCCTACTCCGGCCAGCTCCGCGGTGAAGGTGGCCCTCCCCTCATGGATCTCCACCGGCAGGGTGGAGAAGTAAAGAGACTTAAGGAGCGGGAGGTCCAGGTCAGCGGCCTCGAACTGGTAACTTCTGGCTGGTTGGAGGTTCCCCTGCCTCCCGGAAGGTAGCAGATAGGGCGAAGGCGCCGGCGCCCCCGGAGAGCTCGCCCCGCAGGCGCACCGTGATGGGCCGGCGGTTGAGCCGGGCTGGCAGGGCCAGGTTCTCGATCTCCACCTCCAGGACGGTAACCTGGGGGAGGGCTCCCCCTTGGAACCTGTCCTCCAACCGGAGGTGGACGCGGCCCACCATGAGCTCCTCCACGGCGAACGTGGGCTCAAACGGGGGGAAGGCCCGCCCTCCGGCGTAGCGGGACAGGTCTGGCCGGGGCTTCCTCGGCCGGGGCGTGAGGAGGTGGTCTGCGAATTTCCGCAGCAGGGTCAGCCAATCCACCTTGTCCGCGTACTCGGCCGCCCACTCTAGATACCCCTCGACGTCCCATCCTTCGGAGAAGCCGTCCACGTTCAGGGTGCCGTCCTCCTCCCGCACCACGTGGAGCCGTACCTCGTCTATCCTGACCCGGTTGAACACCACCCTCTTTTCCAGCAGGGCCAGCATGCCCGCATCCAGGGTCAAGGTTGGGATCACCAGGACGTTTTCCTCGGGCTTACCCGGGTCTTGCACTGACAGGCCCCGCAGGGTGAGCTCCCCACTGAACAGGCTGAACGAGCTCTCCTCCACCGCCACCTCGCCCCCGATCACCCAGGAGGCGGCGGAGGTGGCGATGCGGCCGGCGAAGAAGGGGACGATCAGGGCCGCGAGGAGGTAACAAATCCCGTATATGATCGGAAGCACGATCAAGGCTTCTTTGCGAACGTAGCGGAAGGGCCCCAAGGAGGCCGGGCGGTCTCGTACTTCGCCTCCCCGCCCAGAAACAGCCAGTTCAAAAAGCGCACCAGGGGCTTTCCCCGCAGCCGCCGCAAGCCTCCCCTGCTGGCAAGCCAAGCGGAGAAGGAGTGGCGGTACTTAAAGACCAGATACCGCACTAGCAGGAAGAGCGGCACGGCCAGGCCGAGGGCGAGCACGTAGCTCCCCAGGAGGTAGCGGGAGTAGCCCATGGGGGCGAGCACCGGAAGGTGGGTAACGAACCGCCAGAAGGGGTACAAGGTCTCGTTTTCCAGTAGGGCCCGGCCCACAGCATAGCTAGCCGGGGCCAAGGGGAAGGAGAGGAGCTCGAACAGCCCCCAGGAGAGGAGGAACGCCTTAAAGCTCACGCGCAGGAGCAGTGCCGCTGTGAGGGGGAGGAGGAGGTGCAGGCCAGGAGGAGGAAGGCCTGCGAACATCCCCAAGGCGAACCCCAGGGCGATCTGTCCCGGGGACAAAGACGATTTCAGGATCTTTAAGATGTTTCGGAGGGGGGACCAGGGGAGGAGGGGCACTCACTCCTCCTTCAGCCAGTCCCGCAGCTTCCTTTTGATCTTGTCCTCGATCTTCTTGCCCAGTTCCTCCCACTCGGCCTCGGCCTCACCCTCGGCCCAGCGGGCCAGGGCCTCCCGGAT
>JAJOKL010000096.1 GCA_021129895.1 Candidatus Bipolaricaulota bacterium
CCCATGCCCGAAGGTGCCATGGGGGAACGAGTACCGGCGCTTCTCCCCTCCCCCCACATCGGGCAGTGGAAGGCCCCCATCCCCGGTCCCATGGGGCCGGGGTGAGGTTCCTCGTTGCCCCAATCGGCGAATCCGAGCCCTCCGGTGAGCAGGGCGGCGCCGATCGCCACCGTGGCGATCCACAATCCTGCCAGCCGACGTCGTGGTGTGTTCATGCATCACCACCTCCTCGCCTTGACCCTACCCCCCCGGGGTTGATTTCCGGTGGAGGTGATGAGGAGTTCCCGTGGAGAGCCGGCCTTGCCTGGGCCCACCGGCGAACCCCAGTTTCTTCCGGCGGGTCCAGTAAAGAAAAAACCGGGGCCGCCTCCCGGCAGGGGGCGCCCAGGTTCTGGGTCCCTTAGCCAGCGGGCTTGACGTTCCTAACTTCCGCTTCTACTCCACGCCCCTCAGCCAACCTGCTGTGCGAGATAATTCTCTAAGCCCATCTGCTCGATCTGATCGAGTTGGGCCTCGAGCCAATCGATGTGGGCCTCTTCGTGCTTGAGGATCCCCTCCACTAGCATCTTGGTGGCGTTATCACCCTGCTCCGCCGCCAGCTTGATCGTCTCGTTGTAGGCCTTGACCGCCTCGTACTCCCCGGCCAGGTCGAACCGGTGGATCTGGGGCACCTCCTCCCCGATGTTGATGGGATTGAGCTTGGTGACGATGGGCTTCCCCTCCAGGAACAGGATCCGTTCGATGAGGGCCTCGGCGTGTTTCATCTCCTGGATGGCCCGGGCCTTGATGGCCTGGGCCAGCTTCTCATAGCCCCAGTCCTCGCACTCCTCGGCGTGCACGATGTACTGGTTGATGGCCGTCAGCTCCTCTGCCAGCCGGGCGTTGAGCGCCTCCAGCACCTTCTCGTTTCCCTTCATCTTCTCCTCCTTTCGCTCCATCCTAACAAAAAGGGGCCAGGGAAGGCCAGCGGCGAGCCCTCCGCCAGGGCCCGCTGGATCCCCCGCAGGAGGCTCCACCCCCGGGTCATCGGACACCCAGGCGTAGCGCACCACCCCTTGGGAATCCAGCACGAAGGCCGCCCGCCTGTCCACGGGGCACCCCCAAGCCCCTGGAAGCGAGGTTCCCCCGTAGCGGCGGATACTCCATAGATAGTCGAGGAGGGGGACGGTGAAGGGGCTGGCCGCGCGGGCTCGGGCCTCAGGCTGTATGTCTGAAACCGGGTTGCTCTGGGTGTGCCCCGGGTTGGGTAAGGGCCTGGAGCGGCGTGAGTCAACGGCCAGCCCGGGCTTCCGAAGCCCCGCTAGCCGGATGGAGATGGCGGTGATGGATGTCGGGGGCGTGGGGGTGGCAGTGGACCTCGGGGCGGTGGACGTGGAAGTGGGAGTGCGCCCGAGCCGGTGAGACGCCTGCGGGATGGGGATGCTGGTGGTGGCCATCGTCGTGGCGGTGTAGGTGTTCGTGCGCCAGGCGCCCGTGGATGTGCTCGTGCTCGTGGCGCTCGGAAAAAAGCAGATAGCTGCCCGCGGCGATGAGCGGCAGGGCCAAGAGGAACTGGATTTCCGGTTGAGCGCGGAAGATCAAAAGCGAGAACGCGGCGGCCAGGAACGGGGAGAGCCCGAACAGGGCCCCGGTGCGGGCCGCCCCGAGCTCCCGCAGGGCCCGGACGAAGAGGAGGATGCTCATCCCGTAGCTCACCCCGCCCAGGATCAGGCCGAGGACCGCCGGGCTCGCACCCGGAAGGGACTTTCCCAGGGCGAGTGCTAACCCCAGGGAGAAACCGCCAGCGAGAAGGCCCTTCACGGCCACGATGGCCCGGGGGTCCTTGAGGGAGACGAGCCGGGTGAGGTTATTATCGAGTCCCCACAGGCCGCAAGCCAAGAGCACAAGAAGCGCATGGGGGGAGAATCCCCAGCCTTCCCTCGAGACCCCCAGGATGGTTCCTCCTACTGTCATAAAAAGGAGCGCGGTCCAGGCCCGCCTCCCCACGAACTCACCGAACAGGACGGCGGCGATAAAGGCGGTTGCTACGCTCTCGAAGGAGAGGAGGAGGGAGGCGGTGGCCGCCGGGGTCCCCTTCAGGCCGTAAAGGAGGGCGATAGGGGCGAGGACCCCGCCCGCCAAGGTGGCCCCCAGGAGCCAGGGGAAATCCCCTCTCCGTAATCTTGCCTCCGGGTTTCGAAACGGAAGGCTGATCCCAGTGGCGAGCCCTGCGCCCAGGTAGAGGAGCCCCGCCAAGGGGATCGGCTCCACCTCCCCCAGGAGGAGCTTGGAGAGGGGCGCGGACAGGGCGAACAGCCCCGCCGCGACCAGCGCCTCGGAATAGCCCTTCCCCAGCCTGGGCCACATGCTCACATCCTACCGGTCGGGGTCAGCCCTTCAGCAGGCGGGCATTGATGGCCACGATCACGGTGGAGAGGGCCATCAGCGCGGCCCCCAACGCCGGGGAAAGGATGATCCCCAGGGTATACAGGGCGCCGGCGGCCATGGGGATGGCGAACGCGTTGTACCCAGTGGCCCAGCCCAGGTTCTGCACCATCTTGCCGTAGGTGGCCCGGGCCAGGTGCACCACCGCTGCCACATCCCGGGGGTCGTTCCTCACCAGCACGATGTCCGCCGACTCTATCGCCACGTCCGTCCCGGCGCCGATGGCGATCCCCACATCGGCCTCCACCAGGGCCGGCGCGTCGTTCACCCCGTCCCCCACCATGGCCACCGTGAGCCCCTGGGCCTTCACCTTCTTGATGACCTCGGCCTTATCGTGGGGGAGGACCTGGGCGAAGTAGTCAACCAGGCCCAGCTCCCCGGCCACCCACTTGGCCACCTCTTCGGCGTCGCCGGTGAGCATGAGGACCTTGATGCCCATCCCTTTGAGGCGCTCCACCGCCTCCCGGGACTCGGGCCGGATGAGGTCCGCGAGAGCTATGGCCCCCGCGGGCTTTCCGTCCACCAGCAGGTAGACCACCGTCTTCCCTTGGGCGGCGAGCTCCTTTACACGGGGATCGTCGGGATCGTCTCCCTGCTCAGCGAGATAGCTCGGGCTCACCACCCGGATCGCCTGTCCATCCAGGACTCCTTCCACCCCCCGGCCGGGGATCGCCTTGACCTCCCGGGCTTCGGGGATCGGTAGTCCCTTTTCCTTAGCGGCGGCCACGATCCCCGCGGCTATCGGGTGCTCTGAGCGGGCCTCCACCGCCGCGGCCAGTCGCAACACCTCCTCTTCCGGGAGATCCGAAAGCGGCACCACGTCGGTGACCCCGAATTGGCCCAGGGTGAGGGTGCCGGTCTTGTCGAACACCACCGCCTGGAGCCCCCGGGCGCGCTCGAACGCAGTGCGGTCCCGGATCAGAAAGCCCCGGCGGGCGGCGATGGCGGTGGACACCGAGACCACCAGGGGGATCGCCAGGCCCAACGCGTGGGGGCAGGTGATCACCATCACCGTGACCATGCGGGTGAGGGCGAAGTTGAAATCCTTTCCGGCCCCGAGCCATCCCAGGAGGGTGGCCGTTCCCCCGCCGATGGCGATCAGGGTCAGCCACAGCGCCGCCCGGTTCGCCAAGTCTTGGGTTTTGGAACGCGCCTCTTGGGCCTTGCGCACTAGATCGATCACCTGGGCCAGGTACGTCTCGTCCCCGGTGCGCCGCACCTCCACGGTGACGGCCGATTCGCCGTTGATCGCCCCGCCGATCACCTCATCGCCCTCGCCCTTCTCCACCGGGCGGGATTCTCCGGTGAGCATGGACTCGTTCACCGTGGTGCGGCCCTCGATCACCACCCCGTCCACCGGGATTTTCTCTCCTGGCTTCACCAGCACCCGGTCCCCGGGCTGCAGGGCCTCGATGGGCACGTCCTCGACCGTTCCGTCCTTAAGGAGGTGGGCGGTGGAGGGCATGAGCCGGGCGAGTTCCTCCAGGGCTCGGGAGGCCCCCATGACGGATCGCATCTCGATCCAGTGCCCCAGGAGCATCACGTCGATCAGAGTGGCCAGTTCCCAGAAGAACACCTGACCCCGCAGGCCCAGCACCACGGCCGCGGAGTAGACGTAGGCCACCGAGATGGCCAGGGCGATCAGAGTCATCATCCCCGGCTGTTTCTTCACGAGCTCCTCCCGCAGCCCTTTCAGGAACGGCCAGCCCCCGTAGAAGTAGACCGCCGAGGCCAACGCGAGCTGGAGGTAAGGGGCCCCGGGGAAGGCCAGGGCCTTGGGGAGCCCGAGGGACCTCTGGATCAGGGGGGAGAGGAGGAGGATGGGAACGGTGAGCCCGAGGGAAACCCAGAACCGGCGGCGGAAATCGGCCACCATCTGGGCGTGGTGGGCGTGGTGATCGTGTCCCTTGTGGGCCTCGTGCTTGGCATGTTCCATGCCCTCGTGTGCGGCATGTCCCTTGTGCTCGGCGTGTCCTTTACGTTCGTTGTGTGCAGCTGAGCCCGCGTACACCCCCGGTTCCTTGTCGAACGTCTCCGCGCAATGCGTGGAGCAGAAGTAGAAGGTCTCCCCTCGGAATTCCCGGGTCTCGGCGGCCGCCGAGGGCTCGAGCTCCATCCCGCACACTGGATCTCTGACTCTCATAGCCTGCCCCTCAGCAGCAGTGGCCGGAGTGGTTTTGATCTTCCGGACCGTGTGGCTGATCGTGGTGGTGGCTTCCCAGGGCCAGGCGGACGGCGATGTAGATCACCGTGCCCAGCACAAAAAGTCCCAACAGGGCCCATAGGGCCATCCAACCTCCGTGCATCTCATAACCCCACATGTTCCCTCCTTAGCCAACCCACCTGGGGTGGGTCCTGAGTATAACCGAGCCACGCTCAAATGCAAATCGCTCTCAAGCTGGCCCGGCTCAGGAGGACAGCTTCACCGCCGTGCCGTAGGCCAGCACCTCCGCCGCCCCGGCCATGGTCTGGGCGGTAGCGAGACGCACCCCCACCACCGCGTCCGCCCCCAGCCGCTCCGCTCCCTTGATCATGCGCTGGAGGGCCAGTTCTCGGGCCTCGGAGAGCATCTGGGTATAGTCCTTTATCTCTCCCCCCACCACGTTCCTCAGGCCGGCCATGATGTCCCGGCCCAAGTGCCTGGCCCGGATGGTGCTCCCCTGCACCAACCCCAGCACCTCGGTGATCTCCCTTCCCGGAATGCGATCAATCGTGGCCAGAAGCACCGCGCACCTCCTTTATCCGCTCCCAGATGAGCCCAACCAGCGTCAGGACTAGCCCTGCCACCCCGACGAGGATCACCCATTTGAGGAACGGCGGGATCCCAGCAACCCGCCACAGCAGCCGCACCAGCTCGTACCCCAGGTAGCCGAACAGAAGCAGCACCGACCCCACCAGCAGCGCGTACCCGATCTTTAGCATGCTTACCTCCCGGTTCAGATTAGCTTCGACCTGGCGAGATGGCAAACTCGCCGTGCTTGCTCGCTGACCCGAGGCTACCAGGAGGGCTTCGGAAACTTTTGGAGCCGGCGTTTGGACTGGAGGTTCAGCGCCCCGGACTGCGCACGCAGGTACGAGCGGCTGGGGAAGCAGCGGAGGAGCGGGCGGCTACGGCCACAGGTGTGAGTGGGCAAGACAGGGGGTTGCAACCGGACTGCCCGGGGCGGAGGACCCACGTGGTGTTGGCCGGCATCCTGGTGACGGCGAAGCAGCAGGGGTAAACATATACGCATGTAGCTACAAGGAAAGCGAAGTGCTCCAGTTGCCGCTTCTTCCGGAACTCAGGGCGGATCTCAAACGGGTTTTTGCCCGGCAAACACACCCCAGGCCGCGGAGCAGGCTTTTGTGCAACACACCATTTGAAGCTACGATTGGATCAAGGGGGAGTCCGATGAAGGCCAAAGCGCCTGCTAAGAAGATGACCTACCAGGAGTTCCTCGCCTGGTGTGACGAGGACACCTGGGCGGAGTGGGTGGACGGGGAGGTAATCGTGCTTTCGCCTGCTTCAAACAGGCATCAGGACCTTTGCAATTTTCTGGCGTTTTTGCTGCGGGCTTACGCTGAAGCTCGAGGACTAGGGGTAATACGTACAGCTCCATTCTCCATGCACCTCCTGGAGCTCAAGCGGGCCAGGGAGCCAGACATCCTCTTCATCGCCGCTGAGAACCTCAACCGCCTGAAAGAAACCCATCTCGAGGGGCCGGCTGATCTGGTGGTGGAGATCGTCTCCCCGGAGTCCCGCCTGCGGGACCGCGGTGAAAAATTTGCCGAGTACGAGCTTGCTGGGGTGCGGGAGTATTGGATCATCGACCCCGACGAGAGGCGGGCCGATTTCTATGTGCTGGGCTCGGACGGCCGCTACGAGCGCCGCAGGCCAGATGAAGCCGGCATCTATCGCAGCGAGGTTATCCCTGGCTTTTGGCTCCAAGTGGGGTGGCTCTGGCGAGAGCCCCTCCCGCCCGTCCTGGAAGTGCTGAAGGAGCTGAACCTGATTTAGTCATCGTCAGCGCTGCTTGGATCACATGGACAGGTTTGAGCCCGTGTTCCAAAGGGGGAGATCGTGGGCATAACCTATATCGAGGGTGTGGTGCGGGGGGCCGCAGGGGGAGGACCGGGTGAGATTCCTCGTGGATAGAAGTGCGACCTACCCGTTATTGCCTGAACCGGTTTGGCGGAGGATAGGCCTTGCTCCGAAACGGGAACACACCTTCCCACTAGCTGACGGCCGGGAGATCAACCGGAAGGTATCCGAGTATTACATCATCCTCCCCCAGGGTGAGGGACACACGCCGGTGATCTTAGGTGAAGCCGACGATGCGGCGCTGCTGGGGGTGGTCACCCTGGAGATCCTGGGTTTGGTGTTCAACCCATTCAAGCGCACCCTGGAACCGATGCGCATGCTCCTCGTCTGACCCCCTACCCGGCAGGCCAGGTACCTGTAGCGGGGGTTCATCCCCGACTCCGGCGAGGGAGGACGTCGCGGTTCGGCGGCGTGGTGCGTGCCGTGCCCGGAAGTAGAATCGCGTGGGCATTTTTTCGATGGACCATGAAATACCGACGTCCCCCGGAGGGTGATACCATTTTGGAGGCGCGAATGCTCGTGGCAGCTGTGCGGAACGAGGGACATTTTTGCTGGGGGTGAAGAGGATGGCGAAGGCCACAGGGCCAAAGGTGAAGTTCACTTACGAGGACTACAAGAGCCTGCCTGAGTCCGAGACCCGGCGGTATGAGCTTTTGGGAGGTGAGCTGGTGTTGGTCCCATCACCTACAGAACCTCATCAGCGGGTATCGAGAAACCTGGAGTTCCTTCTCTGGCGTTTCGTGAAGGAACGGGATTTGGGTTGGGTATACGATGCCCCCTTGGATGTGGTCCTGGGCCAAAGGG
>JAJOKL010000088.1:0-4546 GCA_021129895.1 Candidatus Bipolaricaulota bacterium
GCGGGTGGAGCGGGATCCGGAGGGTGGGACGCTTTTCATTCGGTTCCTGCCGAGGTGGCCTCAGGCCTGGAACCCAGCCATCTTTGGAGGCGGAGGTGATAGCCCGTGCCGGAGATGGACCCAAAGGAAGCTGTGCTCAAACGGATGAAGGAAGAGGGGATCAAGTTCGTCCAGCTCTGGTTCACCGACCTCCTCGGGAACCTGAAGAGCGTGGAGATCACCGCCGGGGAGCTCGAGGGCGCACTGGAGGAGGGGGTCGGCTTCGACGGCTCCTCCATCCACGGCTTCGCCCGCATCGACGAATCGGACATGGTGGTGCGCCCCGACCCCAAGACCTTCGCCGTGCTCCCCTGGGGGAACGTGGCCCGCCTGATCTGCGACGTGTACGAGCCGAGCGGCGAGCCCTACCAGGGCGACCCCCGCTGGGCCCTGAAGCAGGCCCTGAACAGGGCAGCGGACATGGGCTTCACCATGTACGTGGGCCCGGAGGTGGAGTACTTCTACTTCCGCTCCCCCGCGGCCCCGGAGGTGCTGGACCGGGGCGGCTACTTCGACCTGGTACCCCCGGACGAGGGGACAGAACTCCGGCGGGAGACGGTGTTGGCCCTGGAGGGGATGGGGATTCCGGTGGAGGCCACCCACCACGAGGTGGCTCCCAGCCAGCACGAGATCGACCTCCGCTTCGCCGATGCCCTCACCATGGCCGACTCCCTCATGACCACCAAATACCTGGTGAAGGAGATCGCCCGCCGCCACGGCCTCCACGCCACGTTCATGCCCAAGCCCCTGTACGGGGAGAACGGCTCCGGGATGCACACCCACCAGTCCCTGTTCCACCAGGATGGCCGCAACGCGTTTTTCGACCCGGAGGACCCCATGTACCTGTCGCAGGTGGCCAAGGGCTACATCGCCGGCATCATGCGCCACGCTCGGGAGATCATCGGGGTGTGCGCCCAGTGGGTGAACTCCTACAAGCGGCTGGTTCCGGGCTACGAGGCCCCGGTGTACATCACCTGGGCCCGCCGCAACCGGTCCAACATGATCCGGGTGCCCATGTACAAGCCAGGGAAGGAGGCGGCCACCCGCATCGAGTTCCGCGCCCCGGACCCGGCCTGCAACCCGTACCTCGCCTTCGCGGTCATGCTCCACGCCGGCCTGGAGGGGATCCAGCAGGGCTATCCCCTGCCGGAGCCGGTGGAGCGGGACGTGTTCGCCATGTCCCCGGAGGAGCGACGGGCCTGGGGGATCCAGGAGCTGCCCGGGGCCCTGAACGAGGCCATCGCTGAGATGGAAGCAAGCGAGCTGGTGCGCCGGGCCCTGGGGGACCACATCTTCGCCAAGTTCATCGAGAACAAGCGGATCGAGTGGGACCTGTACCGGGCCCAGGTTCACCGCTACGAGCTGGACCGGTACTTGGCCGTGCTGTGATACGTTAGCGGCCGAGGCGTTTGGCCAGGTCGTCCCAGGGGATCTTTATCGCGATGGGACGGCCGTGGGGACAGCGGGCCGGCTCCTTGGTCCCCTTCCACTGCTCGATCAGCGCCTCCTGCTCCTCCCGGGAGAGGGGGGTGCCGGCCTTGATCGCCGCGGCACAGGCGATCTCCCGCCATAGCTCCATAAGCGGCGCCTCTCCCGAGAGGAGCAGGTCCGCCAGCGCCAGGATCGGCTCTGTGAACCCCAGCCGCGCCTGCCGGTCCGCCAGCGGGGCCGGCCAGCCCCGCAGCAGGAAACTTCTGTCCCCGAACGGCTTCAGGATCACCCCCAGCCGGCGGAGCTCGGGCAGGGCCCGCCTGAGGGCCTCCGCCCGGTCGAACGGCACCTCCACCTGCACCGGCACCAGTAGCTCCTGCACCGCCAACTCCGCCCCGTCCCGCCACCTTTCGAACAGCACCCGCTCGTGGGCCACGTGTTGGTCCACCAGCTCCAGCCCCTCCTCGGTCTCCACCACCAGATAGGAGTCCTGCACTTGGCCAAGCAGTCGCCAGGACCGCTGTGGGGCCGGGGGCTGGGCGAACAAGGGTTCCCCGGGGGAGCTCGGGCGCACCTCGGCCCGGGACGGGGCCTGCGGTGGGGGCCGCCAGCCCACCATCTGCCCCCCCAGGGCACGCATGGCCGCCCGCCGCAGCAGGTCCTGCACCGCCGTCTCGTTACGGAACCTAGCCTCCTCCTTCTTGGGATGTACGTTCACGTCCACCAGCTCCGGGTCCACCTCCAGGTACAGGAAGAAGGCGGGGTGGGCGCCACGTCCCAGGTACCGGCGGTAGATCTGATAGATGGGGGCGGCCAGGGCCCCGGGGCGGATGGGCCGGCCGGACAGGAACAGGTGCTGGTCCACCCGGGTGGGCCGGGCCGCCTCCGGGGGGGCGAAGTAGGCCACTAGCTCATATCCCGGCTCGGAAAGCCGCACCTCCAGGAGCTTTTCGGCGAACCGGGCCCCGTAGACCTGCTGGATGCGGGGGAGCGCCCCCGGCACCCCCGGGGCGGCTAGGGCTTTCCTCCCCTCCGCCTCCACCTGGAACCCCACCTCCGGATGGGCCAACGCCAGCCGGCGGATGGCCCCCAGGGCCGCCCGGGCCTCCGCGGCCGGGCTCTTCAGGAACTTCCTGCGGGCGGGGATTGCCGCGAACAGCTCCCACACCTCCACCGTGGTGCCCACCGCCCGGGCCGCCGGCCGGTCCACCACCACCCGCCCCCCCTCCACCACCAGCTCGTGGGCCGCCTCCTCCCCCCGCGGGCGGGACAGGAGCCTGACCCGGGCCACGGCGCAGATGGCGGCCAGCGCCTCCCCCCGGAACCCCAAGGTGCGGATCCGGCGCAGGTCCTCTTCGCCCTCCAGCTTGCTGGTGGTGTGCCGCTCCACCGCCAACCGCAGCTCCTCCGGGGTCATCCCCACCCCGCCGTCGGCCACCTGTATCAGCTCTATCCCCCCGCCCCGGAGCCGGATTCGCACTTCGGTGGCCTCGGCATCCAGGGCGTTCTCGATGAGTTCTTTCACCACCGCCGCCGGCCGGTCCACCACCTCCCCGGCCGCGATCTTCCTGATCAGCCCCTCATCCAGCCTCTTTATCCGCATCACCGCTAGCGTATCCCCCCGCCCTTCCCGCTTCCACTTGCCCTCCCCCCTCCCCGGTGCTAAGGTGGTACAAAACCGGATGAAAGGGGGAGAGAGCCCTGTACACGATACCGGAACTCGTGAAAATCCTGGGGCTTTCCACCGAGAACCAGGTGCGCAACAGGATCGAGGCCATCCGGGACCTCCTGGCCGCGGACATCCGCCGCGGTCCCAACAACCAAATCCTCATCACCGACCAGGGCCTGACCCTGCTCCGCTCCCTCCAGGCTTTGTGCGAAAGCGGACACACCATGAAAGAAGCGTCTAACATTATGCGGTATGCGCACGAACAGGAAACCAAAAGCTTCATCGAGGATGTTAGTGAAACCGGGGGAAAGCTGAGAAAACAGGACGAAACGGGCTGGCGGGCCCTGGTGGAACACCTGGCGGCCCAGGTGCGGGCCCTGGAACAGCGGGTGGCCGATCTGGAGGCCCGCCAGCACGGCCAGGCCCATCAGCCCTGGTGGCTGCGGCGGCCCGAGGCACAATAGGCCCATGGGAACCAAGAGGAAACCGGCGGCCCCTCCCACCAAACTGGCCCGGGTCCAGGAGCGCATCCGGAACTCGGCCCGGCTCAGGGCCCTGTGGGTGGCCTCCAACGTCACCGTCATCAACCGCATGCACATCAACGATCACGGCCCCACCCACGTGCGTATCGTCACCCGGCTGGCCCTGCGCCTGCTGCGGCTGCTCATGGCGGCCGGGGTCCAGCCCGGGGTGGTGGACCATGGCCTCCCCCCACAGGACGCGGAGGTGGTGGTGACCCTGGCCGCGGCTCTGCACGACATCGGCCATGCCATCCACCGCCAGGAGCACGAGCTTTTGTCCCTGATCCTGGCCCCGTCCCTGATCGAGGAGCTCATCGCCGACCTGTATGAGGAGCCGGCCCGCACCGTGATCCTCACCGAGACTCTGCACGCCATCTACGCCCACCGGCGGGAGGCCCAGCCCCTCACGGTGGAGGCGGGGATCATCAAGGTGGCCGATGCCCTGGACATGGAGAAGGGGCGGGCCCGCATCCCGTTCCGGGTGGGGGAGCCCACCATCCACTCCGTGTCCGCCCTGGCCATCGAGAAGGTGGAGCTCAAGCCCGGCACGGAAAAGCCGGTCCTGATCTTCGTGCGCATGTCCAACTCCGCCGGCATCTTCCAGCTGGATAACCTGCTCAAGGAGAAGCTGAACCGGTCCGGGCTCAAGGACTACATCGAGGTGGCGGCGGAGATCGAGGGCGAGGAGAAGAAGATCATCGAGCGCTACTCCATCGACTGAGCCGGCCATATTTGCCCCCGGAAGAAGAGGGGAGGATCAAAAGGGCATGGACCGCGGCCGGACGGCCCCTGCCGCCCTCTCAGCGAGGCATTCGCCCTGGCCCGCTTCGGAAGAGAAAAACCACCACACACCCGTCGCGCGTGACGCGTCGCGCGTTAAGGCTGA
>JAJOKL010000088.1:4556-6037 GCA_021129895.1 Candidatus Bipolaricaulota bacterium
GGGATTTAACAAAAGCGCCCTTTTGTTAAATCGCCCATGTCCGAGAACGCCATCCCATCTGTCTTTCCACCGGGCGCGTACCTTTTGTAAAAAGGAGCGCATCCAAAGTTAAACGCAGCCAAGGAGGACAGATGCCCTTACAGCTCACCAGGGAGGACTTCATGACCCCGGAGCAGGTGCGGCGCCTCAAGGGGGTGCTCCGGCTGGCCGCCCAGGAGGCACTGAAGAGTGGCAAAAAGGGGCCGGTCAGGGACTGGGCCATCCTGCACGTGGCCCTGGACGCCGGCCTGCGGGTGTCGGAGATCACCGCCCTGCGGGTGGGGGACCTGATCCTGGACCCGGGGCACGCCGCCATCATCGTCCGCCGCGGCAAAGGCGGGAAGAAGAGAGGGGTGGACATCGGCCAGGCCCTGCGGGACCACCTCGCGGAGTTCCTGGACTGGAAACGGGCGGCGGGGGAGCCCACCCACCCGGAGGCGCTGCTGTTCCTCTCCCCCCGGGGCGGGGCACTGACCAGGCAGGCCATCTACCACATGTTCAAGCGCTATGCCAAGCTGGCGGGCCTGCCGGACCGGTTCACCATCCACTCCTGCCGCCATACCTACGCCTCCATGCTGTACAAGGCCTCCCGCTATAACCTGCGGCTAGTCCAGAAACAGCTGGGGCACGCGTCCATCCGCACCACCCAGGTGTACGCCGACGTCCTGTCCGCCGATGCCCTGGAGGCGGTGAATGGCCTGCCCCAATGATCGCAACCAAACCCGTCACGCGTGACGCGTTACGGGCGGTGGGTGGGAGGGTGCTACCATGGCCGGGATGGTGTTCGGGCTGGTCATGGTCATGGCGGTGCCCGTTCTGGGACAGGTGGAGCTGCAGGCCACCTTGGGCTGGGGCGGGTGCCGGTGCTGGAGCGGGTGAACCCGCTGTGGGTCACGGTGGCGAACCTCGGCGCGGGGCCGATTGCCGGGACCCTGGTGGTGGAGGCGGAGATCGGCTCCCCCTGGCGGGGGGTGGCGCGGCGGGCCCTGCGGGCTCCCGTGCTCCTCCCCCCCGGGGGGACAGGCCACGTACCTGTTCCCTTGGCCCTTGCGGCGCGGCACCCGCACGCTTCGCCTCCACCTCGCCACCCCGGAGGGGACCGCGGGGAGCACGATGCTCCCCCTCTCCCCGGCCATGGAACCCCTGACCGGGACGGTGGGGGAGGCCGGCCCGGGCTATCCCCTGACCCCCGCCGACCTCACCGACCCGCTCCTCCTGCATCCGTTCGGGGACCTACTGGTGAGGGCCCCGTTGAGTCCACCCCAGCGGGCGGTGGTCCGGGCCTGGGCCGCCTACCTGGGGGGAGAGCTGGCGGGGCCCTCCCCGCCTGAGACCTGGCCCTGGCCGGACCGGGACGGGCTTTCCCGTGCCTTCGCTCGCCTTCCCCTGCCCCGGCCGCCGCTAGCGCCCCTGGCGATCGCGGTGGCTGTTTACCTTCTGGG
>JAJOKL010000088.1:6137-7298 GCA_021129895.1 Candidatus Bipolaricaulota bacterium
AGCCCCTCACAGGACCAATTTCGTGTGTATATCGCTTTTCTAGCTATGACGCCGCGGGCTTTTATCTGGAGTTTGCCTGTTTGACAGGAAGCGAGTCTGGGGAGTGGCAGGGGGAGGGCTGGTGGGTGGAGCTCCTCCCCCTGAGGGAGGGGGAGTGGGCCGGGTGCGACCTGCGGTGGGAATGGGGGGAGGGAGGGGTGAGGACGGTGGTGCCGGTACGGCCAGGGGAGGTACGGGTGCTGTGGCGACTCGCCCCGGGGGAACACCTGGCCGGGGAGACCTACCGCTGGGAGGGGGAACTGGTGCGGGTCCGGGACGGAAGAAGAGGGGACTACACCAGCTTCATCTCCCCCGCCATGGAGCCGCTGTGGGAGGCCATCTATCCCCGGCTCTTCCCAGGGGAGGAGCTGGTGGCCGCCGTGGAGGTATCCCGTCCGGACGGGGGGATGGAGTGGCGGCTGGCCCTGGAGGTGAGGCGGGGTGGTTAAGCTGCGTTTCTCTCCCTCGCTGGTCAATTCCTACCATGCGCTGGCGATCCTGGGGGGGGATCGCCTTTGTCGTGGCGCTCCTGGCCCCGGGGACGGTGGGGAGCCTGGGGGGATACGCGTCGTTCTTCGGCCCGCCCCTGCTGTTGGGGGCTCTGGCCCTGATCTCAGCCATCCTGGGGGTACATGTGGGGGGGACGGAAGAGGCCTGGGGGCGGGAACGGCCGCTTTCGCCTCGGGCTGGCGCGGGCCGGCTGATCGCCCTGGTGGGGCTAGGGCAGCTCCTGCTGGCTCCGTTCCTGTTCGGTTTCCGGGGTCTGGTCGGGGGGAGTTGGGCCGGAACCTTCTTGGTGCAGGCGCTGCTTTTCAGCTGCAGCCTCGCCTGGGCCGGGGTTGGATTCGCAGCCGGCTGGGGTCTAAAATCCAGCGGGATAAGGTTCGTGGTCGTCTACGGGACCCTTTTCGCCGTCCACTTCGCCCCCCTTGCCACTGCCCTCCCCATCAGCCCTCTCGTCGCCGCCCTGACACTGTGGGAGTTAAAGCTTGGCCCTGGACTGACCGGCCTCCTCCTCTGGATGGGGCTGGGGGTCCTGGGGCTGGGAGGGTTATGGGGACGGAAGCGCGGTCGCTGCTGAGGCGGGCTGACTGGCTGGTGCGAGCCAGGCGGGGGTTGGCC
>JAJOKL010000107.1 GCA_021129895.1 Candidatus Bipolaricaulota bacterium
TCGGTGATATCTCGGTTTACCGAGATGGTGGCCGGCCGCCCCTTGTAGTCGAACTGGACCACGGCGCATTCGGTCCAGTAAAGCGTCCCGTCCTTGCGCCGCTTGAGCTCCTCAAACCGAACCGTCTCCCCCCGGGCCAGCTGCTGATTGACCTTCTCATAGGTGATAGCTGGCTCTTCCACCGCCAAGTCCCGCATGATGTTCAGCTCCAGGAGCTCCTCGCGGCTATAGCCTGTCTGCCGCTCAGCGGCCGCGTTACACTCAAGGATCCTCCCCTCGAAGTCGGTGATGAACAGGGCGTCGGCCAAGCGATCCCAAACCAGGCGGAAGATCGCATCCCGTTCTTTCTGCCATGCTCGGGCCCGCTCCAAGCGCACGGCCAGGGCGATCTCCTCGGCGAGCGGCCTGAGAAGCTCGATGTCTTCTTGGGAGAACGCATCTGGATCATCGCGGTTGTCGAGATTGAGGTAAGCGATGACCTCTCCCTCGCAAACGATGGGGAAGGAGATGAACACTGCGGTCTGAAACTGGTCGAGCCTCTCGGCGATCTCTCTGGGCAGAAGCCTCCGGTTAAGCTCGGCTGGATTGCGAACCATCAGGGGGCCTTTTTCATCCAAATGTCTGTGGATGATCGCTTCCTTTGGGATCTTGATTTGGGAAAGGCGCTTTAGATCCCAGCCCACAGCGGCCCGGTACTCAAAGGCCTCCTCTGCCTCGTTTAACAGCAGGAAGCTCCCGGATTGGGCTTGGGGGACGGTGGACACCGCGTAGCGCAGGATCGCATGGGCCAGGGAATCAAGGTCGCGATTGCGATTAAGCTCCCTGAGGAACTCAAGGAGTTGCTCTGGCTGAGGTTGCCCCTTCCACTCCGCCTTGTCCATCTTCAAAGCCAAACCACGCCCCGCCGACACCGTTCATGAAGCCCACCAAGGGGGCCTTCTATGCCCGCCCCGACAGTATAGCACTTATCCCGGATGTTGGAAGTCAACAGATCCTGGGGACCGGATCCCCCAAGGGCATCTCCAGGAAACGGCGGCCGCCCACGCCGGTATCCAGGACCACCTTCCCCGGGTATTTTTCTACCGCCCTGCCGATGATGGCCGCCTCCCGGCCCAGGGGATGGCCTCGGATGGCCGCCAGCACCTGCTCCGCCTTGTCCTCCCTCACCGCCAGCACGGCCCGCCCCTCACAGGCCACCTGGTAGGGGCTGATCCCGAGAAGCTCCGCCAGGCCCCGTACCCCGGGCCGCACCGGGATCCTCTCCTCCTGGATCACGATCCCCACCCCGGATTTCCTCGCTAGCTCGTTCAGGGCAGCAGCCAGGCCCCCCCGGGTGGGGTCCTTCATGGCCGTGACCCCCCCCACCTCCAGTGCCACCTCCACCAGCGGCCAGATCACCGCCACATCGCTCACCAAGTCACTATCCAGCCCGAAATCCTCCCGGGCCGCGAGGAGAGCGAACCCATGGTCCCCCACCGGGCCGGTCACGATGACGGCGTCGCCCGGGGAGAGGCCGGCGTCGGTGATCACCTCCCGCGCCACCCCGATCCCGGAGGTGTTGACCACGATCCCGTCAAGCTCCCCCTTTCCCATCACCTTGGTGTCCCCGGCCACCAGCGCCACCGACTGCTCTGCCAGCACCTTCGCCAGCGAGGTCAGGATCCGCTCTAGGTCCTCCAGTGAAAAGCCCTCCTCGATGATCAGGGCCAGGGTGAGGGCCAGCGGCCGGGCCCCCATTACCGCCAGGTCGTTGAGGGTGCCGCAGGCGGCCAGCTTCCCGATATCGCCACCGGGGAAGAAGATCGGCTTCACCACGTGGGAATCGGTGGTGATAAAGGTCACGCCCGGGGGTAGCTCCAACGCCGCCCCGTCGTCCAGGGCGGCCAGGCCCACCGGCCCGGCGGAATTGAGCTCGAACTTGGGCAGGATCCGCTCGGAGAGGAGCCGCCCCATCAGCTCCCCCCCCGCCCCGTGCAGGGAGGTGATCGCCTCCTCGGAAAGCGGCCGGCGGCTCATAGCTGTGGCCTCCCCCCGTACCGGTACCACACGTTGCACGCCCCCTCGCTTCCCACCATGCACGCCCCCACCGGGGACAGGGGGGTGCAGGCCGTCCCGAACAAGGGGCAGTCGGAAGGGAGGGCCCGGGCCACCAGGATGTCGGCGCAGCGGCAGCCCGGGGCGATCTCCTCCCCCAGCTCCCCCTCCACCCCGAACCTCTCCTGGGCATCACATCGGGCCAGCTCTCCCCGCAGGGCCAACCCCGAACCCGGGATGACCCCGATCCCCCGCCAATGGGCGTCCACGGTCCGGAACGCTTGCGCCAGAAGCTCCCGGGCGCGCGTGTTCCCCTGCGGCAGCACCGCCCGCACGTAGGCGTTCTCCACCTCCGCCCGCCCCTCCCGGAGCTGGCGCAGGATCAGGGCCAGGGCGTAGAGGACGTCCAACGGCTCGAATCCCCCCACCACCACCGGGACCTGGAATCTCTCCGCGATGGGGCGGTAGGCGTCGCTACCGATGATGGTGGACACATGCCCCGGGGCGAGGAAGGCGTCGATGTCTACCTCCGGAAGGGCCATCAACGCCTCCAGGGCCGGCGGGATGAGCTTGTGGGAGGCGAGCACGGAGAAGTTCTGTGGAGGGGAATCCAGGAGCACGGCGGCGGTGCCCGGGGCGGTGGTCTCGAACCCCACTGCGAAGAACACCACCTCCCGCCCTGGGTTCCTCCTGGCAATCTCCACCGCGGCCTCTGCCGAAAGCACTGTCCTTACATCCGCCCCTTGGGCCTTGGCCTCGGCCAAAGAAAGCTCGGTTCCGGGGACCCGTAGCATGTCACCAAACGTACATAATATAGCCCCTTTTTCTGCTATCTTAAGAGCACAATCGAGGTCAGCGGTGGAGGTGACACACACCGGACACCCCGGCCCCTCCAGCACCTCCACCGTCTCCGGGAGCAGGCTGCGCAAGCCGTGCTGGGTGACGGCGATCTCGTGGGTGCCGCACACGTGCACGATCTTCACCCGGCGGTCAGGAGCCAGGCGGGAGAACAGGCGTGCGAACTTACTCGCTAGCTTTGGATCCCGCAGGGCAAACGGGTCAGGTGTCATCTTCGGGTTCCAGGGCGGAGAAGAGCTCTTCGAACAGCCGCAGGGTCTCCTGGGCGTCCTGGGGGTCCAGCCGGCGGATGGCGAACCCGGTGTGGATGAGGAGCCAGTCGCCCGCGTGTACCTCCTCCCCCAGGGCATCCAGGCGGGCCCGAGCCCGGGTCCCGGCGAGGTCCACGGTGGCCACGTTCCCCTCCACCGAGAGCACCTTGGCAGGAATGGCGAGGCACATGGATCAGGTCACCGGCGGCATTGTAGCCGGGGGGGAATTTTCTCACAATCGGGCCTGTTAAGCAGCTTCCGAGTTTTACGTAACGGGCTCTGAAGGAGGTAAGGATGGATCTCAACGCGATCAAGGAGCTGGCCATCTCCTATCTCCCACGGCTTGCCGGGGCAAATCCGGATTGGTTCCTGAGAAACGTGATCGCCCACCGGGCCCTTTGAAAGGGTTTGCATAACCGGAGCCCTGCCGCCATCATCACGGGGAAGGAGGGTGGATGAACAAAGCGAAGAACGTGGTCGTCGCCATGGGCGGGGGGCCCACCCCGGTGATCAATAGCTCCCTGCGGGGGATCGTGGAGGCGATCCGCGGCTACCCCGATGTGTTCGGGACCGTCTACGGCGCGTGGCACGGGGTCCTGGGGATCCTCAAGGAGGAGCTTCTTGACCTCTCCGCCCAGCCCCGGGAGGAGATCTCGCTCCTCCGCACCACCCCCGCCGCCGGGGCTATCGGCACCGCCCGATACAAGCTCGAGCACGGCCAGGACCTCCGCCGGATCGTAGAGGTCTTCCGCGCCCACGGGATCGGCTACTTCTTCGGGATCGGGGGGAACGATACGCAACTGGTCTGCCACAAGGTGGCCGAGGCCGCGGCGAAGGAAGGGTATGAGCTCACCGTGGTGGGGGTCCCCAAGACCATCGACAACGATTTGGGCGACAAGGAGATGGAGCTCGTGGACCACACCCCCGGGTACGGCTCGGTGGCGCGGTACTGGGCGTGGACGGTCCAGTGCCTGGAGGAGGAGAACCGGGGGTCTTCTCCCGCAGATCCGGTGCTCGTGGTCCAGGCCATGGGCAGGCGCGTGGGGTTCGTCCCCGCCGCCGCCCGGCTCGCCGATCCGGAACGCGAATATCCGCTCCTTATATTCCTCGCCGAGTGCGGCCTTTCCCTGGAGGAGATCACCGACTCCATCGCCGATACGGTGAGGAAGCACGGCCGGGCGCTGGTGGTGATCTCGGAAGGTTTGAAGCTCGGGGAGTTGGGCGAAAGGAAAGATGCCTTCGGCCACGCGGCCTTTTCCTCCTCCCGGGCCACCGTGGCCCAGGTCCTGGTGAACCACCTGAACGACGTGGGGCTTCCCGCGCGGGGCCTCGCCCGGGGACAGGTCCCGGGCACCGAGCAGCGGGACGCGATCCTCTACGCCTCCCCGGTGGACCTGGACGAGGCCTACTGCGTGGGGGCAAAGGCGGTGGAGCTCGCCGCGGCGGGGGTATCGGGCCACATGGTCACCATCCGCCGGGCGCAGGGGGACGTCTACCGCCCCGAATACGGCACCATCCCCCTGGAGGAGGTGGCGGGGGTGGACAGGCCCTTCCCCGCGGAGTGGATCTCGGAGACCAAGACCGACGTCACCGACGGGTTCGTCCGCTACGCCATGCCGCTCCTGGGGGAGGACCAGGTATCCGTGCCGATCGTCGGGGGGAGGCTCCGGTTCGCGCGGCTGAAGCCGATCTTCGCGCCGAAGATGCTCCCGGATTACGTGCCCGCAGCTTATCGGGGTGACGCGTAACGGGTGACGCGTGACGAGCGAAAAGGCAGGCCCTTAAAACCCGTCACGCGTTACGGGTCACGCGTCACGGAACTAAGGAGGGAGGATGGACTACCGAAGTAAGCTCGAGGAGTTCCGGCCCACCAAGGATTTCTTGGTATGCATCGACTCCGACGGGTGCGTGTTCGACACAATGGGGATAAAGCAGCGGGAGTGCTTTACACCATGGATGATCGCCTACTTCGGCCTCCAGCCGGTGGCCCAGGCCGCCCGGGAGTGCAAGGAGTTCGCGGACCTCTTCTCGGTGACCCGGGGCGCCAACCGCCACATTACCATCAGGCGGATCCTCACCGAGCTCCTCCCGGGTCACCCCCTGGTGAAGCGGAGGGGGTTCCAGGTTCCTAAATTTCCACATTACTTCGCCTGGGTGGACGATCCCAAAAGCGTCCTCTCCAACGACGGCCTGCGGGAAGCGATAGAGAACGCCCCCTCGGAGGAGGCGCGGAGGGAGCTCGAGCACGTGCTCGCGTGGTCCGAGCGGGTGAACTGGGCCATCCGGGAGATCGTGCGGGGGATCCCTCCCTTCCCCGGGGTGCGGGAGGCCCTGGAGGCGCTCCGCGCCCGGGCGGATATCGTGGTGGTCTCCCAGACCCCCATCGAGGCCCTGGAGCGGGAGTGGAAGGAGCACAGGATCTACGATTACGCCGCTTTAATCTGCGGGCAGGAGATGGGGACCAAATCCGAGCACATCGCCGCCACCGCGAGACACTATCCCAAGGACCACGTCCTCATGATCGGCGATGCCCCGGGGGACCTGAAGGCGGCCCGGGACAACGGGGTGCTCTTCTACCCCGTGATCCCCGGGGAAGAGGAGGAATCGTGGAAGCGGTTCAACGACGAGGTCCTGGAGCGGTTCCTTTCCGGGACCTACGCCGGCGATTACGAGCGGGCGCTCATCGAGCGGTTCGAGGCGGCCCTCCCCGAACGGCCGCCGTGGGAGACGGGAGGTGACAGTCGATGAAGGCCGACTTCGGCGTTATAGGCCTCGCGGTGATGGGGCAGAACCTCGTCCTCAACGTGGAGGACAAGGGGTACACGGTGGCGGTGTTCAACCGCACCGCCGAGCGCACCAAGGAATTCATAGAGAATCGCGCCCAGGGGAAGAAGATCGTCCCCACCTACACCCCGGAGGAGTTCGTGGGCACGCTTTCGCGGCCCAGGAAGATCCTCATCATGGTCAAGGCCGGGCCGCCCGTGGACGCGATGCTGGAAAAACTTTTCCCGCTCCTCGAGCGGGGGGACCTGGTGATCGACGGAGGGAATTCCCACTACGCAGACACCGAGCGACGTATAAAGGAAGCCGAGGAACGAGGCCTCCTCTACCTCGGCACCGGGATCTCGGGGGGCGAGTACGGGGCGCTGCACGGCCCCTCCATTATGGCGGGAGGGCACAAAGAAGGGTACGAGCTCGTCCGGGAAATCTTCGAGCGGATCGCCGCCCAGGGCCCCGAGGGGCCGTGTTGCGGTTACTTCGGGCCTGGGTCGGCGGGCCACTACGTGAAGATGGTCCACAACGGGATCGAGTACGCCATCATGGAGACCATCGCCGAGGCCTACGACCTCATGAAACGGGGCCTTTCGATGTCACCGGACGAGATGGCGGAGGTCTTTTCCGATTGGAACAAGCGCGAGCTCGGGGGGTACCTCTTCGAGATCACGGAGCGGATCCTGCGGTACCGGGACCCGGAGACGGGCGACTTCCTGGTGGAGAGGATCCTGGACACGGCGAAGCAGAAAGGGACCGGCAAGTGGTCGACGCAATCTGCCTTGGACATCGGGACCCCGACCCCCACCATCGCCATGGCCGTCTTTTCCCGGATCATCTCCGCCCTGAAGGATGAGCGCGTGGCCGCCAGCGAGGTCCTCTCCGGCCCCGATCCGTCCCTGGGGGTGGAGCGTGACGAGTTCATCGGAAGGCTCTTCGGGGCGGTCTACCTCTCGGTGATCGCCGCCTACGCCCAGGGGCTGCGGCAGCTGCGGGACGCCTCGAATGAGAAGGGCTACGGCCTGGACCTTTCCGAGGCGGCGCGGGTGTGGATGGCCGGGTGCATCATCCGCTCAAAGCTCCTTATCCCCATCCGCAAGGTTTTTCTCGATGCTCCAGAGCTCCCCCTGCTTTTCCTGGCGGAGCCGTTCGCGTCCGCATGGGAGAAATACCACGGGGATCTGCGCTACGTCACCTGTTTCGCCCACGAGCACGGGATCCCCGTCCCGGCCATGAATTCGGCCCTCTCATTCGTGGACGCCTATCGCACCGCGAGGCTTCCAGCGAACCTGATCCAAGCGCAGCGGGACTTCTTCGGCGCCCACACCTACCAGCGCATCGACAAAGAGGGTACCTTCCACACCGACTGG
>JAJOKL010000130.1 GCA_021129895.1 Candidatus Bipolaricaulota bacterium
GGCGAGCTACGTCACCCCGGAGGAGGACCTGGAAGGCGTCCTCACCTCCTTCTACGCCAAGATCGCCCAGCCCGCCCTGACCGAGCTCTCCCTGGACGTGGAAGGGGTGACCCTCTATGACCTCTATCCCAGGGAGCTTCCGGACCTGTTCTACGGGGGGCAGCTCACCTTGGTGGGGCGGTACTCCGGGGCCGGCCCGGCCCGGATCGTCCTGTCCGGACTCAGGCAGGGGACGGCGGAGAACTACCTGCTCGAGGCGGGGTTCCCCCAGGCCTCCCGGGCGGCGGATTTCTTGCCGCGCCTGTGGGCGGCCCGTAAGGTGGGGTACCTGCTCAAGCGGATCATCCTGGAAGGGGAATCCGAGGAGCTGGTGCGTGAGATCGTGGAGCTCGCCACCCGCTACGGGATCGCCACCCCCTACACCTCGTTCCTGGTGGAAGAGGACGCCGCCGGGGTGCCCCCGGCCGCCTATAACGCGGCGGGGCAGCCGGTCCTGGCGGCCCGGTCGGCCCAGCGGCTGGCCGCCTCCGAGGCCCCGCAGGTGACCACCGGCGTCAAGGAGATCGCCGGCCGGGTGTTCCTGCTGGTGGACGGGGTATGGCAGGAGAGCACCTATCAGGAAGGCACCGAAACCCTGGACATCCAGTACCTCTCCTCCGCCTACTTCCAGCTCCTTTCGGAACTGCCAGAGCTGGGGCCCATCCTGGCCCTGGGGGAGGAGGTCATCTTCCAGGCAGGCGAGACCTTCGTGCACGTGGGGCCAGAGGGGCTCACCGAGCTCCCCCCCGGGCAGCTCGCCGAGCTCAAAGGCGAATAAGTAGAAAGGGGCCGGGCTTTGCCCCCGGCCCCTTTCCCTTCCCGGCTCGCCTCCTCGGCGGGTAAGCTGCCTCGCGGGCCCAGTCCCGAACGGCGCGGACAACCCCTTTTTTGAGTCTCTTTGCGCGCGCCGTGTCGAGTTCCCCTATGCCCCCGTTTTCCGAGCCTGCCCGTCCAAATGAGGATCGATTTGCTCAAAGGGGCACGATGAGCCACCATAGGAACGGCATGTGGGAGCGGTATGCCTTGTCCCCGATGAAAGAGCTGTGGACCCTGGCGGCCCAGTATCGCCGCTGGCTCGAAGTTGAGCTCGCCGCCCTGGCCGCCCTGGAGGAGCTGGGGCAGGTCCCCCCCGGAACCACAGTGGCCGTCCGGGCTAAAGCCGAGATCGACCCGGAGCGGATCCTGGAAATAGAGCGAAAGGTCGGCCACGACCTCATCGCGTTCCTGGTCGCCCTGGAGGAGGCGGTGGGGGAGGAGGGACGCTGGCTTCACTTCGGGCTCACCTCCTCGGACGTGAAGGACACCGCTTTGGCCCTGGCCATCCGGGAGGCCCTAGACCTGGTCCTGGAGAAGGCCCACGCCCTTTCCCGGACCCTGTGGGAGCTGGCGGACCGGTACCGCGAGACCCCGATCATCGGACGCACCCATGGGCAGTACGCCGAGCCCACCACGTTCGGCCATAAGATCCTGGTCTGGTACGACTGGGGCCGGCGGGTGGAAGAGCGCCTGGCGCGGGCCCGGGAGGCGATCTCGGTGGGCAAGCTCTCGGGCGCGGTGGGGACCCACGCCCACTTCCCCCCCCAGGCGGAGGAGCGGGCGCTTAGGGAGCTGGGCCTTTCCCCCTGTCCAGTCACCACCCAGGTGATCCCCCGGGACCGCCACGCCGAGGTCCTGTTCGCCCTGGCCTCCGCCGCCTCGCTGGTGGAGGCCATCGCCCTGGAGGTGCGGCACCTTTCCCGGTCCGAGGTGGGGGAGGTGGCGGAGGGCCGCCCCGAGGGCTCCTCGGCCATGCCCCACAAGCGGAACCCCATCCTGTCCGAGCGGCTGTGCGGCCTGGCCCGGATCCTGCGGGCCTCGCTCGCCCCGGCCTTGGAAAACTGCGCCCTGTGGCACGAGCGGGACATGGCCCACTCCTCGGTGGAGCGGATCCTGCTCCCCCAGTGCTTCATCCTGGTGGACTACATGCTGGCCAAGGCCAGGGAGCTTTTGGAAGGGCTGCGGGTGTACCCAGAGCGGATGCTGGATAGACTCCTCTCAACTCAGGGTCTTCCCTTCTCCGAGGGGCTGCTCCTGGCGCTGGTGAAGGCGGGGCTGCCCCGGCGGGAGGCCCACGCCCTGGTGGCGCAGCTCTCGGCCCGGGCGGTCAAGGAGGGCCGGGGCCTGGACGAGGTGGCTGCCGAGCACCCCCGAGTGAAAGAACTCCTTTCCCCCAGGGAGTTGGAGGCCGTCTTCGACCTGGGGGCCTGGCTCTCCGGGGTGGAGGAGGCGTTCCGCCGGGTGTCGCCGCCCGACTAGCCCTGTATACTTTTCATTGGGATCCACGATGAACACGACATTGAAGATCGCCGCCCGCCGCATCATCCTGCCCCTCTAGGGGCAGGGAATCCATTTGCAGCCAGGTTTTTTGGGGATGCGGAAGGGCGGATTTCGTTTTGGTTCCAGGCTAAAGGAGGGGTAGGTGGGATTCCACAAGCTGGAGAGCGACCCGCGCCGCCGGGAGCAGGCGGTGCTGGAGTTCTGGGAGAGGGAAAAGGCGTTCGAACGTTCCCTGAAGCGGCGGGAGGAAGGGCCACACTATGTGTTCTACGAGGGCCCGCCCACCGCCAACGGCCGGCCCCACTTCGGGCACCTGCTCCCTCGGATCTACAAGGACCTGTTCCCCCGCTACAAGACCATGCGGGGGTATTTCGTGGGGCGCAAGGCGGGCTGGGACTGTCATGGCCTTCCGGTGGAGCTGGAGGTGGAAAAAGAGCTCGGCATCAAGACCAAGGCCGAGATCGAACGTTACGGGATAGAGAAGTTCGTGGAGCGGTGCAAGGCCTCGGTGCACAAGTACATCCGGGCCTGGGAGGACATGATCCGGCGCATGGGGTTCTGGATCGACCTGGCGCGCCCCTACATCACCTACAAGGACGAGTACATCGAGACCCTGTGGTGGGAGCTGAAGCGGATCCACGAGCAGGGGCTCCTGTATCAAGGTCATAAAATCCTGCCCTACTGCCCCCGCTGCGGCACCCCCCTCTCCTCCCACGAGGTGGCCCAGGGGTACCGCAACGTGGAGGACCCGTCGGTGTTCGTGCTCATGCCCCTGGTGGACGACCCGGAGAAGGCCTTTCTGGTATGGACCACCACCCCCTGGACCCTGCCGGCCAACGTGGCCCTGGCCGTGGACCCGGATGCGACTTATGTCGAAGTGGCTTACGACGGCAAGAGACTGATCCTGGCCAAACCGCGCCTTCCCGCCGTTCTGGGGGAGAAGGCCGAGGTGGTGGCCGAATACCGGGGGAAGGACCTGATCGGGCTCCACTACCAGCCCCTGTACCCCCTGGCTGACCCGGAGCGGGGCTACCTGGTGGTGGGGGCGGAGTTCGTGACCATGGACGAGGGGACCGGGATCGTGCACATCGCCCCCGCCTTCGGCGAGGAGGACTACCAGCTGGGCAAAGACGAGGGGCTCCCGTTCGTGCAGCCGGTGGACCGAATTGGAAAATTCACCCAGGAGTTCCCCCTGGCCGCCGGAAAGTTCGTAAAAGAGGCCGACCCCCTGATCATCGAGGACCTGAAGGGTAAGGGGCGGCTCCTTAAGGCGGAGAAATACGCCCACGACTATCCCTTCTGCTGGCGGTGCGACACTCCGCTCCTCTATTACGCCCTGGACTCCTGGTTCATCGCCTCCACCAAAAAGAAGGACGAGATCACCGCCGAGAACGAGCGGGTGAGCTGGTACCCGGAGTACGTGGGCCGGGGCCGGTTCGGCGACTTCCTCCGTTCCATGCGGGACTGGGCCCTGTCCCGGGACCGGTACTGGGGCACGCCCCTTCCGGTGTGGGTGTGCGGGGACTGCGGCGCGATCAGGGTGATCGGCTCCCGGGAGGAGCTTGTGGAACACGCCCGGGACCCGGAGCTCGCCCGCACCGTGGAGCTTCACCGCCCCTACGTGGACCGGGTGGAGCTCTCCTGCCAGTGCGAGGGGACCATGCGCCGGGTGCCCTACGTCCTGGATACCTGGTTCGACTCCGGCTCCATGCACACCGCCCAGTGGCACTATCCGTTCGAGAACCAAGAGCAGTTCGAAAAGTCGTATCCGGCGGACTTCATCTGCGAGGCACTGGACCAGACCCGGGGCTGGTTCTACACCCTGCTTGTGACCGGGGTGCTGGTGCACGGAAAGACCCCCTACCGGAACGTGCTGGTCACCGGGATGGGCCTGGACGCCCAGGGCCAGAAGATGAGCAAGTCCCGGGGCAACGTGCTCGATCCCCTACCGATAGCGGATCAGCACGGGGCGGATGCGGTGCGGTGGTACTTGATCTCCGAGTCCGCCCCCTGGACCCTGCGCCGGATCGACCCCCAGGGGGTGGCCAAGGCCCGGTTCGGTTTTTTGGAGACGGTGCGGAACTCCCACGACTTCTTCGCCCTGTACGCCAGGATCGACGGGTTCGACCCGAAAGAGCATTCCGCCCCGGACGCCCGGCCCGCCCTGGACCGGTGGCTCCTGTCCCGGGTGGCGGCGGCGGTGGAGGAAGTGACCGCGGCCCTGGACCGTTACGACGTGGTGGGGGCCTGCACGGAGCTCACTCGGCTGGTGGACGACCTATCCAACTGGTACATCCGGCTTTCCCGGCCTCGGTTCTGGGGCCAGGGTTTTACGCCGGACAAGCTGTCGGCGTATCGCACCCTGTACGAGGCGCTCAGGACGCTGGCCCTGCTTTTGGCCCCGTTCACCCCGTTCCTGGCCGAGGCGATGTGGTCCTCCCTGCGGGGGGAGGAGGACCCCCAGTCGGTGCACTGGGCGGATTGGCCGCAGGGCGGCCCCCGGGACGAGCCCCTGGAGCGGGCCATGCGGCGGGTGCGGGAGGTGGCCTCCTTGGGCTTGGCCGCCAGGAACCTGGCCAAGATCAAGGTGCGCCAGCCCCTGGCCGCCCTGTACGTGGTCAAAAAGCCCGGGGACGAGGAGGTGCCCGAGGAGCTTTGGGACCTGGCTAGGACCGAGCTCAACGTGCGGGAGATCTCACCCGTGGAGGACCTAGCTCGCTTCCAAGTTCCAAAACTTTCGCCGAATTTCAAGGTTTTGGGACCGCGCCTGGGCCCCCTGGCCCAGCGGGCGGCTGCCGCCATCTCCTCTGCCGACCAAAAGGCCCTGTGGGAGGAGCTTTCGCGGTCAGGGAAGGCCTCCCTGAACTTGGACGGGGAGGAGGTGGGGATCACCCCGGAGGACGTGAACGTCTCCTGGGAGCCGGCCGAGGGGTTCGTGGTCCTAAGCGAGCCCGAGGGGGAGGTGGCCCTGGACGTGCGGCTCACCGACGAGCTCCGGGCCGAAGGTGATTTCCGGGAGCTGGTGCACCGGATCCAGCTTGCCCGGAAGGAGGCCGGCTTCGAGGTCACCGACCGGATAGAGCTTTTCTACCAGGGAGAGATCGCCGGGATCTTCGAAAAGTTCGGTGAACGCATAAGGGAAGAGGTGCTGGCCGTCGCCCTCAAGCAAGGTGAGCTTTCTGACCCGGAGCACACCCTGGAGCTAGAGGTGCACGGCCGGCGGGGGGTGGTCCAGCTCCGCCGGTCGAATAGGTGATCCGTGATGTGTGATCGGTGACGATGATACCTAAGAGCCCAACGTCAGAGAGGCGGGATGCTGTTTACGGCCCGTCACCCGTCATGCGTCCCGCGTCACCTGGCTGGCGGATCGAGCGGCACCGCCAGGTGCCTTCCACGAACGACCTCGCCAAGGCCGCCCCGCCTTGGACGGCGGTGGTGGCAGAGACCCAGACCGCGGGGAGGGGGAGGCTGGGGCGGACGTGGCATTCCCCTCGTGGGGGCCTGTGGCTGTCGGCGGTGGTCCCTCCGCCGGTCCCGGCCCAGGGGACGGTGGCCCAGCAGGTGGCCGGGGTTTTAGGGGACGTCACCGGGCTCCCGGTGCGCTACCAGCCCCCCAACGACCTGGTGCTGTTTGAAAAAAAGCTGGGGGGAGTGCTGGTGGAGGCGGTCTACCAGGGAGGGGAGGCGGTCAAGGCGGTGATCGGGGTGGGGATCAACGTGAACAACCCGGCCCGGGAGCTTCCGGACCCCTTGCCCGAGCGGGCCATCTCCCTGGCCGAGGCTTTAGGTGGACCCCAGGACCTGGAGGGCGTGCTGAGAGCGGTGCTGGTTGGGATCGAGAGGGCGGTGAAGGAGGAGAGATGTCGACTGTTGCGGTGATCGGGGCCCAGTGGGGCGATGAGGCCAAGGGGAAGATCGTCCACGCCCTGGCCCGGGAGGCGGATCTGGTGGTGCGGTTCAACGGCGGGCCTAATGCCGGCCACACCGTGCAGGACGGCTACGGAAAGGCCCAACTCCACCTGATCCCGGCTGGGGCCCTGCAAACCCGTTGTACCGGGGTCATCGCCCACGGGGTGGTGGTGGACCCATGGGTGCTAGAGGAAGAACTTTCGCAACTTTCCGCCCAGGGGAGGCCCCGGCCGGAGCTTTACCTGTCGGACCGGGCCCAGCTCATCCTCCCCCACCACCGGCTCAGGGAGGAGCTGGAGGGGACCGCCGGCCGGTTAGGCACCACCCGGCGGGGAATCGGCCCGGCCTATCAGGAGCGGGTGGCCAGGCGCGGCCTGCGGCTGGGGGACCTCTCCGATCGGGCCGCGGTGGCAGAGCACCTTACCGCGGCGCGCCGGGAGCTGGAGCGGCTCCACGGCCGGGCGGACTTCGACCCCGCCCAGGTTGCCGAAGAACTTTTTCACTTTTACGGGAAATGGGAAGAAAGGATCGTGGACACCCAGGCCCTAGTGGGGGAGGCCATTCGGAGGGGGAAGGCGGTGATCTTCGAGGGGGCCCAGGGGACACTGCTGGACGTTGATCTTGGCACCTACCCCTACGTCACCTCTTCCACCACCACCGTGCACGGGATCGGTTGGGGGGTGGGGGTGCGCCTGCCGGAGGCGGCCCGGGTGATCGGGGTGGTCAAGGCCTACACCACCCGGGTGGGGGAGGGACCGCTGCCTACCGAGGAGGAGGGCGAGCTAGGGGAGCGGCTGCGGGAGCGGGGTGGCGAGTACGGGGCCACCACCGGCAGGCCCCGGCGCTGCGGCTGGCTGGACCTGGTGG
>JAJOKL010000046.1 GCA_021129895.1 Candidatus Bipolaricaulota bacterium
CCGATTGCGCCCTCCTTTTGCCTGGCGCAGCGTCAAAAGGGGTTCTGCAACCCGATCGCCGGTTCCCAATCCCAAACTTCCAAAAGCCCCTTTAACCCGGCTCCATGAACCGGGCCGGGCGAGAGCCTGCCCTCCTCCTCTGAGGTTTGCGGGGCAGGCTCCATAGGTACAAAGCCCCTTGGCTGGCTACCCGGGCGGGGGGCGGGTCATACCAAATTCTCGCGCAGGAAGGTGCGGAAGGGGTGGGCCAAGCCCCGTAGGGCATCCAGCTTCTTGATCACGATCCTGTGCCCGGGTAGGGCCAGGACGCCTCGCCCTTTTAGTTCCGACAGGATCCGGATGGCCGTCTCGGTGGATACCCCGGCCATCTCCGCCAGCTCCCCACGGGGGAGTTCCACCCCGATGTCCAGCCCCTCTTCTGTTTCCTCACCGAACGCCCGGGCCAGCTCCAGCAGCACCCGGGCCACCCGTTCCTTGGCCGAGCGGGAGGTGATCTCTACCAATTTATCTCCGAACACCTTCAACTCGCGGGATAGCTTCTCCACCAATCGCAGGGCAACCTCGGGATGCCGTTTCACGAACGCCAGAAAGTCCTCCCTGGGGATGAACATGAGCCGGGAAGGCTCCAGGGTCTTGGCGTAGCAGGTATAGGTCTCTTGGTCGAACAGGGTCTTCTCCCCCAGGATCTCCCCGGGGCCGAGGAGTTTCAGGATTTGGGAATGGCCTCCAGGGGTATGCTTGGCCAGTTTCACCTTGCCCCGGCACAGGACGTACAGGCCGAAGGCGGGCATGCCCTCGTGGAACACCGCTTCCCCGGGCCCCAGCTCCATGGGCCGCATCAGGGACGTGAGCTCAGCGAATTCCCGGGGGGAAAGGCCCTGAAAGATGAACGAACAGCCGACCTGGCAGTCAGCGCAGGGGCTAGCCTGTTTTCGCTTTGGTGCCAAGGTTTCCCGCATTTCTATAGCGACTGTAACGCAACTTGAGCCGCTCGTCCAGCGGCAGTTGCTGAAGTTCCCCTAGGTGCCGGAGCACCGCTTCCCGCACCGCTTGGGCGGTCCCTTCAGGGTCCACATGAGCCCCGCCCAAGGGCTCGGGGATCACCTCATCTGCCACGCCCAACTCCAGGAGGCGAGGGGCGGACAGGCCCAGGGCTTGGGCGGCCTGGGGGGCGGCGGCGGCGTCCTTCCACAGGATGGCCGCTGCCCCCTCCGGGGAGATCACCGTGTAGGTTGCGTTCTCCAGCATCAGCACCCGGTCGGCGGCGGCCAGGGCGATCGCCCCCCCGGATCCCCCCTCCCCCAGGATCACCGCCACCGTGGGCACCGCCAATTCCAGCATCGTCGCGATGCAGTCCGCGATCGCCCCGGCGATGTTCTCCTCCTCCGCTTGCACCCCGGGGTAGGCTCCAGGGGTGTCGATGAAGGTCAAAAGCGGCAGGCGCAATCGCTCCACTACCCGCATGATGCGGACCGCCTTGCGGTACCCGCAGGGTAGGGCCATCCCGGAGCGGCAGGCGCGCTGTTCCTCCGGGGTGCTCCCACGGTGGTGGAACAGCACCCCCACCGGCTGTCCGCCCAGGCGGGCCAGCCCCCCCCGCAGGGCCAGGTCGTCTCCCCCCATTCGATCCCCCCTGAGCTCGTAGAAGGCATCGCACACCTGGCTCACCAGCTTCAACCCTCGGGGGCGCTCCGGATGCCGGGCTAACCGCACCCGATCCCAGTCTGACAGGCTCTGATAGTACTCCCGCTGCAACTTCTGAAGCCGCTCCTCCAGGAGCGCGAGCTCCTCCTGCAGGTCCACACCTTCTTCTTCCACCAGCCGGCGGAGCTCGGCCACCTTCTCCTCTAGGGCTCGGATGGTGCGCTCATCCGCCATGGGGCACCCCCGAAAGCACGTCCAGCACCTGGATCAACTCCTCCCTCAGTCCCTCCCGGGACACCACCCCGTCCACCAGCCCATGCTCCAGTGCGTAGCGGGCCCGTTGGAACCCGGGGGGCAGCCGCTCGCCGGTGGTCTGCTGTATGACCCGGGGGCCGGCGAAGCCGATCAGCGCCCCTTGTTCGGCCAGGGTCACGTCGGCCAAGGAGGCGATGGAAGCCATCACCCCCCCGGTAGAGGGATAGGTGAGCACGGCGATGTAGGGTACCCCGGCCCTGGCCAGCCGCCCTCGGGCGGCGACCGTCTTGGCCATTTGGAGGAGGGACAACACCCCCTCCTGCACCCGGGCCCCGCCGGAGGCCACCACCAGCACGAACGGAATCCGGGCCTCCGCTGCCTGCTCCATGGCATGGGCCAACTGCTCTCCCACCACCACCCCCATGGAGCCCCCGATGAACCGGAAGTCCATCACCGCCAGGACTACCTCGTGCCCCCCGATCTTTCCCCTGCCAACCACCACCGCGTCGGAAAGCTCAGTGGATTCCCGAGCTTCCCGCAAGCGGTCTGCATATGGCTTGCGATCGGAGAACTTAAGCGGGTCATCGGACTCCAAAGGCAGGGTGAGCTCTTGGAAGGTGTCCGGGTCCACCAGGGCGGCGATGCGTTCCTGGGCGGTGAGAAAGAAGTAGGCCCCACAGCGAGGGCAGATGTAGTTGTTCTCCCGCAGCCGGCGGCGGAACACAAGCTCGCCACAGGCTCCACACCGCATCCAGAGGGGCTCTTCCCCCCGCCGGAGCTCCACCTCTACATATCGATCCTTGCTGTCCTTACGAATCGGCACTGCCTTCCTCCTTGTCCATATGATGCGGCGAGGTGGCCTCCGGTGCCACTACCCCCCCGGAAAGCACCAAGGTCAGCCCCTCGTCCACCGTCATATCCAGGGGGATCACCCGCTCCTTGGGCACGAAGAACACCCACCCGGACAGGGGGTTGGGGGCGGTGGGCACGTACACGGACACGCAGGGTTGCTCAAACACATCCCCGAAGGCGCGGATCTCATCGTTGGTCAGTACCCCCATCACGTAGTAGCCCTCCCGGGGGTACTCCATGAGCACCAGCCGCCTGAGCTTGCCCTGGGTGATCTCCCGCCGGAGCAGGGCATAGGAGAGCTGCCGGGTGGCCCAGTACAGCTTCCTCACCCCGGGTAGGGCCAACACCAACCGTTCCAGAGAGGCCAGGATGCGCCGACCCAGCCAGTTCCTGGCCACCGCCCCGATCCCGATGACCACTAGCACGGTGATCACCACCTCGGTACCGGGGATGTAGCGACCGAAGGTGCGGGTGAGCACCTGGGCGAACGGGGTGTCGGGCCCCAAGAACGCCCGCAACAGGCGGTAGAACAGCCACAGCACGTACAGGGTGAGCCCCAGCGGCAATACCACCAGCAGCCCGGAAACGAAGCTGTCCCTCAGCCACCTAGCTGTCTTCCTCATATCCCCTCCTCGGGGGAAACCGTGCCCTCTCCACCATCCTCAGGAAGATCCCGGCACATTTTACCCCACCGGGCTATGGAGCTTTTTCCGGTTCGAATCAGATTTGAATCTACCGCCCCGTGCATGACGAGAAGCCCAGTTGCGCCTGGTTTCCCGGACCGGGTTTGGTTAAGATCCCGCGCGTGAGCACAACGTTCCACTCGAGAAAGGAGGGGGTCACAAGGTGACCGATACCAGGAAGTGGGTGGAGCCAGACCCACAGCGAAAGAACTGGTTCTGGCCCACCGAGGCCATGAAGGAGTACGCTTGGGTCTCGGACCCGGGCATCTACGAGGAGGCGGCGGCCGATCCCGTCTCGTTCTGGGAGAAGCGGGCCGAGGAGATCAGCTGGTTCAAGAAATGGGACCAGGCCTACGTGGACGAGCCGTACGCCTGCAAGTGGTTCGTGGGCGGCAAGCTCAACCTGTCCTATAACTCACTGGACCGGCACGTGGAGGCGGGCGAGGGGGACAAGGTGGCCCTGATCTGGGAGCCCGAGCCCGCCGATGAGCCAGGCCGCACCTTGACCTACAAGGAGCTGCTGGAGGAGGTATCGCGCCTGGCCAATGCCCTTAAGTCCCTGGGGGTCAAGAAGGGAGACCGGGTGGGCATCTACCTCCCCATGATCCCGGAGGCGGTGATCGCCATGCAGGCAGTGGTCCGGATCGGGGCGGTGCACTCGGTGGTGTTCTCCGCCTTCTCCGCCGAGTCCCTGCGGGACCGGATGGTGGACTGCGGGGCCAAGGTGTTGATCACCGCCGACGGCTATTTCCGGCGGGGCAAGCTCATCTCCCTCAAGCCCAATGCGGATAAAGGGGTGGCCGGCACGCAGGTGGAAAAGGTGATCGTGGTCCGGCGGGCCGGAAACGACATCCCCTGGAACGAGGGACGGGACGTGTGGTATCACGAACTGGTCAAGGACCAGTCCCCCGAGTGCCCCCCGGAGGAACTGGACGCCGAGGACCTGGCGTTCATCCTGTACACCTCCGGTACCACCGGAAAGCCCAAGGGGGTCATGCACACCACAGGCGGCTATGCGGTTCAGGTCCATACGACCTGTAAGTGGAACTTCAACCTGCACGAGGACGACGTCTTTTGGTGCACCGCCGATGTGGGCTGGATCACCGGCCACTCTTACATCAACTACGGTCCCCTGATGAACGGGGTGACCACGGTGGTGTACGAGGGCTCCCCGGATTACCCCGACTACGGGCGCATGTGGGCCACCATCGCCAAGCACAAGGTGACCGCTTATTACACCGCCCCCACCGCCATCCGCATGCACGTGAAGTGGGGGGAGGAGTGGCCGGGGAAGTACGACCTCTCCAGCCTGCGGGTGCTGGGCACGGTGGGAGAACCCATCAACGAGGAGGCGTGGCTCTGGTACTTCAAGTACATCGGGGGCGAGCGCTGTCCCATCATCGACACCTGGTGGCAGACCGAGACCGGGGCCAACTGCGTGGAGGCCCTGCCCGGGATCGGGCCGTTCATCCCCACCGTGGCTGGCCGGGCCTTCCCCGGCATTCGGGCCAAGATCCTGGACGCCGGGGGGGTGCCGGTGCCGCCGGGGGAAGGTGGGTACCTTGTGATTGAACCCCCGTTCCCGCCGGCGTTGCTGCGGGGTCTGTGGGGGGACCCGGAGAAGTTCAGGGCCACCTACTTCGGCGAGTACGGGCCAAAGTGCTACTTCACCCGGGACGGGGCCCGCATGGACGAGCAGGGCAACATCCGCATCACCGGGCGGGTGGACGACGTGATGAACGTGGCCGGCCATCGCCTGGCCACCGCGGAGGTGGAGGACGCCCTCACCCAGCACCCGCTGGTGTCGGAGGTGGCGGTGGTATCGCGGCCGGACGAGGTCAAGGGGGAGGTGCCCATCGCCTTCGCCCTGCTCAAGGCCGGGGCCCAGCCATCCGACGAGCTCAAGCGGGAGCTCATCAAGACGGTGGACCAGCACATCGGCCCCACCGCGCGACCGGCGGAGATCTACTTCGTGGAGGATCTCCCTAAGACCCGCTCCGGGAAGATCATGCGCCGGGTGCTCAAGGCCCTGGTGCGGGGGGAGCCGGTGGGGGACGTGACCACCCTGCGCAACCCCGAATCGGTGGACCACCTCAAGGAACGGGTGGGCTATAAGGGCTGAGGCCCAGCCTCCAGGAGGCGTGAATGACGAAAAAGACGATCTTGGGGCTGAAGCCGGAGGCGGGGCGATGGGCACTTGTAGGCCTTGGCTTTGTCATCAACCTATGTTTGGGGGCAATCTACGCGTACAGCGTGTTCCGCAAGCCCTTAGAGGAGCTGTGGGGGATCGGGGCCACCGCAAGCGGCCTGCCCTACATGATCTTCCTCGCGGTCTTCGCCCTGGCCATGGCCTTCGCCGGGGGGATCGTGGAACGGTGGGGGCCCCGGAAGACCGGGATCCTGGGGGGGGGCCTAGTGGGGCTGGGCTGGATCTTGGCCGGCTTCGCCCCCAACATCGGGCTCCTGACCCTGTTTTACGGGTTCATCGCCGGGGCGGGAATGGGGATCATCTACGGCTGCCCGGTGGCGGTGGCGGCCAAGTGGTTCCCCGACAGGAAGGGCCTCGCGGTGGGCCTCACCATCATGGGGCTCGGGCTTTCAGCCCTGATCACCGCCCCCATCATGAACGCCCTCATCGCCACGGCGGGCCCCTTGAGGGCCTTCACCATCATGGGGCTCGCGTTCCTGGCCATCCTGATCGCCCTCTCACTCCCCCTGCGCTACCCCGAGCGGGGGTGGAAGCCAGCAGGTTGGGCGCCCACCCAGGCCCAGCTCGCGGCTCGGGTGGAGCTCGATCGCCAGGAGATGGTGCGCACCCGGACCTTCTACGCCCTGTGGCTGACCTTCGCCATCGGCACCCTGGTGGGGCTGATGGCCATCGGGATTTCGGCCCCGTTCGGGAAAGAAGTGGCTGGTCTGCCCGCTGGCCTTGCAGCCATCGCGGTTTCGCTGTTTGCCATCTTCAACGGGGTGGGCCGGCCCCTGTTCGGTTGGCTCACCGATCGGCTGACCCCGAGGTACGCGGCGGTCCTCTCCTTCGGCCTCATCATCCTAGCCTCGGCGGTCCTCAGCCTGTGGGGCCAGGGGAACGCCCCCCTTTACTTCCTGTGTTTCGCCGTGCTGTGGCTCAACCTGGGAGGGTGGCTGACCATCGCCCCCACCGCCACCGCCACCTTCTTCGGGACCCGCTACTACGGCAAGAACTACGGGCTGGTGTTCACCGCCTACGGGGCCGGGGCGCTGCTGGGCGGGGTCCTGTCGGGGCGCATCCGCGACCTCACCGGGAGCTACGTGCCCGTGTTCTTCCCGGTGATCGCCCTGGCGGCCGTGGGGATCGCCATCTCCGTCTGGGGATTGAAGCAGGCACGGGAGGTCGAGGCCACGGCATCGTGATGCCCATCGCCATGTTCTACGGCGGGGTGGCCCAGTTCCTGGCCGGGATGTGGGACATCCGCCGCGGGGACATCTTCGGCGGCACCTGTTTCAGCTCCTTCGGCGCGTTCTGGATCGGTCTTGCCAGCTTCTACTTCCTGCGGTGGGCCGGGATCGTCCCCGAGGTGCCCCCAGCCGGACTGGCGATGTTCCTGTTTGCCTGGGGG
>JAJOKL010000083.1 GCA_021129895.1 Candidatus Bipolaricaulota bacterium
GGGCAACTGCCCCTTCCGTTTGAGCGGGCTCCCCCGGTGGCCCAGCCCGCTTGATTTACAGACGCTAAACACAAACAGGAAAGGCTTTGATCAGCCTTCTGAGAGACTTATAGCAGAAGACCATTTTTATCGTTGATGAATTCCCGCTGCTTATATTAAAAATCGCGAGAAAAGGGGGCCCTGCACAGGCGAAGGAGTTCCTTTTCTGGCTCCGCAGGCTTCGGCATATCCCAGAGCTTCAAAACAGGGTTCGCTGGGTATTCGGGGGGTCGATCGGAATTGAAAAGGTGCTTCAGCGGGTTGAGGCTGGGACCAAAACAATAAACGATCTGTATGTCCTGAGGATACGTGAGTTCCCGGATGAGACAGCCAAAGAATTCGTCGAAGCCCTTCTACGAAAAGAATTGGGCATCAAGAAGCCATCCCCTCAGCTCCTTGATGCTTTCCTCCGGATAATTGGAATCCCTATCCCATACTTCCTTCAGATCCTCGTGCGTGAGAGCCTCACCGAGAAGGAAAGAAGAGGGGAAAAGAAGCTCTCTGAAGGAATTATTGAGGCCGCTTACCAGAACGGGGTCCTCGCGTGCTACAACCGGACTTACTTCGAGCATTACTATGAACGCATTGAGGACTACTACGAGCAAGAATTGGCCGAAATCGCCAAGGCCCTCCTTTCAGAGCTGGCTCAGATAGGCAGGCTGTCCAAGAAAGAACTTTGGGATCTCTTTATGCAGAAGACCCAGGGGAAAGGGAATGAGGATGACTTCAGCTACCTACTATCCGATCTGGAGAATGACTTTTACATCGTCCATGATGCGACTGACGATCGGTACCGCTTCGCCACCAAGGTCCTTCAAGACTGGTGGCTCAGGTACCATACCGCTTGAGGAGGTAGGCTATGCCGGAAGGATTGTTCAGGTTCACCCCGGCTCTGGAAAACCCTCGGATTCTCCAAAGCACCTTGGTGGGCAGAGAGAAGGAACTCAAAAGGCTTCTCCGGGCCATAGGGGAGGGGGCGGTGAAGAAGGGCAATCAGCATTTTCTGCTCGTCGGGCCGCGGGGGATCGGCAAGACCCATTTGCTCATCCTCATCTATCACAGCGTCAAGGGAACGATCACTTGGGATGACCTTGGCCAGGATCTCAGCCGATCGTGGGTGCCGATTCTGTTCGCCGAGGAGGAATATCGTATGACCTCCCTGACCGACCTTTTCCTGGAGGTTCTAGCTCGATTGAAGGTAGAGGCCCCAGACGAACAGCTTCTCCATTTAACCACGGAGCTTGACCAGGTTCCGCTCCCGGGAGAGAACGAAAAGGAATTGATGCTAGATCATCTCACCAAAAAACGGCAGGAGACAGGGAAGAAATTTCTCCTGCTCCTAGACAACCTCCATGACATCCTGCCCCACTTTACCGAAGAGGATCAAGGCAGACTACGGGACATCCTGATGAGCAAGGATCTGTTCATGCTCATCGGGACTGCCCCGACACTTTTCGACACCGTGATCGACCACCAAGCCCCCTTCTACAACTTCTTTGAGGTGATCTGGCTCCAAGAGATAGGAGAGGAGCAGGTAAAAGAGTTAATCGCTAGACGATTGAGGCTGGATGGCAAGGATGACCTTTTGGGAAAGCTCGATGCGTATGAGGATCGCTTTAAGGCTCTTGTCCACCTGACAGGGGCGAATCCTCGCCTGATCTTGAGCCTCTACCAAATCTTCGCCGAATCGAAGATCATCGAGGTGGAGCGGGATTTCTGCAAGCGCCTCGACGAGATGACACCCTATTTCCAGGATCGTATGAGGGAAATCCCGCCACAGCAGCGAAAGATCGTTGATGCCTTAGCGCTTGCCGATGGGCCTTCTACGCCTACAGAGATCGCCCATTCGGCGAGATTGCCGGTGAACGTGACCACCTCACAACTGAATAGGTTGAAGGAAGCCGGGTTCGTCAGGGCGATCAAGGAGAAGGGGAGACGGGAGGTACTCTACGACATCAATGAGCGTCTCTTCCGGCTCTGGCGTCAGATGCGTGTCGAGGCAGGTCGGAAGCGATTAAGATTCATCATCAAGTTTATTGAAATTTGGTTCTCACCACTGGAACTGGCCGAACAGGCCATTAAGATGGCCAAAGACTTAGAAGTTTCGTTATCCGCCGGTGCTTTCGAGAGCGCCAAGCAAATCACCGACAAACTCTATTACATCCAAGAGGCGGCTCCGTCTCCCCTTCGAGAAGTATTGCATTTCCAGCGGATCTTTGGGCTTGTTAGGTCCGGTGATCTGGAGACGGCCGAAAGGGAGACGAAAAGGCTGCAGGTCGAGGCTCAAGCGAAGGGTGATGAAGAACTTTTGGTCATGGCCCTGTGGGAAAATGCCCTCATACATCTGGAGCGGGGCGATTATGACGAGGCGATCCGCTGCTACCGGAAGGCCCTGGAGATCAAGCCCGACATGCACGAAGCTTGGTATAACATGGGCCTCGCCTACGCCGAAAAAGGTGAACACGACGAGGCGATCAAAGCTTTCTCAAAAGCCATTGACAAAGCTAGTGACCTTGCGAACGAGGAAGCGATTACTCTCACCGCCTTCCTTGCGGTATTCACTGCCTGTCTCGTCAATAAAGCTGGATCGTACATTGCGCTTAAAAAATACTCCTTGGCCCTTAAGGATGCTGAGAAGGCCTATGCAATAGCGCGCGAAATAGGTCTTTCCCCATTCACCCAAGTCGCAGCCTCACACGCTGCCGGTGCGGCGCTTGGGCTCTCAAAAAAGAGTACAGCCAGAGGACATTCCGCCAGAGCGGTGGAACACCTTAAGAAATCTTTAAAATATCTTCCTGATCTTCCTATCGGAACCGCTGAGGACCTCATTGGGCAGTACTTTAAGGATCTCCTAAGTATCGGGAACAAGGCCTTTATGGAGAGCGCTATCCAGGTGATCGAGGAGAGCGGCCAAGCTGACCTGAGTGAGTTCTTGAGGCCTTATCGCATAGCCCTACAATATCTGGAGAAGAAAGACAGAAGGATTCTGAACCGCTTGGTCCCCGAAATCCGGGAGATCGTGGAAGAGATAATCGCCAAACTAGAAGGGGCAAATTGATTTCCCTTGCAACGCTAGGGCTCATTTTGGTCTATAAGTATGGCTTTTGATCGCCTTGTACAAACCCCGCAATTATCAAGATTCTGATCCACGTAACCTTAGGGAAACGGAGGATCGGATGAGGGGGAGAGACGGCTTACAACTTCCGCTGTTGTGACCGAGACCAGGTGTTTCTTCTTTCGCCTTCCACGCGGGAATGGCCACCCCCAGGATCATTTGGCGTGGTTCATCCTGGGTGCGGTGGAGCTGTTGGACTTTCCGGCCTTCCCCCACCGCTACCGCCAAGACGGCTGGGGGAGGGCCGCCTACCCGCCCGGGATGATGGTGGCGGTGTTTGCCCACGCCTACTGCACCGGGGTGAGTTCCTCCCGCATCCGTCAGAACTTTTAGGAGAGCCTAGCGGAGCTGTTCACCAAGGTGTGGTGACTGTTTGGAACGATGGGCTAGCCCCCCTTAGGGCCGGTGGGCCTGACTGCGGTAGGCCCTACCAACGCCGTCGCCCCTTCTTTCCCCAACCGGAAAGGCCTTGAGCAACAAGCTCAAGTGCGTGATAGGGTCTATCGCCAAACCGTCAACCGAAACTGGGGCCGAAAGTGGCTCCCCCGCAGGGGTGCGGGCGTTCATAACGGCACGGGCGAACGCGATGATCCCATCGGCATCCCTGATCGCCTCGTCGCTACCTGTGCCGGACGTGGTCGTAGCCGCAGCGGAACAGTTCCACCACGTGCTCATCGTCCAGGGCGTAGTAGATGGATTTGCCGGCCCGGCGGGTCCTCACCAGCCCTTGCATCCTGAGGATCCTGAGGTGGTGGGAGGCCGCCGGCTGGGAGATCCCTAAAAGCTGCGCCAGGTCATGCACGCACAGCTCGGCCCGGGAAAGGAGGTATAGGATCCGCACCCGGGTGGGATCGGAGAGCACCCGGAACGTCTCGGCCAACTGTTCCACCTGCTCCTCGGCGGGCATCTCCGCGAGGAGCTTTTGTGCCTCGGGCTCACCCAAGGAGTGATACATGTCCCCCCACTTTATCCCGGGGGCGAGCTTGAACCAACCCAACCGATCACGTATAAACAATCAAGCACCTGTTTATGAATGGAGTGGACATGGAGGCACGCGAAAAAACGATAGAGATCGGCAGCCTTCACTGCCCCACCTGTGCCAGGCAGTTGGAGGGGCGGATGGCGGCGGTGGAGGGGGTGGAGCGGGCACAGGTGGACCCCCTGGCGGGTAAGTTGTACCTCGCCTACGACCCGGCCCGCATCGCCCCGGAGGAGCTGGAGCGGGCGGTGTCCGCCATCTCCGGCCATATCGCCCACCCCGAAGGTGAAGAAAAGAGGCGGGAAGGATTCCTCACCTTGGCCGCCGGGGTGCTCCTCGCTGCCGGGGGCCTGACCTTCCTTCTCGGGGACCTCCCTATCGGGCCCACCGCTCTCTCCACGGTCCTGTTCGGGCTGGGGGCCCTGCTGGGAGGGCTGCCAGTGGCCAGGCGGGCCCTCTCCGAGCTGCGACGGCGACTCCTCGGGATCGACCTCCTGGTGGCCATCGCCATCACCGGGGCCCTGGCCCTGGAGGAGACCTTCGAGGCGGTGAGCCTCGCCTTCCTGTTCGGGGTGGCGGAGTGGCTGGAGGATCGAGCCGCGGGCCGGGCCCGCCGCTCGCTGCGGGAACTGTTGGACCGAGTGCCCAAGCGGGCCACCGTGCTGCGGGAGGGAAGGGAATTAGAGCTTCCGGTGGAGGCCATCTCCCCGGGAGAGGTGATCCTGGTCCGCCCCGGCGAAACGGTGGGCCTGGACGGGGTGGTGATCCGAGGGCGGGCCAGCGTCAGCGAGGCGGCCATCACCGGTGAGGCCACCCCCGTCCTCAAGGAGGAGGGCTCTCCGGTCTACGCCGGGACTCTGAACGAGGACGGGGCCCTAGAGATCCGGGTCACCCGTCCGGTCGGGGATTCCACCTTGGCCAGGATCGCCCAGCTGGTGGAGGAGGCCCGGCAGCACAAAGCCCCCACCGAACGGTTGGTGGACCGGTTTGCCCGCTACTACACCCCGGCGGTGGTGGGGACGGCAGTGCTGGTGGCGGCCCTGCCCCCACTCCTCGGCCTGCCCCCCCGGGAATGGGTGTTGCGCGCCCTCACGCTCCTCGTCATCGCCTGCCCCTGTGCACTGGCCATCTCCACCCCTGCGGCCATGGTGTCAGCCCTGGTGGCCTCCGCCCGCCGCGCCATCCTGGTCAAGGGGGGCGCCGCCCTGGAAGCTGTGGCCAAGGTTCGCTACCTCGCCCTGGACAAGACCGGCACCCTAACCACCGGGGAGCTCTCCGCAAGGCCGGTGCCCCTGGACGGCGCCTCCCCAGAGGAGCTGATAAGGATCGCGGCGGCCCTGGAGCGGGGCAGCGAACACCCCATCGCCCGGGCCATCGGCCGGCTGGCGGAGGGGCTCTCCCTGCCCCGGGTGGAGTCATTCCAGGCCCTGCCCGGCCGTGGGGTGCGGGGGGTGATCCAGGGCCAGGAGTACCTGGTGGGCCGCCCCGAGCTCTTTTCACCGCTTCCCAAAGGGGTGGAGGAGCTCTTATCGGATGGGACCAGCTTGGTGCTGGTGGGCAGGCCCGACCGTCCCCTGGGGGCCATCCTCCTCTCGGACCGGCTTCGGCCCGAGGCCCGGGAGGCCATCAGCCGCCTGGTGGAGCTGGGTGTAAAACCGGTGCTCCTCACCGGGGACCGGGCCGCCCCCGCCCACGCGGTGGCCGAGGCCCTGGGGATCGAGGAGGTGCACGCTGAGCTCCTGCCCGAACAGAAGGTGGAGTGGGTTCGGACCCTGAAGGCCCGGGGAGGGGTGGCCATGTTGGGGGACGGGGTGAACGACGCCCCGGCCCTGGCCGCCGCCGATGTGGGGATCGCCATGGGCAAGATCGGCACCGACGTGGCCATCGAGGCTGGGGATGTGGCCCTGATGCGGGACGACCTCTCGGGGGTCCCGGAACTGGTGTCCCTGGGCCGGCGTTCCCTGGCGGTCATCCGGGGGAACGTCGCCGTGGCCCTGGCGCTGAAGCTGCTGGTGGCCGCCCTGGCCTTCGCCGGTTACACCTCCCTGGTCTTGGCGGTGCTGGTGGGGGACGTGGGGGCGACCTTGGTGGTGACGGGGAACGCCATGCGCCTTCAGCGCCCGGAAAGAATCGCAAGGAGGAACACATGAGAGCCTGCCCCGCAAACCTCGGAGGAGCGGGGCAGGCTCTCCTGACTACCCGGAGCTGGAGGTCATCAGGTACAACATCCGGGAGCCGGATTCCCTGGAGCTATTGGACAAGCTCCTCGCCGCCTACGGAGCGGAGCTGGGGCCGGTGCCGCTGATCTTCGTGGGGGACGTAGCCCTGATCGGGCACACGTTTTACGGCCTACGGGAGGAGCCGGTGGAGCTTCCCGGTAGGGCCGGGGAGTTCGCGTTGGAGGAGGCCATCCAGCGGGCCATCGCCGCGGATGCCCCCTCTCCCTTGGCCAGGATCCAGGGGGTGGAGGGGGTAGGGTTGGCGGAGCGCTCACCCTCCCGGCGGTGCTAATCGCGGCCGCGGTGGACTCCGTGAACCCATGTTGCTTTGCCATCCTCATCTTCCTGTTCGGCACCCTGCTCATCGCCGGGCGGAGGCGTCGGATACTGCCCATCGGTCTTTCGTTCATCGCTGCCATCTTCCTCTCCTATTTCCTCATGGGCCTTGGCGTCTACTCCGCCATCCAGGCCGCGGGGTCCAGTATTACCCATCTTCTACAGTTGGAAATCAAAAGTTAAGTTCTGAAGGGCACTATGACGCACGGACATCTGTCTTGGCACCACGGATCTCCCGCACCGGCGGCGGCACCGCCACCCCCACCGCCCCGAACACCTTCCCCGC
>JAJOKL010000093.1:0-6808 GCA_021129895.1 Candidatus Bipolaricaulota bacterium
CCGATCGGGCCGGGATCATCGAGGAGGTGTTGGTGGAAGAGGGCCAGCCGGTGGAATACGGCCAGCCCCTGTTCCGCCTCCGCCCCACATGAAACACCACGGAGCACACCGAGACTACAGAGGAATGCAACACAGGACACAAAGACGCCAAGGCACAAGGAAAAACCACCCTGACATTGCATCTATCACTGCCACCAAGACACAAAGGCACAAAGAAATTCCAAGTTTTCAATTTTGCAATCTCCCTTTGAGTCTTGGTGTCTTTGTGGTAAATGGAAGATGGGGGGCCAAATTTTTGAAACTTTGATTCTTAGCGGGCTTGGTGGTAAAAAACTCGGTGGTTAGCAATCATGGAAAAGGTGCTGATTGCCAATCGGGGGGAGATCGCCCTGCGGATCCTGGAAGCCTGCCGGGAGGAGGGCCTGTCCGCGGTGGCGGTGTTCTCCCAGGCGGACCGGGAAGCGCTGCACGTGCGGGAAGCCCCGGAAGCGGTTTGCATCGGCCCGCCCCCGGCCCCTAAGTCCTACCTGTCCATCCCGGCGCTCATGGCCGCTTGCGAGGTCACCGGCGCGGACGCCCTCCACCCGGGGTACGGCTTCCTGTCCGAATCCGCTGAGCTGGCGGAGATCTGTGCCGCCCACGGGATCACGTTCATCGGCCCCCCGCCGGAGGTGCTGCGGTTAGCCGGGCACAAGGTGGCCACCAAGGAGCGGGTGGCCCGGGCCGGGGTGCCGGTGCTCCCCGGATCTCCCCCGCTGGAGTCACTGGAGGAAGCGGTGTCCTGGGGGAAACGGCTGGACTACCCTCTTTTGCTCAAGGCGGCCGCCGGGGGAGGGGGGCGGGGGATCCGCCTGGTGGGGAGCGAGGAGGAGCTGCGGGCGCTGTTCCTCCGCGCCCAAGAGGAGGCCCGGCTCGCCTTCGGGGACGGCACCCTGTTTCTGGAGCGGTACGTCCCCTCCCCCCGGCACGTTGAGGTTCAGATCCTGGCCGATGCCCATGGGAACGTGGTCCACTGGGGAAGCCGCGATTGCTCCGTGCAAAGGCGGCATCAGAAGCTGGTGGAGGAAGCCCCGGCGCCGGGGCTGCCCCCGGAGCTCCGAGACAGGATAGAGGCGGCCGCCGTGCTGGCCGCCAAGGCCTTGAACTACGTGGGGGCGGGCACGGTGGAGTTCCTGGTGGAGGGAGAGGAGTTCTACCTCATCGAGCTCAACGCCCGCATCCAGGTGGAACATCCGGTGTCCGAGATGCTGGTGGGGCGAAACCTGGTGCGGGAGCAGCTGCGGGTGGCGAAGGGGGAACCTTTAGGGTACCGGCAGGACCAGATCGAGCTGGTTGGACATGCCATCGAGTGCCGGCTCAACGCCGAGGACCCGGGCCGGGACTTCCTCCCCTCCTGCGGCAGGCTTCTCATCGAGTGTCTGCCCGGGGGGATCGGGGTGAGGCTGGACACCGCCATCTTCCAGGGGATGGAGGTCACGCCGTATTACGACCCGTTACTTGCCAAATTGATCACCCACGGGGAAAACAGGGAGGAAGCTCGCATCCGCATGAACTCGGCGCTGCGCCGTTTCCGCGTCCGGGGGGTGGCCACCAACCGGGATCTCCTGTTGGAGGTGATCGCCCATCCCGATTTCGCCGCCGGGCGGCTGTCCACGGACTTCCTTGAGCGGGTGGTTTCCTCCCCGTAGACTGGCGGGCCGTGTTCGAATCGCTTACCGAAAGGCTGACCAATATCTTCCGCCAGCTCGGGGGAAAGGGGAAGCTGTCCGAGGCGGACGTGCGGGCCGGGCTGCGGGAGATCCGGCAGGCCCTCCTGGCGGCCGACGTCCACTACCAGGTGGCGAGGGAGCTCCTCAAGCGAGTGGAGGAGCAGGCCATCGGTGCCAGGGTCTTGGGGTCTCTCACCCCCTCGCAGCAGCTGCTCGGGATCGTGCGGGGGGAGATGGCCCGCACCATGGGGGGCCAGGCGGCGGCCTTGGCATTGTCCGGCCGGCCGGCGGTGGTGCTCCTGGTGGGACCGGCCGGGGCGGGGAAGACCACCACCGCGGGCAAGCTGGCCCGGCACCTCACCAGGAAAGGTCGGCATCCGCTGTTGGTGTGTTGTGATCCTTTTCGTCCAGCGGCTGCCGAGCAGCTGGCCACCCTGGCCGCCCGAGTCCAGGTGCCGTTTGCGAACGCGCTGGAGCCAGTGCCGGGGCTGAAGGCTGCCCTAGCCGAGGCCCGGCGCACGCTGCGGGACGTGGTGATCGTGGACACCCCCGGGGTGCCGCCTGGGGAAGCCCCGCCGCCCTTCCTGGGGGAGCTGGTGGCCGAGGTGAAACCTGGCGACGTGCTGCTGACCCTGGACGCGTTGACCGGTCAGGAGGCGGCCCGCATCGCCGAGGCCTTCCTGCCGCTAGGGGTAACCGGGGTGGTGCTCACCAAATTGGACGGCGATGCCCGGGGCGGGGCGGCCCTGTCCCTGCCCGCCCGCATCGGCCGGCCCATCGTGCTGGTGGGGGTGGGAGAACACCCGCAAGACCTGGAGCCATTCCATCCGGAACGGATGGCGGATCGGATCCTGGGCCTGGGGGACCTCCAGGGTTTGGCTGAGCGCCTCCAGGAGGCGGCCGGCGAGCGGCTCGAGGAGACCGCGGCCCGGGTGCGGGGGGGGACGTTTACGCTCGAGGATTTTTTGGCCCAACTGGAAGCAGTGGGCAAGGCCGGGTCCCTATCGCAGCTTTTGGCCCGCATCCCGGGGGTGAAGGGGATAGCGGACGATCCCCAGTTGGAGCGCAAGCTCAAAAGGAGCCGAGCCATAATCCAGTCCATGACGGTTGAGGAAAGGCGCAACCCCCATATAATCGGGGCCAGCCGCAAACGCCGCATCGCCCGTGGCTCAGGGACCACCGTGCAGGAGGTCAACCGGCTCCTGGCCCAATACGAACAGACCAAGAAACTGGTGAAGCGGATGCGGCGGGGGCGTATCCCGGCAGGGTTCAATCCGCTGACCGGTTCCGGGAACCGGGGGTTGGAGGATTGAGAGCCCTTATAAAAACCGAGGATTCGCCCCCGGAGCGTGTTCACCCTAGGGGTGAGGGGCCTGCGGTGTAAACATGCCTGTGCCAGAGCCTACTGTCCGGCCTTTGGGTAACGGGCGGTGAGGGAAAACAGCTTTAGATGGGAACAGAACAAGAGGGCTATCCAAACCTGGATCCCAACGGATCCAAGACTGGGGTGATAAAGTGGCAGTAAGGATCAGGCTGAAGCGCGTGGGGAAGAAAAAGCAGCCCAGCTACCGCATCGTGGTGGTGGAGGCTGCTTCCAAGCGGGATGGCAAGACGATAGACGAAATCGGGCATTTCAACCCCCTGTCCGAGCCAGAAGAGATCCAGCTCGATATCGGGGCGGCTTTGGAATGGCTGCGGCGGGGGGCACAGCCTACCCCGGCCGCCCGCCGGCTCCTGTCCCGCATGGGGGTGATGAAGTCCTTCCACGAGGAGCGGTTCGGCCGTGGCACCCCGGAGGCAGCAGCCGAGGCGCCCCAAGCGGAGCAACCCAGCGAGGAGGGATGACGGCAACTGGGCCTGCCGCCCGGGTGCTGTCCCGAGCTGGTAGGTCAGGGCCATGAACAGGGTGGAGCTCGCCCGGTATCTGTTAGGGGCCATCTGCCAAGACCCAGACGAGGCCAAGGTTGAACACCTGTGGACCTCTACCGCCGATCTAGTGTTCTTGAAGGTAACCGGATCGGCACGAAAGAGGTTGAAGCCGGAGGACCTGGCGGTTGTGGTCCGGATCCTGGAGCGGTTGGGCGGGCAGGAAGAGCGCGAGCTGGTGGTGGATCTCAAATGAGGTTCGACATCGTCACCCTATATCCCGACATGCTGCACCCCTGTTTCTCCCAGGGGGTGCTCCTGGGGGCGCAGGAGAAAGGCTTACTCGCCATCCATCTCCATGATCTGCGCGCGTTTTCTCCTGATCCCCGGGGGATCGTGGATGACCGACCGTTCGGGGGCGGAGCAGGGATGGTAATGCGCCCCGAGCCCTTCTTCAGGGCCGTGGATGCCCTGTCCCGGGAGATCGGCACACGCCCCTACGTAATCCTGCTTTCCCCCCAAGGGGTTAGGTTCGATCAAGCCCTCGCCAAGGAGCTGGCCCGCAAAGGGGCGGTGGCCCTGTTGTGCGGCCGTTACGAAGGAGTGGACGAGCGGGTGGCGGAGCTGGCTGATCTTGAGCTTTCCATCGGGGATTACGTGCTGGCCGGGGGGGAACTTCCGGCAGCGGTAGTAGTGGAGGCCACTGCCCGGATGGTGCCCGGGGTGGTGGGCAGACACGCCTCGGCAGCCACCGACTCGTTTTACTCTGGGCCGCTTTTGGGCTATCCCCAGTACACCCGCCCCCGCAGCTTCCGGGGGTTGCGGGTGCCGGAAGTGCTGGTTTCCGGGGACCACGAGCGGATCCGCCGCTGGCGCTTGCGGCAGGCCTGGCGCAAGACCCTACAGCACCGTCCCGACCTCCTCGGCCTGAGGCTTGAACGCCACCACCAAGACACAAAGTCACGAAGGCATCCGAGATGATCGAACTTCCCTTGTCAAAGGAGGAAGAGCGCTTGGGGAGGGAAATTGTTGACGCTGCTTACGCTGTTCATCGCAATCTTGGCCCCGGGCTCTTGGAACACATATATGAAGTCTGTTTTTGCCATGAACTTTCCAAGAGGGGCCTCTCCTTTCGGCGTCAAGTCTCCGTTCCGATTGTGTACGACGGAATAAAATTCGACGAGGGGTTGCGGCTGGACGTGCTGGTAGAGGAATTGGTCATCTGCGAATTAAAGGCGGTCGAGACGATGAACCCGGTGTTTGTCGCTCAATTACTGACCCAGCTTAAGCTCACCGGAAAGCATCTGGTTTTTTTAATTGACTTCAATGTCCCTGTGATAAAGCAAGGAATTAAACGGGTTGTTTTGTGATCTTGGAGTCTTGGTGTCTTGGTGGTGACAGAGTGAAAAATTTTTATGTGGCGTTGTTGCACTTTCCGATGCGGGACAGGAAGGGCAAGGTGGTGGCCACCGCCCTGACCCCCATCGATGTCCCGGACATCGCCCGCACCGCCCGCACCTACGGGGCGAAGCGGTACTACGTGGTCTCCCCGCTCCCCTCCCAGCGGGCCATCGCCGAACGGCTGCGGGATTTTTGGGTGGAAGAGGACAAGTGGCCCTTGAGGCAACAAGCCCTGCGGCTGGTGGAGGTACGGGAGGAGCTGGAGGAGTGTTATCAGGAAATCCTACGGGAGGAGGGGGAGCCTCCAGAGGTGTGGGGCACCAGCGGACGGGTGGGGCTTCCCTACCTCATCTTGGACTGGGAGGAAGCCCGCCGACGCCTGGGAAAGCGACCGGTGCTGTTGCTATTCGGCACGGGCAACGGCATGGCAGAGGAATTGCTGGCGGCCTGCGACTTCCTCCTCCCCCCACTGCGGGCGAGAGGGTACAATAACTTGTCGGTACGGGCCGCTGTGGCCGTCATCTTGGACCGACTCAAAGGAGAGGACCATGACCGGGATGGATGATCTCATTCGTGCTTTGGAGGAGGAGCACCTGCGGGAGTGGCCGGAATTTCGGCCCGGGGACATCATCCGCATCTATGAGCGGGTGTCGGAGGGGGCCAGGGAGCGGCTGCAGCCGTTCGAGGGGGTGGTGTTGCGCCGCTCCGGCTCCGGCACCCGGGAGATGGTGACCATCCGCCGAATCGCGGCGGGGGTGGGAGTGGAGCGTACCATCCCCCTGCACTCGCCGAGGTTGGAGCGGATCGAGGTGATAAAGCGGCACGAGATCCGCCAGGCGCGGCCGTATTGGTTGCGGCGCATCACCCGCCTCCACAAGATCCAGTAGGGGTCTTGGTGGTGCCATGAACTGGCGGTGGCCGTGGCAGCGGAGGAAGGAGCCCAAACCGGCCTGGATCGTGCGTTACTTGCGTCGCCGTGGCCACCGGCTCTCCCGCCGCGCCGAATGGGCCCTGGGCTGGCTGGAGACCATCGTGGTGGCCGGTGGGGCGGCCTTCCTCATCATCTCCTTCGTCACCGTCCGTATGACCGTCCCCACCGGCTCCATGATCCCCACCATCATGCCCGGGGACTCCTTCTTCGTGGACCTGATCTCCTATTACTTCCGCGAGCCGGATGTGGGGGACGTGATCGTGTTCTGGCACGTGGAGGAGATCCGGGTCACCGGGGTCAAGCCCGGCAGCCCGGCGGCTGAGGCCGGGGTTCAAGTCGGGGATCACCTGATGGAGGTGGCCGAGGAGCCGGTCCCCAGCGTGCTTACCCTCAAGCGGCGGATCCAAGCGGCGGCTGGGAGTATCCTGAGCTTGACCCTGGGGAGGGCGCGGGTGGGCCAGGTGCGGCTGGAGCTCTCCGTTCCGGCGGGGGCCGATGACCTCGGGGATCTGGGGATCGAGGCCAAGATCCGCCGCGCCCGCTACGTGAAGCGGCTCATCGCCGTGGGGGGCCAGGAGGTGTGGATTGGGGAGGGGGGGCGGGTGTACGTGGACGGGGAGCCCCTCCAGGTGGAGCCCATCGCCTCCAATATCTACTGGACCCGAGGACCAGGGATGCGATACGGGATCGAACCCACCCTCGTCCCGGAGGGCCATTACTTCGTGCTCGGCGATAACACCATGAACTCCTTCGACTCCCGCTATTGGGGGTTTGTGCCGGTGGAGGACTTCATTGGCCAGCCCTTCTTCCGGGTGTGGCCGTTCTCCCGGTTCGGGCCCATGAACGGCTATTTCTGGTCTTCCCGCTGAACCCTCTGTCTTGCCCGACTTTGACAAGTGTT
>JAJOKL010000093.1:6818-6890 GCA_021129895.1 Candidatus Bipolaricaulota bacterium
TTCATTGCCGTCCTCAGACCCGACTTTGACAAGTTAAGGCGGGTTTTGGAGGGTTCGATCCCTTAAACACGG
>JAJOKL010000068.1 GCA_021129895.1 Candidatus Bipolaricaulota bacterium
GCTCGGGAGAGGTCCGCTGGCCAGGGGGCAGGGCTTGGGCTATCCTCCCTCGGCCTGAGGGCGGTTCCGGAAAACATGTGGCCTCGCAAACGGAAGAGCAAGCCGGAGGAGCTGGCCCTGTTCTCGGGGGCGTTGCGGCGGGCGCTCGCCCGGCCCGGCTGCCCCATCTGCCGCCTGGTGCGGGAGAGCGAGGAAAAGTGGATCTGGACCCTGCTTTACGAGTACACCGGCGATCCCCGCACCCATGCCATGTTCTCCCGGGCGGCGGGCTTGTGTTCCCACCACGGCCAGCTCATGCGGCGGGTGGTGGAGGGCCGGCGGCTCATGACCCCCAGTGGGGTGGCCCGCCTCTACGAGACCGCGGTGCGGGAGCTGCGGGCACAGTTGGCTGTCCCGAAAAGGCGCCGGGACGGCTGTCCGCTTTGTTCCTACGCGGAAAGAACAGCGGGAAGGCAAGTTTATTTCCTGGCCCGGCTCCTGGCCGGGGAGGAGTGGCGGGGGGCCTTCTCCGCCTCACAGGGACTATGCTGGCCACACCTCCGGGCCCTGCTTCCCCATGCCAGCCGGGAGGTGAGGAAGTGGGCGCTGCGGGATTTCTCCCGGCGGCTGGAGAAGCTGGAACACGAGCTGGCCGAGCTCCAGCGGAAGCAGCGCTACGATGTGCCTGAAGGACTTTCCCTGGAGGAGGCGGATTCCTGGCGGGAAGCCCTGTGGCGCCTGGGCGGGATGTCCTACGACCACCTCCTGGTGCGGGACGATGTGTGAGAGGGGCTAACCGGGAAGGGGCCGGCTGATCACTCCCCCGCCTAGCACCTCCTCCCCCCGGTAGAATACGGCCGCCTGCCCCGGGGCCACCGCCCGCACCGGGTGGGAGAACTCCACCACGGCCTTCCCTTCCTCCAGGCACACCTCCGCTTCCACCGGAGCCGCCCGATAGCGGATCTGCACCTGACAGCGGAACCCCTCCCCGGGCGGGGCCCCGGCGATCCAGTGGAGCTCGGTGGCGACCAGTCCGCGGGAGTAGAGGGCCGACTCCGGCCCCACGATGAGCGCGTTCCTCTCCGGATCCAGGGCCACCACGTACAGGGGCTCCGGGGAGGAGAGCCCCAACCCCCGCCGCTGCCCCACCGTGTAGTGGGGCAGGCCCCGGTGTGTCCCCAGCACGTGGCCGGAGAGGTCCAAGATGGGCCCTGGGGGGGCGTCGGGGATGAGTTCCCCCACCCCGCCGGGGGCGAAGCACAGGTCCTGGGACTCCGGCAGCCGGGCGGCGGTGAGCCCCTGCTTCTCCGCCAGCCGTTTCACCTCGGCCTTGGTAAGCTCCCCCACCGGAAACAGAGCCCGGGAAAGTTCCCCTTGGGTCAGGGAGTACAGGAAGTAGGACTGGTCCTTCGCGGGGTCCCTCCCCCTCAGGAGAAGGCAGGTTCCGTTCTCCTTGCGGATGCGGGCGTGGTGGCCAGTGGCGATGTGGGGGATGCCCCGCCGGTCCGCCTCCCGCAGGAGCAGGGCGAACCGTACCTCACGGTTACAGAACGTGCAGGGATTAGGGGTCTTCCCAGAGCGGTAGGCAGACAGCGTCGGTTCGATCACTAGCCTGCGGAACTCTCGGTGGGCCTGGACGGTCTCGTGGGGGATCCCCAGCTCCCGGGCGGCCAGGGCGGCGATGTCCACCGAGCAGCACGGGTTCTCCTTCGGCCCCTCCGGGTCCCATAGCCACAGGGTGAGGCCGTATACCCGGTAGCCCTGCTCCCGGAGGAGGTAGGCGCACACGGTGGAGTCCACCCCCCCGGACATCCCCACCAATACCTCTTTTGCCATGTGGCCAGCTCACTCCTCCACGTGTACCGGGACGATACAGAAGCTCACCCTCCCCCTCCAGCATCAGCACCCCGTGCTCGAACGGATGAGCATGCCGGGGCGTGTGGCCCCCAGGCCCGAGGGTGAACAGGCGCACCGCGAACGTGGGGGCGCCATCCCGCGGCCCGATGAGGACCTGCTTGGTCACGTTCACCACGTCCACCCCGTCTGAGAGGTCCACCCCAGGAACGTCCTCGATCCGCTTTACGATCGCCAAAGTTGCCTCCTTACACCTGCAGGGCCAAGAGCGGCACCAGCATCTCGTCCTCGGTGAGCCCGCCGTGCATCCCCCGCAGCTTGAACTCCCCCTTGGGCCAGAGCAGGAACCTGCTCCCTTTCGCCAGGGCCAACAGGTCCCCCACCCGGGCCCGGGCCTCCAACGTAGGCCGCTCCAGCCCCCATAGTCCTTGGTCCAGGGCCTCCTCGCTCCTCATGATCAGGAAATCCTTAGGAAATCGCTCCCTCAGGTAGTCCTCCACCTCCCGCTCGTGCCCCCGCCGCAGGTACAGGTAAGCGGCCCGGGCGTCCCCCACCGGCGGGCACATAAGGCCCTCCCGCAACACCTCGTGCTCGGGACAGGAGATCACGTCCTTCTTGGGGTCCACGTCCACGAACCCATGGTCGGCGACGAGGATGACCACCGCCCTGCGCACGCGGTTCAGGAACTCCCGGTAAAACAGCCGGAAGAAGGTGGCGATCTCGATGGCGAAGGCGGGCGAGCTGGGTCCATACACGTGGGCCAGGGAATCCCCGCTGGGCCAGTACACCGCCAGCAGGGCCTTGCCGGGGCGGGCCACCGCCCCTCGCAATTGCACAAACAGATCCGAAAGGGACAGGTAAGGCACCGTCTGCTTGACCCCTTGATACAGGATCTGCGACAGGCCCGAGTCCATGATGAACTTGGGTAAGAACAGGTAGGTGGACACCCCCAGGGCCTCCAGGCGCCGGTACAAAGACGGTACCGGCACGAACTCCTCCGGCTTGATCCCCACCTTCTGCAGGGAGTCGGCCTGAGCCCCAGGGGCGGCCAGCTTGATCATGTTCACCACCGCCCCGGGATCCTGCAAGAACAAGGTGTAGCCCAGCACCCCGTGCACCAACGGGCTGGCCCCGGTGGACAGGCTGGCCAGGGCGGTGGTGGTGGTGGGCGGGAACACCGAGGTCAAGGGGATATAGGCCCCGCTATCGAGGAACGGGCTCAGGCTCACCTTCCCCTCCCCCGCCAGCTCCTCCAGCTTGCGGTACCCCAGCCCGTCCAACAGAAGACCGACCACCTTGTCCGCCGGCCGCAGCCCCAGCTCCTGCGCCAGCCCCCCTTCCTCCCCTCCCAGCAGCTCCTCGATGGTGTGGGGCACGGAAAGGAGGGAGTAGCGCTCGTAGTGGGGGCGCAGCCCACCGGTCTCGTCCTGGATGCGCGCCAGAATCTCTTGTGCTTTTCGCATGGCTTCGGCATTATAGCCTCGACAGGCCACCAGCCAGTGAAAGGGGGGAAGGGTTATGGCGAGTTGTCAGAACCGCGATGCCAACTTGGCCCAGTGCCCTTGCACCTGGCCGGACTGCTCCCGCAAGGGGATCTGCTGCGAGTGCTTGCGGTACCACCTGGCCCATGGCGAGCTTCCGGCTTGCTGTTTCCCGCCGGAGGTGGAGCGCACCTACGACCGCTCCTTCCGCCGCTTCGCCCAGCTCCACGGGGGATGAAGAACAGGCAGGTGGCCCGGATCCTGTATGAGGTGGCCGACCTCCTGGGGCTGAAGGGGGTGCAGTTCAAGCCCCGCGCCTATCGGAGGGCGGCCCAGGCGGTGGAGTCCTGTCCCACCCCCATCGAGGAGCTGGTGGCCGAGGGGCGCCTGTCCGAGCTCCCCGGGGTGGGCAAGTCCATCGCCGAGAAGATCAAGGAGATCGTGGCCACCGGGAAGCTGAAGTACCACCAGGAGCTGAAGGAGGAGCTCCCGGTGGATCTATATACCCTGACCCAGGTGGAGGGGGTGGGGCCCAAGACGGCCAAGCTCCTCTACGACCACCTGGGGGTAAGGACCTTGGAGGACCTGGAGCGGGCGGCCAAGGAAGGGCTGATTAGGAACATCAAGGGCCTGGGCCCCAAGATCGAGGAAAAGATCCTGCGGGGCCTGGCCGAGGCTAGGAAGGCGGAACGGCGGGAGCTTCTGGGCTACGCGCTCCCTTTGGCCCGGGATCTATGCCAGCGCCTAGCCGCCACCGGCCTGTTCCAACGCCTCGAGCCGGCTGGGTCCCTGAGGCGGGGCAAGGAGACGGTGGGGGACCTGGATATCCTGGCGGTGTCCGATCGGCCGGAGGAGGCGGCCAGGGCGTTCGTGTCCCTGCCAGAGGTGGAGGAGGTGCTGGCCCAGGGGCCCAAGAAGTCCTCGGTGCGCCTGGCCGGGGGCCTCCAGGTGGACCTGAGGATCGTACCGGAGGAGTCGTTCGGGGCGGCCCTGCAGTACTTCACCGGCTCCAAGGCCCACAACATCCGCCTGCGGGAGCGGGCGGTGGCCCGGGGCTGGAAGCTGAACGAGTACGGCCTGTTCGACCGGGAAGGAAAGCGCCTGGCCGGGGAACACGAGGAGGACATCTACAGGAGGCTGGGGCTCGCCTACATCCCCCCGGAGCTGCGGGAGGACCAAGGGGAGATCCAGGCCGCCGAGGAAGGAGCCCTCCCCGCTCTGGTGGAGTTCCGCCAGATCAAGGGGGACCTCCACGTCCACACCACCTGGTCCGATGGCAAGGCCTCTCTGGAGGAGATGGCGGCCGAGGCCAAAAAGCGGGGCCTCTCCTACATCGCCGTCACCGACCACTTCCGCTTCTCCCAGGCCATCAAGGGCCTGTCGGAGGAGGACTTGTTGCGGCAGATCGAGGAGATAGAAAAGCTGAACGAGAGGCTGAAGGGGGTTCGGATCCTGTCCGGGGTGGAAGCGAACATCGCCCGGGATGGGTCCATCGATGTGCCGGAAGCCCTCCTCAAGCGGGTAGACCTGGTGATCGCTTCGCTCCATTCCCACTTCCGTATCTCCAAGGCGGAGATGACCGAGCGGCTGATCCGGGCGGTGGAGAACGAATATGTGGACGTGCTGGGGCATCCCAGCGGCCGGCTCATCGGCGAGCGTCCACCGTACGAGGCGGACTGGGAGGAGGTGCTCCATCGGGCGGCCAAGACGGGCACCCTGCTGGAGGTGAATGCCAACCCTCAGCGGTTGGACTTGTCCGCGGAGCACATCCGGGAGGCGATCGGCCTGGGGGTGCGGCTCATCATCGGCACTGACGCCCATGCCGCGGATCATCTGGATTTCCTGGAGCTGGGGGTGATCACCTGCCGGCGGGGCTGGGCCGAGGCCCAGCACGTGCTCAATTGCCTCCCTTGGGAGGACGTCCTGGCCGCCCGCAAGCGGGCAAGCTAGGCGAGACCTGGATCCGTGGGGATCCAGGGGTAAACTAGGGCCCGGTGCCTGAGGTTTGCGGCTCGGGAACAGGTTCCAAACCCGTTTCGCGGGCCGCGTTTGGAGGATTGGGACCTCTTTAGGTTAGAATCCGGCGATTCGACCACGTGTACACGCCAGAGCTCATCGGTCGGCCCTTGAACCTTTGGCACCTGGTGGCCACAAAGAAGGGGAGCGATACTGAATGGGGATGGTAGAAGGGGGTTATCCACACTCGGGGCCTCACGGATCCCGGGCAAAGGGAAACGAACTGGAGGGTTTCGAGGTAAGGCGGGAGGGGGACACGGTGACCGTGACGATCACCGTCCCCCGAGAAGCGATCCGCCGGGCCGAGGAGCGATTGCTCCGGGAGATCGCCCGAGAGGTGTTCATCCCGGGGTTCCGCCCCGGCAAGGCCCCCCGGCACCTGGTGCTGGCCCGCTACGGGGAGCGGGAATTCGAACAGGAGCTGCAGGACCTGTTGATCCGGGAATGGTTGGGGAAGACCTTGGATCGGGCCTCCCTGGAGCCGGTCACCACCCCCCAGGTGGGGGAGGTGGACTTCCAGCGGGGGGAGGGCCTGTCGTTTACGGCCACGTTCGAGGTGCTCCCCGAGGTAGAGGTCCCGGACCAGCTCGACCTCCAGTTGGAGGCGCCCCCGCCGGCCGAGGTGAGCGAGGAGGAGCTGAAGCAGGTGCTGGAGGACGTGCGGCGGCAGGCGGCGGTGCTGGAGCCGAAGGAAGGCCCGGCCGAGGCCGGGGACGTGGTGCGCATCGCCCGTGGGGAGCGGATGTGGGAGGCGGAGATCGACCCGGCCCGCCCCCTCGGCCGACAGCTCCTCGGTGTCACCGCCGGGACGTCGGTGGTCCTCAAGGACGAGGAAGGCCACGCCGAGGAGTTCCAGGTGATAGGGGTGTATCGCCTCCTGATCCCGGACGAGGAGGAGGCGGCCGCCAGCTTAGGGGAGGAGTCCTGGGAGAAGCTGGTGGAGAAGGTGCGGGAGCAGCTCCTGACCCAGAAGGAGGCGGAGCGGCGACATAACTTCCGCCTGGCGGCCCTGGACGCCCTGGCCGATCACCTGAAGCTCGAGCCCCCACCGGGGCTTCTCGCCCGGGCCATCGACGAGGAGATGCAAGCCCTCCGGATCAAGCCCGAGCTCAGGGGCGAGGTGGAGGGAGCGGTACGCCGCCGGCTGCGCCGGGAGATCCTAGCCCAAAGGATTGCCGAGCAGAAGGGGCTCCTCCCCAGCGAGGAGGAGCTAGAGGAGGAGGCGAAGAAGGTCGGGGTGGAACCGGACCGGATGCGGGGCAGGCTGATATTCCGCCGCGCGGCGGACTGGATCATAGACAGAGCCTGCCCCGCAAATCTCAGGGGGGCGGGGCAGGCTCCCGCCCGGCCCGGTTCATGGAACTGGGTTAGAGGGATTTTTTGGAGGTTTGGACTTAGGAAGCGGCGATCAGGTGCCAGGGCCCCTCTTGACGCTGCGCCGTGAACAGGTGGACGCGGTGGTCCATAAAGGGGAGGGTAGAAAGGAGTTCCTTGAA
>JAJOKL010000039.1 GCA_021129895.1 Candidatus Bipolaricaulota bacterium
GCATCTGAGGGAGGGTAGCCATCTTCCCTACAGCTTCAGCCGGAGCAGGCCGCCGGCCTGATAGATCTCCAGGGCCACCTTGGACAAGGGCTTGGCCCTGGCGATCAGGCCTCCGTCAGGCCCGGTGACCTCCCCGGTCTCCAGGTCCACCGTCACCTCGTCAAGCCCCCGCAGGGCTTCCACGGGCATATCGGGAAGTTCCAGCAGCGGCAGGCCGGAGTTGATGGCGTTCCGCTTGTAGATCGCTCCGAATGACTTCCCGACTATGGCGGCGATCCCCAGGGCCAGAAAACACTCCACCGCATGCTGACGGGAGGAGCCGGCCCCGAAGTTCTCCCCCACCAACAGGATGTCCCCGGGCCTCGCCTTCTCCGGAAAATCCTCCCAGCCCGCCAGGTTCCCGAACGCGTATTTGGCCATCTCCTTGGGGTCTGTCACGGCCAGGTGCGCGTTGTGATAGATCTGGTCGGTATCGATGTCGACGATCAACCGTCCGCTCTCGTCCACAATCAGCCAAGGCCTTCCGGTCAGTTCCGTAGGCTTCATTCTTCCTCCTTCCGCTGGTAAACTACGATCCCGCCCTCCTCCATCCTGCGGACGATCTCCCCTAGGCGCCGGTATTCCTCTTCGGAATAGGCATGGACTTCCAAACGGGGGATGGCCAGGACCCGCCTGGCCAGGGCGTAGGCATCCTCCCGGGGTGGCCCTGTGTAAACGAGGAGCAGATCGATATCGCTTGCCACAGTGAAGTTACCCTTAGCATAGGAGCCAAACAGCACAGCTTTGACCAAGGGGAGCTTATCCGCCAGCTCAGGTAACCGCTCCTGCAGGAGGCCCACTGCCTCATCACGGCCCAAGCGAGGATAGAAGACCTTCACAGAACTCGACGATCTTTTGCGCATGCCCGATCAGCCTCTCCGCCTCCGTTTTAGTGTAACGGACTTTAGGGGAACCGGAGGGATGGGCGTTGGGATAGCGGGTAGGGATATAGGCCTTGTCGAGCTCCAGAGCAAGGTCGATCAGTTCCTCGGAGACACCATGCCCCTTCTTGAGCTCCAGGAGGAGATCGGCCACTGAGTGGCCCCAGGCCTCCGCTCCCAGCTTCTGGAACACCGCCTTGACCGCCTTCTCAGCGGCTTGTTGAGCCGAAAAGCAGGCCCACTCATAGAAAGCGCTCCCAAGATCATTGCGCGCGTGCTCGATATCTCGTTTGGCCTGATCCATCCAATCTTTGCTTCGCTCCATCACAATCGCTCCGGGGAGGTGATTTTCCCCAGCAAGGCTGACGCGGCGGCGGTGGCGGGAGAGCACAGATAGGTCGGCCCCTTGCCCTGCTTGCCCGGGAAGTTGCGGTTCCCGGTGGAGAGCTGGACCTCCCCCTCGCCGGTCATCCCGATCTGCCCTTGGGCGCAGCCGGCACAGCCCGGGTGGGTGATAACCGCCCTGGCATCGTACAGCGCCTCGAGCCACCCCTCCTTGAGCAGCCTCCCCCACACCCTGCGGGTGGCGGGGGCCACCTTGAGCACCACCCCCGGGGCCACCTTCCTCCGTTTGAGGATCTCAGCCACCAGCCTGATGTCCTCGTAGCGCCCGTTGGTACAGGAGCCCACGAACACCGTATCCACCCGCTCCCCCTCGAGCTCGGCCACGTCGTACACGTTGTCCGGCCGCGGGGGGGCGGCGATCTTGGGGCGCAGCCCCGCGACGTCCAGCTCCACCGTCTCCGGGTACTCGGCGTCCGGATCCGGGGTGGGGTAGACCAGGTCCTCCCGGCCAGAGGCCTCCCTCGCCAGGGAGAGGACCTCCTCCGGGGGGGAGGAAGGAGATGATGGCCCCCATCTCGGTGGCCATAGAGCAGAGGGTGATCCGGCTGGCAAGATCCAGGGCCTCCACCTGCTCCCCCACAATCTCCACCGCCCTGCCCAGCGCCCCTCGGGCGCCCAGCCTGCCCACCAGCGCCAAGGTCAGGTCCTTGGCCGTGGTGGGGAATTCGTAGCGGCCGGTGACCACCACCCGCATGGTGGGGGGGACCTCGAACCACGTCCTCCCATGTCGGAAGGCAAAGGCGATGTCCACGTCCCCCATCCCCTGGCCGAATGCTCCCACCGCCCCCAGGATGTTGAGGTGGGAGTCGGTGCCCACCACCGTGGCGCCGGGCACGGCGAGGCCCTCCTCGATCAAGACATGCGAGCCGATCCCGGAGTTCACGTCGTAAACCTTGATTCCCTGTTCCCTAGCGAATAGGCGGCAAACTTGCTGGTTCTGGGCGTAGGCGATGGTGTTGGCCGGGGCGTTGCAGTCGAAGGTGAAGAAGGTCTTCCGGGGGTCGGCCACCCGCTCCCCGGGATAGGCCTCCCGAAAGCGCTTCACCACGTTGGCCCCGGCGAAGTCGCGGGCGCTCCGCACGTCTATCTCCAGCCAGATCACCCGCCCCGGCGCCACCTCGTCCCGCGAGTGGGCTGAGAAGATCTTCTCGATAACGGTTTTGCCCATTTCCCTCCCCCTAATAGCTCAAAGGAATGAAACTTCCTCACGCAGAATACACGGGCCATCATGGGTTCCACCAGGCGCCTTCTCCAAAAGCTTGTAGATCCTCTCCTTCATCGCGCTCATCGTTTACCCCTTGGCCACCTCGGTGATGGCCTCGGCCATCTCCAGGGTGGAGGCGCTGCCCCCCAGGTCGTAGGTGCGCACCTGCCCCTCGGCGATCACTTGAGCCACCGCGTCTTGAATCCTGGCTGCCCGCTCCGTTTCCCCCAGCCAGTCCAACATCATTTTGGCCGCCGGGATGGCGGCTGTGGGGTTCACCTTGTACTGTCCCGCGTACTTGGGGGCAGAGCCGTGGGTGGGCTCGAACACGCCGTAATCCTCGCCGATGTTCCCCGCCGACGCGAACCCCAGCCCCCCACGAGCTGCGCCGCAAGGTCCGAAAGGATGTCACCGAACATGTTGGATGAGACTAAAACCCCGTAATTCTGGGGGTTCTTAACTAGCCACATGCACATGGCGTCGATGTTGGTCTCCCAGAGCTCGATCCCCGGGTAGTCATTGGCGATCTCCCGGGCGATCCGGACCATCATCCCGCTCGTCTCCCGGATCACGTTGGGTTTTTCCACGATCGTCACCGTGGGGTAGCCGTGTTTCTTGGCGTACTCGAAGGCGGCCCGCACGATCCGCTCGCAGCCCCTTTTCGTGAAGATGCGGCAGGAGATGGCGAGCTCGTCCCGAGGGAAGGAGGCGAACCGCTCCATCTTGGGGGAGTGCTTGCGGAGGGTCTCCACTACCTCCTCCGGCACCGGGTGGAACTCCACCCCGGCATAGAGCCCCTCGGTGTTCTCCCGAAACACCACCAGGTCGATATCGTCCTGGAAGTTGAGGGGGTTGCCGGGAAAGGCCCGGCAGGGGCGGACGTTGGCGTAGAGGTCGAACATCTGCCGGAGGGCCACGATGGGGGAGAAGTAGGTGTAGCCCTTGCCCCTGAGCTCGGGAGCCAGTTCCCTTTCCGCCTCGTCCTTGGGCTTGGAGGTAATGGCCCCGAAAAGGCAGGCGTCGGTGTTCTTGTGGATTTCGATGGTGCGGTCGGGGAGGGGATTCCCCTCCTTGCACCAGAACTCCCAGCCCACGTCCCCGTGGATGTACTCGGCGTCGAAACCCCCGCGTCCAGGACCAGGCGTGCTGCTTCCAGTACCTCCACCCCCACCCCGTCCCCGGGGAGATACGCGATCCGATACTTCGCCATCCTCATCCCTCCTTGGCGAGCTTTTTCTTGAGGTGTGGGATCAGACCCCCGTCCTCCAGGATCTCCAACACCGTCTTGGGGAGGGGAGGGAACTCGTATTCCACCCCTCGATGCCGGGGCACCCCTTGCTCGAGGTCGATCTCCACCTCATCCCCCGGCTGGATGGGGTCCACCGCCTCGGGGATTTCCAAGGCCGGAAGGCCGTTGTTGATGGCATTTCTGAAGAAGATGCGGGCGAATGATTTGGCGATCACCGCCCCCACCCCGGCGGCCACAAGACAGGTGGCCGCCTGCTCCCGGGAGGAACCGCAGCCGAAGTTCCTCCCCGCCACGATCACATCCCCCGGCCGGACCTCCTTGGCGAACTTGGGGTCAGGTCCTCTAGGGCGTGCTTGGCCATCTCCTCGGGCTCCATGCGGGCGTAGGTGTAGCGGCCAGGAAAGATGACGTCCGTGTTCACGTCGTCCCCGTACTTCCAGGCTCTCTCCTTGATCATCTCTCCCCTCCTCGGGGAGATGGTACCAGGAAATCCAGGGCCTTGCCCAAAAAGTGACGGCCCGCGCGGGGCCGTCACCGAGGGTGGGCAGCGGAGGTGAGCTAACCCTAGTTATCCCCCACGCCGGCCGTGGCCTCCTTCTTCCTCGTCATCCTCTTCCTCATCCTCATCGCCGGGCCTCCCACGCCCAGGGGGAGGACCATGCCCTTCGTCCTCATCTTCATCGTCGTCACCAGGCTTCCCGAGGCTAGAGGGTGGACCGCGTCCCTCATCCTCCTCGTCATCGTCATCATCGGGCTTCCCTAGGTCGGCGGGTGGTCCGTGGTCCTCATGGCCATCGTCGTCACAGTCGGTGCAGCCAAGGTCCTCGTCGTCCTCATCCTCGTCATCCTCAGGCTTGCCCTGTCCAAAGGGCGGGCCGTGTTCATCCAGCTCATCCAGCGCCTCGATGATCTCCTCCTCGCTGGCCCCCTCCCTGATCAGCGACCTAATCGTGTGGATGACCTGCCCTGGTGGCACCCCCTCGGTTACCAGATCCTCTATCTCCTCCAACAACTCGGGGGTAAGTTCCTGTGTGCTTTTTAACAAGGCGGTGGCCAATCCGATTAAGGCAGCCTCATCTTGAATTTCGGAAGCCAGAGGCCCCAGCTCCCCGGACTCAGCCATCTCCGTAAGCTTGGTCAGCACCTCATCGTAAGCCGCCTCTTCTGCGGTCACGGCTATCAAGGCCAGCTCCAACGCCCGCACCACAAAACCAACCGCATCCTCATCGGTCAGCTGGTCCCAACCCACAGTGGCCAATAGCTCCAGTACCTGCTCTGGGGTCAGAGCACCTTGCTCCACAGCTGAGGCTACGAAGGCAGACAGTACCTGAGCCAGTTCCTCTGGCACGTAGGGGTTCTCCTGCACAACGGTGATCACGTCCTCAAGCGTTGCCGAAGGCGTCTGCACCTCCTGGGCGAAGAGCCCACCTCCCAGAAGAGCTACCAATCCCGCTATCCAGACCAATCTTCGAACCCGCACCCCATACCACCTCCTGGTGGGTTCAGCTTGTAACATTATGCCACAAATGGTACGTGGCTAGACCTATCGGCCATGCAAAGAAGATTTTGGGAAGAGATCATAAACTCGGGGCTGCACGGCCTGGGGGCGGTGTTGAGCCTGGCCGGGCTGGGGGGCCTTGTGGCGGTGGGGCATGGGGCCGGGGACCCGCGGGCCCTGGCCGCGGCCCTGATCTACGGGATCTCCCTGGTGCTCCTGTACACGGCCTCCAGCCTGTACCACGGGGCCAAGGCGGTAGCCACCCGTCCGGGCCTGAAGCTGTTCGATCACCTGGCCATCTACCTCCTCATCGCCGGCACCTATACCCCGTTTTGCCTGCTTCCCCTGTGGGGGGCCTGGGGCTGGGGGCTGCTAGGGGCCATCTGGGCCCTGGCCGGGCTGGGGATCGTGTTCAAGCTGTGGTTCCGGGAGCGGTTCAAGGTGGCCTGGGTGCTCATGTACCTGGGGATGGGCTGGCTGGCGGTGCTGGCCATGCGGGAACTTTTTCTCGTGCTTCCCGCAACTGGGTTCTGGTTGGTGGTGGCCGGGGGGCTTTCCTACACGGTGGGGGTGCTGTTTTACGCCCTGGGGCGCTGCCTTCCGTTCATGCACACTGTGTGGCACCTGTTCGTCCTGGCCGGAAGCACCTGCCACTACTTCTCCATCCTGCTCTACGTGCTTCCCCGAGCCCCTTAGGAAAATTCCTCCGACCAGTCCACCCCGAGCTGTTTCAAGGTCTCGCGCACCTTGGTCTCCAGAACATCCTCGCTGAATCCCTCCTCCGACTCGGCGTTGATGGTGATCTCGAGTTCCAACCGTTTGCTTTTGCCCCGCAGGGGCAGGATCACCCCCCGCTGGATGTCGGCCAGCCTGTCCCAGGGAATGCGCAGGCGCAACCGCAGTTTTTGGGGCACGCCTTCAGCCCGGGGCGGAGCTGGGGGACCCACGGGGCCGCCCTCTGCCTGGGCACCTTCACCGCGGGATTCCTTGACCTCCTCCACCGGGGCTTGCTCGGCCTCGGCCACCTCCCTGGGCACGATCAACGCCTCAGGGTCGATCAGGGTGTCCGGGATCTCGCGCTTGAAGTGAAGCGTGCCGCCAAATCTGATCCCGAAGATCCCCTCGCGTACCCCCTCCCGAATGGCCTTCCGCAGCGCCCGCTCCGGCAGGATGGGATTCCCGGGCACGCAGTAGAACACGTCCCGCACCTCTCGATACAGCTTCTCCCCTTGTTCGGGCCCGAAAGCGAGCTCAGCTAGTTTTCGAGGGGCGATGTCCTCGGTCCAGCGATCGCAATCCCTGAGGTAATCCACCACGCGGCCACCCAGGGACCTAGCCGGCCCCATGTGGGGCGTCCCCAGGTCCGTCCAGCGCGGCCCTTGGGGGTCTAGCCAGCAAAGGTGCCTCCAACTCCCCAGTATCCGCTCCTCCACCGACTGCTCCGTCCTTTGGATACGCCTGTCGAGCTCTTTCCGGTCTTCCTCGTCCAGCCTGTCCCAGTGGCTGCTTTTTACGGCCCGCAAGG
>JAJOKL010000160.1 GCA_021129895.1 Candidatus Bipolaricaulota bacterium
TGCTTAGTGGAGGTGGACCCAACGTGGAACAGAGCCTCGCAACAGGCCCTGTTGTGCCTGGATCCGTAAAAGTTCCAGGGGCAAGTACCCTCATCTGGTGCGCCCACCTCTTCCTGGTCCTGGAGTGGCGCCAGAACAGGCCCTGCAGCCTAATCACCGGTTCTCAAACCAAAAACTTCCATGCCTCCTTTAACCCGGTTCCGGAACCGGGTTAACCCTCCGACTTGGAGCCGCCGCCTTCGCTTGAACCGGAGGACTTCCTCCGATACTCGGTGGTGTAAAAGCCGCTCCCTTTATAGACCACCCCGAACCGGGGCAAGAGCCGGGTCACATCGTGGGAGCCGCAGGCAGTGCAGCGAACCAGCGGCCCGTCGCCGCGGGCTACCAGCTCGCGGAATTCCGCCCCGCAGCGTTTGCATTCGTAGCGATAGATCGGCATCATCCACCTCCCCTGGGTTGAGGTGATCCAAGGGCCCCTCTACGGTTCAACCTGGCCCTTCATGGGCCCAATGAAAACTTCTCCACCCTTTCCCATTGGGCAATCCCGTCCCGCCGGGAAGATACAACCGCACCCGGATCAGGGCGCGGCCCACTGGAATCAATACACAGGCCGGGTGTATGAACCGGCTTCAACGTGCCAAGTATACCTCGGTCGAGGCCGGCATCAAGGCCTCCTCCAGGGAGGCCGGGGCAGCAACCGCCAATCGCCTGGTTTCCTCCTCCCATTCGAACCGGAAGCGAAGCTCGCACAGGGCTCCCGGGGAAAAGCCGGCCAGGGCCAGGGCGATTCGGGCCGCCGCAGTGGCGGCTTCCAGGCGACACCGCTGGGGATGGGTGGACCAATCCGCTCGCACTAACACCAGGGGAGAGCGGGGCAGGGAGAAATAAAGGCGCATGTCGGTGGGCAAAAACAGTGTCTGGAGCAGGGCTTGCTCGTGCTGATCCAGGGCCACCACCACCTTGAAGTCCGGCGGCAGGTGGTAGAAGTGGCGGAAGGTGAGCAAGCGCAGGGTGTTGACGGTGGGGGACTCCCGAGCCAGAAGTCCGCGCAGGCGGGCTACGTACACGGGGTTGGCCAGGTGACAGCGTTCCTCGGCCTCCACCCCTGGGGGCACCCCCAGAGAGCGGGCCAGCAGCTCCAGGCGTTCCCCGTCCGGGGAGGTGAGATCGAACAGCAGCCCTGGCGGCCAATGTCCCTGCTGTTCGGCCAAGGTGGGGGGGAGGAGCCGTCCCGACAGGGGCCGCACCACCCGGCCGGCCAGGCCCAGCTCCCGTTCCAAGGTCACAAGCTGGGGGGCGTCCAGACCCCCTTTCCCCACGATTTCCCCGGTGATCACGTAATCCAAGCGTCCCCGCCGCAGCAGCCGGGCGGCCCGAGACAGGAGCACCCACCGACAGGCCCCACAGGGGAAGGGGAGGTCATCACCACTGGCGGCCATCCCCAGGTATTCCCGCTTCAGGGTTTTGGTGCCCAGGCCCCCGCCCGAAGGGTAAAGGCGATCTTCAACTTCTTCCGGCTCCAGGAAGAACGGGGACCGGAAGTAGAGGACCTTCAACTCAAGCCCCGGCACCCCTTGGGCCAGCCTGAGGGTGACCTTACTCGCCAGGCTGCCCGAGTAGAGCACCAGGGCTTTCGCCATCAAGCTCCTTTCCTAACGCCGCGGGATGATGAGCCCATACTCTCCGTTTCCCCGACGGAAGACCACCGCCGGCGTGTCGTCCGCCGCGTTGAAGAACACCAGGAACTCCCGCCCGCTGGCCTCAAGCTGCAGCACCGCTTCTTCGGGAGTCATCGGCTTGCGGAAATAGGTCTCCATGCGGACGATGCGCGGGGAGTCCTGTTCCTGGGGCTGGGGGGAGACCTCCGGCCTGCCAGTCTTCCGCTCCACCCGCAGCTGTTCCTTGTACTTGACCAGCTGCCGCTGGAGCTTGTCCACTGCCTGGTCCACCGAGGCATACATATCCCCACTTGAGGCTTCCGCTTTGATGATCTTGCGGTTGACCAGGTGCCCCACCAGCTCCACTATGTGCCGGCCCCGCTCCACCTCCAGAATGGCATCGATGCTGATGATCTGGTCGAAGTAACGAGACAGGCCGTCCAATTTCTTGAGCACGTACTGCTTTACGGTGTCCAAATCTGAGTCGTAGCGCTCGACGATGCGAACTTTCACCTGATCCCCCCTTTATAGAATCCTAGCACGGGGACCGGTGGGCCGTCAAGCTATCCGACTAAAATCGCGTTCTAGAGCGGAAAGTTGGCATAGCCTCCCCCGCAGGTAACACACCAGCTGATGGCAGCCTTCCGGTCCCAGTTCGGGGAGGAAACCGGAGAAGGCCCGATTCACGAACGCCTTCAGTTGGGCCCGGTAGGTGATCCCCCGGGCCAGGCGTTCGCAGGAAAGCAGGCCCATCTCCACCAGTTCGGTGGGGGGTTCCGCCAGCAGCGTGGCCTCGGCGCAGTCCGCCCAGGCGGCGAGCTCCGCGGTGGTGTAGGAGCGGGGCTCCCGGGAGGCGAGGAACGCCACCAGGCGGCGCTCGTGGATGGGAAGGCGTCCCAACCTCCGCAGCAGGCGCTCCACCTTCCGCAGCACTTCTGGTGGGAGGTCGAAGGCGGGCGGCACGGGGTCTTCCAGGGGAGGCTCCGGAGCCGGGGGGGCTGGGGGAGGTAGGGGAGTATGGCGTTCCCGGAGGCGTCGCTCCAGGTCCCTGATCCTGGCCTCCTTCAGGGCTAGCTCTGCTTCCAGTTTCTCCAGCTTGAGTTGGAGCTCACCATCGCCGGCCCCGTCCTTCTCCTCCTTGAACTTGTGGATGGCAGCCAGGATCTCCCCCCGCACCTGCCGAAGCTTCGGGGTCTCCACCGGCTTGAACGAGGGGGTGAACCCCCCGTGGAAGGTCTTCCGGGGCCGGATCTTTACCTTGCGGATGCTCTGCCCGGAGAGGTAGATGCACTCCCCCACCCCCAGGCCGGTTACCTGCTCCTTGACCTCGGCCTTGGGCCAGGGGAGGAGCTCGGAGTAGACGCGCATGTCCACCTCGTGCACCACCCGGTGCAGAAACAGCATGCCGGCCTGGGTGAGGACGTCCTTCTCCACCTTGGCCGACCGCTGGGAGATGATCACCGCCCCCAGGCCCCGCTTGCGCCCCCGCAGGGCGATACGGGCGATGACCTCCTTGAGGTCCGTCCTCACCCCCTGGGGGATGAACTCGTGGCATTCCTCGATCCCGATCATGTAGGGTTTTCTGATCTTTCCGGCCAGGGACCAGATGCGGGTAAGGTACTCCAAGACGAACAGCTCCCGCTCTTCGGCGAGCATGTCCGAAACATCCAGGATCACCGGCACTCCCTCCCGCAGGGAGAGCTCGGCCACCCCGGGAGCGGCGTCCACATCGAGCTCGATGTCCACGTTCTCCCCCGCCCCCACCACCAGCACCTCGTACTTCTCCTTGAGCCCGAAGTACTCGCCGTCGATGTCCACAATAGACAGGGGGTAGCGGGCGGCGAGGAGCTCCTCGAAGATGACCCCGGCGGTGTTGGATTTCCCAGATCCCCGGATCCCCAGGATGGCCACGCATTGGCCGATGACCTCGGTCAGGGGGAGGGACAAGTCCGGGCCCAGGTTCAAGTGGCGCATGACGGGGTCAGGCTACGGCCGGCCGGGCCCCCGCGCCAGGGAAGGGGGAAGCCAGGGAGGGGACACGTGGTGGGTAACGGACGTTACCTCTGACCTTTGAGGAGCCTTTTGGCGAACTCCAAAGCTTCCTCCCTGCTTTCGATCTCCCCAGCCAGGATGCGCTCGTGCACCTCGGAAAGCACCTCTCCCAGCCGCGGCCCGGGCGGCTCCCCCAACGCGATGAGGTCGTCCCCGGAGATCAGCTCCCTCGCCCGCTTGAGGCCCTGTATCCTCCGCACGTGCAGGTGCAACCTGACAACGTGGGAGAGCAAGGGAAGCCAGGCGGAGGCGCGGTGGGCGGAGGCCTCGGCGTCGCAGATGAACAGGCGCAAAAGGTCGGAGAAGGTGGGGAACCTGGCGGTGAAATCCTCCAGCGGGGCCTCCTCATCTTCCCCGGAGGAAAGGAGCCGCACCTGCTTTCCCAGGCCCATCTCCGCCAGCCGCCCGGCCCGCATGTGCTCCCGCACTAGGAACCTAACATGGTCGATCTCCCGGGTGGAAAAGCGGAGTCGCCTCATGGCTGCCTCTGCCAGGCGTTCTCCCAAAAGCTCGTGCCCGCCGGAGTGCTCCCCCCCGGAACGCTGTAGGGCCTCCCCCTTCCCCGCGTCGTGGAACAGCACCCCCAGCTTGACCAGGGGGGGGAAGCCCAAGGCGTCCGCCACCTCCAGGGCGAGCAGGGTGTGGGCGAACACGTCCCCCTCGGGGTGATACTCCGGGGCTTGGGGAACGCCCTTCAGGGCGACGATTTCCGGCAGGATATGCTGGAGGAGCCCCAGCTCATCCAGCAGCCTAAACCCCTGGGCGGCCCGGGGGCTGACGAGGATCTTCACCAACTCCTCCCGGACCCTCTCCCAGGAGATCCCGGTGATCCTCCCGGCGTGGGCCCGGATCGCCTCCCGGGTGCGGGCCTCGATGGAAAAGCCGAGCTGGCAAGCGAACCTCACCGCCCTGAGCATCCGGAGGTAGTCCTCGGAGAGCCGGGTCCGGGGGTCGCCGATGGTACGGATGACCCCGGCCTCGAGATCCGCAAGCCCACCCACCAGATCGATGACCTCCCCGTCCGGGCGGGCGGCGAGCCCGTTCACCGTGAAGTCCCGCCGCAGAAGGTCCTCCTCCAAGGTGCTCCAGGCCACCCGATCCGGACGGCGGCCGTTGGTGTAGCCCCGCTCGCTGCGGAAGGTGGCCACCTCATACTGGCGCCCGTCCGGGGCCACCACGATCACTACCCCGAACGCCTCCCCCACGGTGAGCACCGGCCGGTCCTGAAATAGCCGCTTTATCTCCCCGGGGGTGGCGGAAGTGGCAATGTCCACGTCCTGGGGGACGTAGGGCTCGCCGGCCCGGTGGGCGAGCAGGGCGTCCCGCACCGCACCCCCCACGATCACCGCCCGGTGCCCGGCCCGGGAAAGCCGGTCCAGGATCTCTCCCACGAACGGGTGAGCGGAGAGGAGCGCTTCAATCGGGATGCGCATGCCCCATTATGGCCCAGCTTTCCCCGGTTCCACACCCGGACCGCGGGCGGCCAGTATCACCCCGGCGATAGCCACCACCCCGCCCACCAGGGATGGCCAAGTGGGCACCTCCCCCAGCCACCCCCAGGCGATCCCGATGGCCAGCACCGGGTTGAGGTAGAGGAAGCTGGACAGGCGCGAGGCAGAGAGCACGGTCAGGCAGTACACCCACAGCACGTAGGCGAGTCCGGCAGGGAACACCCCCAGGTACACCGCTGCGGCGATGGCCGCGGGCGGGGCGTGTGGCAGCGTCTTAAGGAGGCCGGGGAGGAAGACGAGCAAAGGGATGGTCCCGGCCCACACGAAATAGGTGGTGAACGCCAGGGGCGGATACCGGACGATGTAGCGTTTCTGGAGCACGGTGTACAGGCTGGCGGAGATGGCCGCTCCCAAGATCACCAGCGCCCGGGGCTCCAACCGCACCCCGCCCCCTTCCCCCAGGGAGATCAACGCCACCCCCACAAGGCCGAGCCCAATCCCCAGCCAACCGAGCGGGGGCAGCCTCTCCCCCAACACGAACGTGGCGAGCAGGGCGGTGAACATGGGGGCGGAGGCGATGAGCAGGCTGGCCGCCCCGGCGGTCACCACCACCTCCCCGTAGTTGAGCGCCAGGTGATAGAAAGTGATGCCCGTGAGCCCCAGCAGGAAGAGGACCGGGAGGTCGCGCCGGCGGGGTAGCGGGGCCCGGCGGGCCACGGTGATGCCCCCCAACGTGGCCGAGGCCACCAGGAACCGGAGCAGGGCCAGCTCCCCAGGCGGAAAAGCCAAAAGGGCGGCCCGGATGGCGGCGAAGGCCGACGCCCACAGGAGCAGCATCACCGCCACCGCCGCCCAAACCCGCCACCCCAAGCCCTGGCCGTTCATGGTGCGAATGATACAGGCTCTCGTGGGAGGTCCTTGCCGGCGACCCCAGCTGCCACGGGGTTAGAATCCAGTCATGCGGAAACCGGCTTGCATGCTAGGGGTGATGGCCCTTGTGGCCGAGGTGAGCAAGGTAAAGACTGGCTGACAGCCGACCTTCCGCCAACACCTCCTCAGGGTATAGGCACCATGGGGCCTGAGGCTTATACTGCGGGGGTGGTGAAGATGCCTGTCGCACGGTGTGTAAAGGAGCTCGTGGTCAGGACGGAAAACCGGGTGGGGCTCCTGAAGGAGATATCCCAGCTCCTCTCCGACATGGGCATCAACATCCAGGCCGTGCACGTGGAAGTCAGCGGGGAAGAAGCGGAGATCCATCTTCTCACAGACGCCCAGCTCTACGCCCGAGAGGCTCTCGCTGGGGCGGAACTGCCGGTGGAGGAGCGGGAGGCGGTGGCGGTGGAGCTTCCCAATCGACCTGGATTCTTGCGGAAGATAGCCG
>JAJOKL010000061.1 GCA_021129895.1 Candidatus Bipolaricaulota bacterium
AACCGGTTCACCGTCTACATCCCGGCCCGCTGCGTGGGCAGGTTTGAGACCCAGTTCGGGGCCCGCTTCTGGCGGACGCTGCAGGGGGTTACAGTGTTGGTCTACGGGGAGATCGACCTCTACCAGGGCGTCCCGGAGATCGAACTGTGCGATCCCACCCGCCTTGCCAGCGAGGACTGATCCCAGGCTCCCCCTCCCGCCCGGAGTTTTTTCACTCGGTCAGAAGCTCCCGCAGGATCTGGGACAGTTTTTTCGCGTCGGCCCGGCCCCGGGTGGCCCGCATCACCTGCCCCACCAGGAACCCCAACGCCTGGGCCTTGCCCGCCCGAAAGTCGGCCGCCGCCTGAGGATGGGCGGCGATCGCCTCCCGGGCCAGCCGCCGGAGCTCCTCCTCATCCGACACCTGCTCCAGGGCCCGGCTTTCAAGCAGCTCCAGCAACGACCTTCCCCCCTCCGCCGCTTCCTCCAACACCTGTTTCGCGTTGGTGCGGGAAACCCTTCCTGCCCGCACTCGGCGGATCAGCTCCGCCAACTCCCCAGCCGGCACTGGTGGCCCCTCCCGCCAGTACCGAAGCACTTCCGATAGCACCCAGTTTGCCGCCTCCCGGCCGTCCCCCACCCCGGCCGCCACCTGCTCGAAGTAATCCGCCAGGGTCGGCTCAGCGAGGAGCACCTCCGCGTCCCGAGCTGAAAGCCCGTATTGGCTGACGAACCTGTCCCGCCGGGCCCAGGGGAGCTCCGGCATCCCCTCCTTTACCTGCGCCAAGAATTCCGGGGACAGTTCAAGCGGCACCAGGTCCGGCTCCGGGAAGTAGCGGTAGTCATGGGCCTCCTCCTTCTGGCGCTGAAGCAGAAGCTCTCCCCGGGTCTCGTCCCAGCCGTAGGTGGCCTGCATCACCCGCTCTCCCCGGGACAGCGGTTCCGCTTGGGCCTGGGCGGCCTTAGCTAGCGCCCGCTCCACCCCCCGGAACGAGTTCAGGTTCTTGATCTCCACCTTGGTGCCCAGCTCCCCGTCTTGAGACAAAGAGAGGTTGGCGTCACACCGCAGCTCCCCCTTCTCCATGTCCGCATTGGACACCCCCAGGTGACGGAGCAGGGTCCTGAGGGCCCGCAGGAACTCCCGCGCCTCCCGGGGGGCTCGGAGGTCGGGCTCGGTCACTATCTCCACCAGCGGCACCCCGCACCGGTTCATGTCCACCAGGGCTCCGTCCGGGGTGTGGATGAGCTTGCCGGCGTCCTCCTCGATGTGGAGCTCCCGGATGCGTACTCGCCGTTCCTCCCCGTCCAGGAGGTAGACAAGCTCACCCCCCACCGCTAGCGGCACCGCCCGCTGGGTGATCTGATACCCCTTGGGGAGGTCCGGGTAGAAGTAGTTCTTGCGGTCGAACTGGGAGCGGGGCTGCACCTCGCTTCCCAGGGCGAACGCCACCCTGAGGGCGTACTCCACCGCCTTGCGGTTGGGGACGGGCAGGGCCCCGGGCATCCCCAGGCACACGGGGCAGGTGAGGGTGTTGGGTTCGGCGGCGAAGTAGTCGGCCCGACAGCGGCAGAACAGCTTGGTGCGGGTGGCGAGCTGCACGTGGATCTCCAACCCGATAATGACGTCCATGCTGAACCGAAGTATAACCGCACGCCCGGCAGGGCTCCCTTGATAAAACTGGACCTAAAAGGTAACCTTTTCCGCCATGCCGATACTGAAAATTAAAGACCTGCACGTAAGTGTGGAGGGCCAACCCATCCTAAAAGGTGTGAGCCTGGCCCTGGAGGAGGGGGAGATCCACGCCCTCATGGGCCCCAATGGCTCGGGGAAGTCCACCCTGGCCTTCGCCCTGGCCGGACATCCCGACTACCGGGTAGAGCGCGGGAGGGTCCTGCTCTCCGGCGAGGACATTACCCACTTGCCTCCGGACCAGCGGGCGAAGATGGGGCTGTTTTTGGCGTTCCAATACCCCCCCGAGGTGGAGGGGGTGAGGCTGCGGGAGTTCATGCGCCTTGCTTGCGGGGATCAAGGGCACGGGTTCTGCGAGTTCCAAGAGGCCTATCCCAAGGCAGTCAGGCGCCTCTCCCTGGAGGAGCTCGCCGATCGGGAGCTGAACGTGGGCTTCTCCGGGGGGGAGAAGAAACGAGCCGAGCTCCTCCAGGCGTGGCTGCTCCGCCCCCGGGTGGCGCTCCTGGATGAGTCGGATTCTGGGGTGGACGTGGACGCGGTCAAGGTCATCGCCCGGGCCATCCGGGAGCTGGCCGAGGCCGGCACCACGGTGTTGATCATCACCCACTACCCCAGGATCCTGGAGCACGTGCCCCCGGCGCGGGTGTTCGTGCTCCAGGAAGGGAGGATCGTCCAGGCCGGGGGGCCGGAGTTGGCCCGGACCATTGAAGCGGAGGGCTTCAAGGCGGTGCAGCGATGAAGGAAAAGACGGCGCTCCAACGCGGACTCACCAAAGGGATCGTGGAAGAGATCTCCCGGGAAAAAGGGGAGCCGGAGTGGATGCTCCGGTTGCGCCTGCGGGCGCTCGAGATCTTCCACCGCCTCCCCATGCCCAGGTTCGGCCCGGACCTGTCGGAGGTGGACCTCTCGGACATCACCTACTACCTGCGGTCGGTGGAGCCGGTAGCCAGCTGGGAGGAGTTGCCGGAAGAGATCAAAAAGACCTTCGATGCCCTGGGCCTCCCGGAGGCGGAGAAGGAAGCCCTGGCCGGCCTGGGGGCCCAAGTGGACTCGGAGGTGGTGTACCGGTCCATCCTGGAGGAGGTGGGGGCCCAAGGGGTGATCTTCCTCCCCATGGAGGAGGCGGTGCGGGAGCACCCGGACCTCGTGCGGCAGCACTTCATGAAGGTCATCCCCCCCGAGGACAACCTGTTCGCCGCCCTGCATGGGGCGGTATGGTCCGGGGGGACGTTCGTGTGGGTGCCGGAGGGGGTGGAGGTGGAAATCCCCCTGCAAGCCTACTTCCGAATGCAGACACAAGGGGTGGGGCAATTCGAGCACACCCTGATCGTGGCCGAGCCGGGCAGCTCGGTGCACTACATCGAGGGGTGCTCTGCCCCCCGCTACACCAAGGTCGCCCTCCACTCCGGGATGGTGGAGATCGTGGCCAAAGAGGGGGCCCACGTACGGTTCACCACCATTCAGAACTGGTCCCGGAACGTGTACAACCTGAACAACAAGCGGGCCATCGCCCATGCCGAGGCCCGGGTGGACTGGGTATCCGGCTCGTTGGGGAGCAAGGTGACCATGCTCTATCCCACCACGGTGCTCGTCGGGCCGGGGGCCAGCACCGAGAACCTGGGGTTCACCTTCGCCCGGGACGGCCAGCACCTGGACGTGGGGGCGCGGGCACTGCACCTGGCGCCTAACACCAGTTCTCGGCTCGTCTCCCGCTCGGTGATCCAAGGGGACGCCAAGGCCACCTTCCGGGGGAAGGTGTACGTGTCCCCGGAAGCTCGGGGGGCCAAAGGGCACGTGGAGTGCTCCACCCTGCTCCTTTCCCCTGGGGCCAAGACGGAGACCATCCCCGTCCTGGACGCGGAGAACGACGAGGTGGAACTCGCCCACGAGGCCACCGTGGGCCGCATCTCCAAGGACCACCTGTTCTACCTGATGTCCCGGGGACTCACGGAGCAGGAGGCCATGAGCCTGATCGTGAACGGGTTCGTGTCCCCCATCCTGAAGGAGATCCCCCTGGAGTACGCATTGGAGCTGAAGCGGCTATTGGAGATGTCCTTCGAGGGGGCGGTGGGATGATCGACGTGAAAGCCGTGCGGGCCGATTTCCCAATCCTGGAGCGGAAGGTGAACGGAAGGCCCCTCGTATACCTGGATTCGGGGGCCACCTCCCAAAAGCCCCGCCAGGTGATCGAGGCGGTGGCCCGCTTCTATCGCGAGCACAACGCCAACGTGCACCGAGGGCTCTATCAACTGGCCGCCGAGGCCACCGACCTCTATGAGGAGGCCCGGGCCAAGGTGGCCCGGTTCATCGGGGCAGCCCCCGAAGAGATCGTGTTCACCCATGGCACCACCGAGGCCCTGAACCTGGCGGCCTACTCCCTGGGGGAGCTTTTGGTGGGGGAGGGCGACGAGGTCGTGGTCACGGCCATGGAGCACCACGCCAACCTCATCCCCTGGCAACAGCTGGCCCGGCGGAAGGGGGCGAGGCTAGTGCCGGTGGGGGTGACCCCGGAGGGGGAGCTGGACCTAGGGGAGCTCGCCGAGGCGATCTCGGACCGCACGAAGGTGGTGGCGGCAGTGCACGTGTCAAACGTGCTGGGGACCATCAACCCCGTGCCAGAGATCGCCGAGCTGGCCCACAAGGTGGGGGCGGTGGTGGTGGTGGACGCCGCCCAGTCCGTGCCCCACCTGCCGGTCTCGGTGCGGGAGCTGGGGGCGGATCTCCTGGCCTTCTCCGGCCACAAGATGCTGGGGCCCACCGGGATCGGAGTCCTGTGGGGCCGAAAAGAGCTCCTGGAGAAGCTGCCCCCCTTCCTCACCGGGGGGGAGATGATCCGGGAGGTATGGCTGGATCGGGCCACCTGGAACGATGTCCCCTACAAGTTCGAGGCGGGGACGCCCCCGGTCGCCCAGGCCGTGGGCCTGGGGGCGGCGGTGGACTACCTGTCCTCCCTGGGGATGGAGGAGGTGCGCCGACACGACCTCGAGCTCACCGCCCGGACCCTGGAGGGGCTGCTGGAGAGGGACTACGTGACCGTGTACGGCCCCACGGAGCCGGAGGCCCGGGGCGGGGTGGTGGCGTTCAACCTGCGGGGCATCCACCCCCACGATGTAGCCACCCTCCTCGATCAGGAGGGGATCGCCATCCGGGCTGGCCATCACTGCGCCCAGCCCCTGCACCGGCTGCTTGGTATCCCGGCCAGCTGCCGGGTTTCCTTCTACGTCTACAATACCCCGGAGGAGGTGGACACCTTCCTGTCGGCCCTGGATCGGGTGTGGGAGGCGCTGGGATGAGCCCTTACGAGGAAGTGATCCTGGAGCACTGGCGGAACCCCAGGAACAAAGGGCGGCTAGATGCCCCGGACGTGGACGTGGTGGAGGCCAACCCCTTATGCGGGGACGTGGTGCGGCTGCAGCTCAGGGTGCGGGACGGGGTGGTGGAGGATGTCCGGTTCGACGGCCGGGGCTGCGCCATCTCCCAGGCGGCAGCGTCCCTGCTCACCGACATGATCAAGGGAAAACCCCTGGCAGAGCTCAAGGGGATGAAGGACGAACACCTCCTCGACGCCCTAGGCGGGGTGATCAGGACCCGGCTCAACTGCGCCCTGCTGCCTTTACGCGCCCTCCGGAAAGGGCTATCCTCGGCCTGAGGCGATCCATGTTGCGGCTGTTCGTCCTGCTGGTACTGCTCCTCCCACTGGTAGCCATGGGGGAGGAGGAACGGGCCATCCCGCTGGGGATCGTGCCCGAGCCCGCCGAGCCTGGGATCCAGGTCACCTTGAGCTTGGAGCGGGACGTGTATGCCCCCGGGGAGTACCTCAGGCTGCACTTCACCTTGTCCCAAGAGGCCTACGTTTATCTCTATGACATCCGGCCGGACGGGGTGGTGGAGCTTTTGGTGCCGAACCGGTTCCTGCAGGAACCCCGCTTCCCGGCCGGGAAGCACGTGCTCCCCACGGAAGGGTGGCGGCTGCGGGTGACCGAGCCGGAGGGGCGGGAGTACCTGGAGCTCATTGCCACCGACCGCCCCCTGCCGTTCTACGAGGCCAAGGCGTTCGAGGCCCGGCCTTTCTTGCGGTTCACCGACCCGGCGGCGTTCGCCCGGAGGCTACAGGAACTTCTAGTCGGGGCTTGGGGGGCGGCCTGGACCAGCTTCACCGTGCACCGCCCCCGGGCCACCCTCAGGATCGACACCGACCCACCCGGTGCCTTGGCTTGGGCGGATGGGACTTCGCTGGGGACCACCCCCTTGGTGGCCGAGGTGGCCCCGGGGGAGGTGGAGCTGCGGCTGGAGAAGCCGGGCTACCGGGCCCGTGTGCTCTCCCTCACTTTAGCGGATGGGGATGAGCTGGCGCTGATGGTGGCCCTAGAGGAAGCCCCGCCTACCGCGGTGGAGCCCGTGGCCCTGGAGGAGTTGGGGTTCGGGATCTCGCTGGGGCTGAACTCGGTGGGGGCCGAGCTGTGGGGCGACGGGCTGGGGCTGGGGTTAGCGGTGAGGACGACGGGGGAGACCCCGCCGGAGGGCCCCGGGCCGGGGGGCTGGTTCCCCCTGGGGCCGGAGCTCGAGTTCTACGGGATTGGCTGGCTGGCCTTGAGAGCCCGGGGGTGGGGCCTGCTGGGCCTGGTGGG
>JAJOKL010000141.1 GCA_021129895.1 Candidatus Bipolaricaulota bacterium
GATCCTGCTTGCGGAGATCCTGGGGCCTCCCCCCGCTCTGGAGGAGGCCCCCCGCCCCTGGGAGCGGTGAGCCCCGTTTCGGGGCCCCCCGCACGGTAGCTCCTCCTCCCTGGGCCTGGAGCACGGTGCCATGTGACCGAAGGTTGTGGGCTCCGCGCCAGCGCTGAGGAGAGCCTGAAAGCAGGCTCCGGGTTCAAATAGCTTCAAGGGCAACTAGCCCCAGGGAGTTTCGACACAGGTTCTAGGCTGGGGGGACCTCTAGCACCTGGACCAGGTTGGTGGTGCCGGCCTGCCAGAAGGGGAGGCCGGCGGTGAACACCAACCGCTCCCCGGGAGCCACCACCCTCGCCTCCCGAGCAGCCGCCACCGCGGCTTCCGCCAAGGCATGCGGGCTCTCCTGCGGCTCGATCAGTAGGGGGATTACCCCCCAGATCAGGCTCAACCGGCGGGCGGTCTCGGGCAGGGGGGTGGCGGCGATCACCGGGAGGAACGGGCGGAAGGAGGCAACCAGCCGCGCTGTCCAGCCGGACATGGTGGCACACAGGATCCCCGCCGCCCGGATCTCCTCGGCGATGTGGCAGGCGGCCTGGGCGATGGCCGCCGGTATTTTCCCCACCAGCTGAGGGGCCAGCCCGGGTACCCGGATCTCCACCTCCCCGGACTCGGCCGCCCGGCAAGCGTTGGCCATGGCCCGCACCGCCTCCACCGGGAACCGCCCCACCGCCGTCTCCTCCGATAGCATCACCCCATCCGCTCCGTCCCACACCGCCGCCGCCACGTCCGCCACCTCGGCCCGGGTGGGCACCGGGGAGTTCACCATCGACTCCAGCATCTGGGTGGCCACCACCACCGGCTTGGCATGGGAATTGGCCAGGTCCACCAGCCGGCGCTGGATGAGCGGGATCCAGTATAGGTCCACCTCCACCCCCAGATCCCCCCGGGCCACCATTACCCCGTCCGCGACGGCCACGATCTCGGCCATGTGCTCCACCGCGGCTGCGGTCTCCACCTTGGCGATGATCCAGGCGCCGTCCCCGGCTTGGGCCCGGGCTTCCTCCACGTCTCGGGGATGCTGGACGAAGGACAGGGCCACGAACTCCACCCCCAGCTCCCGGGCCAGGCGGAGGGACTCCCGATCCTCCGGGGGCAATGGAGGGAGGTGGAGCCTGATCCCGGGCACGGAGACCCGCTTGCGCGAGGCAAGCCGCCCGCCTTGCTCTACCCGGCAGCGCAGTCCTGCACCTTCTTTCCCCTCCACCACCAGGGTGATGCGGCCCCCGTCCAGGAGCACCCTGGCCCCCACCGGCACGTCCGCGGCCAGGCGACCGTAAGTGACGGGGATGCCCTCCCCCCCGAGCAGCACCTCCTGTCCGGTCCGCAGCTCCAGCGGCTCGGGCAGGTCCCCGATCCGCACTTCTGGGCCGCGGGTATCGAACATCAAGGCCAGGGGCCGGCCTACGTCCCGGGCCGCCTCCCGTACCCGCTCCGCCAGCTGCTCGTGTTGGGCCGGGTTGCCATGGGACACGTTTATCCGGGCCACGTCCATCCCGGCCTCGGCCAGGGCGGCGATCACGTCGGGGGAAGCGGAGCTGGGCCCCAAGGTGGCCACGATCTTGGTGCGTTTCACGCCCGGGAGCTTACCGGGGGAGCGCGCCGGGCACCAGTTGCGGGCGTGCCCGGGGAAGGATAAGCTTTTTTGTGGTTGAGTACGGGGCCAAGGCGGATCAGGGGTTCACCAGGACCCACCGCTTACGCCTCAAACGGGACATCGACCGGGTGTTCCGGGAGGGGGTCCGCAGCGGCAAGGCGTTTGCGTTTCGCATCCTGCGGAAAGACGACCCCACCCCGCGCCTGCTGGTGGTGGTGAGCCGCAAGTTGGGCAAAGCGGTGGTGAGAAACCGGATCCGCCGCGGGGTGCGGGAGGCCTTCCGGACCCACAAGGGGCTCTTTTCGCACTGCGATGTGGTGGTGATCCCCCAGCCGGAGCTGGCCGGACTTCCGGCAGGGGAGATCGGCCGCCGCTTCATCCAGGAATTCAGGGAGGTGTGGGATGCCTCAGGAGATACTCCTGACCAAAGAGGGCTACGAGCGGAAGAAGGCGGAGCTTGAAAAGCTGGAGCGGCGCCTGTACGTGGAGATCCCGGAGCGGCTCAAGGAGGCCAAGTCCCACGGCGGGGACCTGCAGGAGAACAAGGAGTACATCTACCTCAAGGAAGAGCAGGAGTTCATCGAGCGGGAGGTGCGGCGGCTCCGGGAACTGCTGGAGAACGCCCGCATCATCTCCGAGGAGGAGATCCGCTCCGACCAGGTGGGGATCGGCACCCGGGTGATCCTGGAGGACGCCGAGACCGGTGAGTTCGAGACCTACACCCTTGTGTCCCCGGCGGAGGTGGACCTGCTGCGCAACCGGATCGGGATCGATTCCCCGGTGGGGGAGGCGCTGATGGGCCACTCCGAGGGGGAGACCATCACCGTGCAGGCCCCGGCCGGCCGGCTCAAGTACCGGATCTTGGGGATCGAGAGGGGCTGATGGCCGAAGCCGACCTCATCGCCGCCCGGCGGGAGAAGCTAGCTCGCCTGCGGGCCCTGGGCATCGATCCCTACCCATACCGGTTCGAACGCACCCATACCATCGCCCAGGTCCGAGCCGCGTTCCCGGACCTCCCCCCCGAGGCCCGCACCGGGGCCGAAGTGCGGGTGGCGGGGCGGATCATGGCCCTGCGGCGGATGGGCCGCATCGCCTTCGCCGTGCTCCAGGACCCCAGTGGCCGACTACAGCTGTTCTTCTCGGAGAAGGTCCTGGGGGAGGAGCATTACCGCCTGTTTAAGGAGGGCTTGGACATCGGCGACATCGTGGGGGCGTGGGGGGAGGTCATCACCACCCGCACCGGGGAGCTGTCCGTGGAGGTACAAGGGTTTGAGCTCCTGGCCAAGGCCTTGCGGCCTCTGCCGGAGAAGTGGCACGGCCTGCGGGACGTGGAAAAGCGATATCGCCAACGGGCCCTGGACCTGATCGTTAATGAAAAGCCGCGCCGGGTCCTGGAGCAGCGGGCCCTGATCATCAAGACCATGCGCGCTTACCTGGACGAGCAGGGGTTCATCGAGGTGGAAACCCCTATCCTCCAGCCCATTCCCGGCGGGGCCTCTGCCCGGCCGTTCGTCACCCACCACAACGTGCTGGACCGGGATCTATACCTCCGCATCGCCCCTGAGCTCTACCTCAAGCGGCTGCTTGTAGGGGGGCTGGAACGGGTGTACGAGATCGGCAAGAACTTCCGCAACGAGGGCATCTCCACCATGCACAACCCGGAATTCACTTCTCTTGAGGCCTACCAGGCCTACGCCGATTACACCGACGCCATGGAGCTTGCCGAGGGGATGATCGAGAAGTGTGTCCTTGCCCTGGCCGGAGTACCCCAGCTAGGGTATCAGGGGCGGGAGATCGACTTCGCCCGGCCCTGGCGCCGGGTGGCGCTCCTGGAACTGGTGGCGGAGGCCACTGGGGTGGATGTGGAGGCCCCCCTGCCGGAGCTGATCCCGAAGCTGGAGGCAAAGGGGATCCTGGTCCCGGAGCACCTGCGGGGAGGGCCGAAGGGGAAGGTGATCGAGCACTTGCTGGAGACCGTGGCCCAAGGGGCCCTGTGGCACCCCACCTTCGTGGTGGACTTCCCCTTGGACATCTCCCCCTTGGCCAAGCGCAAGCGGGGCCGGCCCGACCTCACCGAGCGGTTCGAGCTCTACATCGGGGGGATGGAGATCGCCAACGCCTTCTCCGAGCTCAACGCCCCGGATGAGCAGCGGGAGCGGTTTCTGGCCCAGGAGCGGCTGCGGGCGGCCGGGGATGCCGAGGCCCAGCGGATCGACGAGGACTTCCTGCGGGATCTAGAGCAGGGGATGCCCCCGGCGGCCGGGATCGGCATCGGCATCGATCGACTGGTGATGGTGCTTACCGACTCCCCCTCCATCCGGGAGGTGATCGCCTTCCCACTGGTGGGTGAGCGAAGATGATCCTGGCCTCGGTTGCCCTGCGGGTGGTGGATTGGTTGGACCGGATGGGGGAGATGGTCCAACGCTGGGACGAGCAGGCCCTCAGTTGGGTGAGCGAAAGCCCCTGGCTCCGGAGGTTGGACGGCCTGTGGGTGCTCGCCACCTACCTGGGGGCCGGGTATATCTGGGGCCTGTTGGGCCTGTACCTCATCCTGTTCGGCACCCCGCGGGATCAAACCAACGTGCTGGTGGGCCTGGGGGTGACGATGGTGGAGATCACGGTATTCCACCTGTTCAAGGCGTTCTTCTCCCGACCTCGCCCTCCGTTCCGGGCCCAGGGGCTGCGCCAGAGCTATCTCTACACCCACTCTTTCCCGTCCGGACATGCCACCATCGGGTTCGGGGTGGCCTACCTCATCGCCTACTTCTACCCGGCTTGGAGCACTGTGTTGCTCGCCTATCTCATCGCCGGGGCGATCGGTCTGTCGCGCGTGTATTTGCGAGAACATTTCCCCATGGATGTGATCGGCGGCGCGGCGCTGGGTACGGCCATCTCCTGGGTGCTGACGCCGCTTTTCGGGTATTTAATCCACCGGGTTCCGTGAACCTGGTGGAATGATTGTGAGGGAGAGAGATGAAATTGACGGTTGAGAAAGGTAAAAACAGGGAAAAATCCGCCTGGATCCTCACGGAGCCAGGCACTGGTAAAAGGGGTGGTGGTTTATGGATTCGCTATTCGCCCAGCGCGTGAAGCGGGCCCGGCGGTCGGTGCTGCGGGAGCTGTTGAAGCTGTCCGAGCGCCCGGGGATCATCTCCTTCGCCGGGGGGCTTCCCGACCCGGAGACCTTCCCCCGCCAGATCCTGGCGGAGATCGCCACTGATGAGATCCTGAACAACTACAAGAAATCGCTTCAGTACACGACCACCGAGGGCAAGCGCCCTCTTAGGGCCGCCCTGATCGACTGGCTTGCTGAGGATGGCCTGCGATATGAGATGGACCAGGTGGTGATCACCACCGCCTCCCAGCAGGGGCTGGATTTGGTGGCCAAGACGTTCTTCGATCCCGGGGACGCGGTGTTCATGAGCCTCCCCACGTATCTCGGGGCCATCCAGGCCTTCCGGGCCCTGGAGGCGGAGCTGGTGGGGGTGCCGCTGCTGGAGGACGGGATGGACCTGGATGCCCTGCAGGAGGCCATCTCCCGGGCCCGGGCGCAGGGCCTCCGGCCCAAAGTGGTATACGTGGTGCCGGACTTCCAGAACCCTACCGGGATCACCTGGTCCCGCGCCAAGCGGGAGGAGCTGCTTGCGATCGCGGCCCGGGAGGACTTGGTGGTGGTGGAGGACATGCCCTACCGCAAGCTCCGCTACACCGGGGAGCACCAGCCGCCGGTGGCGGCGCTGGACGAGGAAGGGCGGGTGTTGGTGCTGTTTACCTTCTCCAAGGTGTTGGCGGCGGGGCTGCGGCTGGGGGCCATGGCCGGGCCCAAACAGTTGATCGACAAGATCGTCACCATGAAGCAGGCCACCGACCTGTGCACCTCCTCCCTCACCCAGAGGATCGCCGCCCGGTTCATGCTGGAGCACGACCTTTCCGCCCACGTGCGCCGGCTTTGTTCCCACTACCGCGTGAAGCGGGATGCCATGCTGGAGGCGCTGGAGCGTTACATGCCAAAGGAGGAGGGGGTCTCCTGGACCAAGCCCGAAGGGGGGCTGTTCCTGTGGGTGAGACTCCCCGAGGCGGTGGATGCCGAGCGCATGCTGCGGCGGGCGTTGGAGCATCAGGTGGCGTTCGTGATCGGCACCCCGTTCTTCGTGGATGGAAGCGGCCGTAACACCATGCGCCTCTGCTTCTCCAAGGCCAGCTTGGAGGAGATCGAAGAGGGGATTCGCCGGCTGGGCCGGGTGGTGGAGGAGGAGCTGGCCCAGCTGCCCACCACCCAGAAACTGTAAGGAGGGGGGCGGGGTGGTGCCCGCCCTCCGCCAGTCCTCGTACTTAGGGTTAGTTCTGCCGGCCTCTAGCCCCTTTCATCGTGGCCGCCGGATCCCTGCTGGGTATCGTTCCCCGGTTGTAACTT
>JAJOKL010000121.1 GCA_021129895.1 Candidatus Bipolaricaulota bacterium
ACGTGCAACACGGGAAGATCCCGCCCGGCGATGGGGGCCTCTCCTTCGGCCAACTCATCCACGCCGCCTGTGTACGCGAGGGATAACCCCCCTGTTTCCCTCCCTGAAAACCGTCCCCCAAACTTCGCCTTGTAAAGCAGAAGGTCGAGAAGCGCGCTCAAGACGATGAACCGCCTTGTCGTCCCTTTGCCACCCCTCTTCCTCAAGGTTAAAGTGTGAATGACCATGCTGACGGACGGAATGCTCACCAAGATACGCCGGGTTTCTCGCCGCTTCCCGGAGATCGAAGCGGTCTATCTCTTCGGATCCGCCGCCGAGGGTCGGGCCCACGTGGGGAGCGACTTGGACCTGGCCGTGGTCCCTGGCAACGCCGCGCTCAGGGAAAAGAAGCTGGATCTGTTGGCCGAATTGGCCCGGAAAGGGATATGTAATGTGGACCTCGTGTTCCTGGATGAAAGCGACCTGGTGCTTGCCTATGAGGCGGTGCGGTTGAACCGGCTCATCTACGCGCGGGATGGGTTCGATCGCGGCGCTTTCTACTCCAAGATAGTGCGTATGTATCTCGACTTTGAGCCTTACCTCAGGCGCCAGAGGGGAGCCTACAGGCGGAGGGTGATCGGTGCTACGGCCTGAGATCATTCGCCGGCGCTTGCAGAAAATCGATGAATACCTTTCCATACTTAAAAGGCTGCGCGATTATGAATTAGAGGAGTTCGCAACGAATCCCGAGCGTTATGGAAGCGCTGAGAGATTTCTCCAGCTCGCCATCGAGGCTCTGTTGGATATAGGAAGCCACGTGATCGCGGAACTGGAACTTGGAAGCGTGGAAGCATACAGCGATATTCCCAGGTTGCTCGCTAAGGCCGGCTATATCGACCAGGAGCTAGCGGAGCGTTGGATCCGTATGATCGGAATGCGGAATATACTGGTGCACGAGTATTTGGATATCGATCGAAAGCTGGTGTACAAGGCCCTCAAAGACAATATAGATGACATCGAGGCCTTGAAGAAGGCATTTGCCCGCTTCCTGTAAACCGTCTTGCACGTCAGGGAAGATATACCTTGCGTCTTGCTTAAAGAAAACGAGAAAAGTGCCCCTTATATTGTGCAGGAGGAGAAGGGACTCGAACGCGAGGATTCCGTTGATCCAGGAGCGAGTGAAAAAATGTGGCGGCCTTGAACCGAGAGAGATTAGAGGGCAAATCCCCTGTGACTTGGAATGCGAGAGAGCTTCCACCGAAAGAAAAGGAGGAAAAACGTGGTGTCAAGGATCTTCTCGGTTCGGGCACCGTGCGAATTTGACGGTTTTTTGTGAATTCATTAAAACATCGAAGAGATGTCGGACCGTTCTTTTGAGACCTTTAAGCGGGGGACGCGCATACGGCTGAAGCCGTTTGAAGAACCCGCGGAGGTATTGCACTCCGAACCCCAGGCCGATGGCGTACTTCTGGTGGTGCGGTTCCTCGGTTCCGGAAGGGCGGAGTCCGTGATCCTTTCCGGAGAAGAGGTCCGCACGCGCATAGAGATACTTCCCGCTCCGCTCCAGGATTTCCCGAAGCGGGCGCTGAAGGTCCGCGAACCCTTCGTGCTCTATCTCGAGTCGATCAGGTTCTCCTTGGCGTACGCCTTCGATCCTCATTACGCCGTCAGCGTGACCCAAGTGGATCTCTTGCCCCACCAGGTACAGGCCGTCTACAAGCACATCCTTCCCTTGCCCAAAGTGCGCTTCCTCTTGGCGGACGACCCTGGGCTGGGAAAGACGATCATGGCGGGCCTTGTGGTGAAGGAGCTGAAAGCCCGCGGGCTGTTACACAACCTCCTTTTGATCGTCCCCGCCCATCTGATCGAACAGTGGCGCCGGGAATTTAAGGAATGGTTTAGGGAAGACCTCACTCCCCTACCGCGGGACCCGTACTTCTCGGAAGCCTTCTTCGAGCGAAATCCCTTCATCATCGCATCCATGGACACCGCAAAACAGGAAAGGTACTTGAAGCTTCTCGCGAGCCGCGAATGGGACCTGGCCATCGTGGACGAAGCCCATAAGTTCTCGGCTTCCCGCACCGGTACCAAGGAGAAGAAAACACGGCGGTTCGTGTCGGGCGAAACCCTGGCCTCGAGGACAACCCACTACCTTTTCCTGACCGCGACCCCGCATAAAGGCGATGATTACGCCTACTTCCGCCTCCTCTCGCTGCTTGAGCCACGGCTTTTCGCCGGGCCCGATCAGCTGAAAATGGCGGCCAAGGCCAAGGAGATCTCGTTCGTGCTCCGCCGGTCCAAGGAGCAGGTGACGGATCTCCGGGGCCGACGCCTCTTCAAGCCCCGCCGAGTGGAGACCATCTCGGTGCCCCTCACCGAGGTCGAGCGGGAGCTTTACGACGCGGTGACCGAGTACGTCCGCACCTGGTACAGCAGGGTCTCGGGGAGGAGGGACCGCCGCAGCCGCAACGTGGCCTTAGGGCTCACGGTGCTCCAGCGGCGCATGGCCTCCAGCACCGCGGCGATCAAGGAGTCCCTGATCCGCCGCCGGAACCGGCTTCGGGCGGCCCTGGAGCGCTGGGAGCGGGTCCTCTTGAACCAGGAATTGCCCGAGTGGGACGAAGAGGCCCTGGAGGCCCTCCAAGACGAGACCGAGGAGCGCCGGGCTGAGTTGGAGGAAAAGCTCCTCAGCCTCACCGCGGCCGCCAATCCCGACGAACTGCGCCGGGAGATCTCGGAACTCGAGCGGCTGATCGTGCTCGCCCAACGGGCCGAGGATGCCCAGACGGAGAGCAAGGTGGAGGAGCTGCGCCGTGTGGTCGAGCGGTACCTCCAGGACGATCCCGATGAGAAACTCCTTGTCTTCACCGAGTTCAAGGACACCCTGATGGGGTTGGTACGGCGTTTCCGTTCATGGGGGTATGAGGTGGCGGTGATCCATGGCGGGATGCCGATGGACGAACGCATAGAGCAAGAGCGGCTCTTCCGGGACAAGGTCCAGGTGATGGTGGCCACCGATGCGGCCGGGGAGGGACTGAACCTACAGTTCTGCAGGCTGATGGTCAACTACGACCTCCCTTGGAACCCCAACCGGCTGGAGCAGCGGATGGGGCGCGTGCACCGGTACGGCCAGAAACGGGAGGTTTTCGTCTACAACCTCCTTTACGAGGAAACGATCGAGGGCAAAGTCCTGAAGAAACTCCTGGACAAGCTCGACCGGATGCGGGAGCGGCTCGGGGACACGGTCTTCGACGTGATCGGCGATGTGCTCCATGGAGTGCGCCTGGAGGACCGGATCATGCAGGCCCTGTTGCTGGGAGACTCCACCGCGGTGGAGGTGGAGCTCGAAGAGCGGACCGAGGAGGCGCTGGAGGAGTTCCGCCGGGCACTGGAGGAGTACGCCCTGGCCGGACAACACCTCGATCTTACCGCGATCCGGGAAGAGGGGCCGCGCTCACGCATCTTCCGCATCGTCCCCTGGGACGTGGAGCGTTTCGTCAAGGTGGCGGTGCCTTTCATCGGCGGCCAGGTCCAGCCGGACAAAAACCCCGGCGTCTGGAGGGTGAGCGTGCCGCGGGAGTTCGCCAAACGCTATGACCTTCCCGGGAGCCACGTCCGCGGGCTGAGGGTTGCGTTCGAACGGGAAGCCGCCCGGAACGCCAACCCCCAGGCCGAGTTCCTCGCCCCGGGCCATCCGCTGTTCGACGCCCTCACCGCGCATTTCGGCACCGCGGATGAGCTCCCCCGCAAGGCGGTCCTGGTCGACCCCGGTGGCCGCCACGGGAGCCTGTGGGTCTATCGCGTTCGGGTGATCGACGGGAACCGAGTCCCCGTCCTGGAGAGGCTGCTCGCCTTCTTCCGGGACCACCGCAGCGGCGGGGTAAGCGTGGTGGATCCGCGGATGGTCTGGGACCTGGAAAGCCCGGAAACCGAGGTCGCCCCCGAGTGGGCCGAGGGGCTTGAGGAGGCCGAACCCGAGGTCCGCACGCTGGCGTTCCGGGAGACGGACGCGGTTTACGAGGAGGCCCTGAGACGCAGGGAGAGGGAGGCCCGCATCAAGCGGAAACACCTCGAGCAGACCTTCGACGCCCTCATCGATGAGTCGAACCGTAAACTCCTCGATTACGCCCGGCGGGAGGAGGAGGGCGAGGACGTCCGCCTGGCCAGATCCGAAGAGGAGAAGCGCCTCAAGGGATTGCTCAAGGAACGGGAGGAGCGGCTCAAAGAGCTCGAGCGGGAGACATCCTTGACCCGGCTCGAGCCGGAGCTTTTGGCGGTGGCCCTCGTGGTGCCGCGGGAAGCGGTGAGGGAAGCGCCCCCGCCCGGGGAAGGGCCCGCCCAGGAAACCAAGCGCCGGATCGAGGAGATCGGGATGCGGGTGGCCATGGAGCACGAGCGCCGGGAGGGCCGGGAACCCCGGGACGTGTCGAAGGAGTTCCTGGGATACGTATCGTCTCCCAAGGGGCAGGAGAGACGCGGTACATCGAGGTGAAGGCCTTCGCCACGAGCGGCCCCTTGGAGCTCACCCCGCACGAATGGCAGATGGCCCGCCGGCTCGAGGACCAATACTGGATCTACGTGGTGGAGGACGCCCTCACCGAACCTCGGCTGACTCCGATCCGGGATCCCGCCCGCACCTTGCCCAGTCCCCAGGAGGTGGTGGACGTGGTAAAGGTGGTGGTGGAGCGTTGGAAGGATGTAGAATCTTTTGGAAGAGAGGGAGGGTGATCATGAAGATTCCCGGGCTCGATCGGATCACATTCGACCCGCACATCATGGGCGGGAAGGCCTGCATCCGCGGGATGCGGATCACGGTCTCGCTGATCTTGAACCTGGTGGCCAACGGTATGACCCAGGAAGAGATCCTGAAGGCTTATCCTTATCTGGAGCCGGAGGACATCGTCCAAGCACTGAAGTACGCCGCCTGGTTGGCCGAGGAGAGGGTCTACGGGCTGGTCGGGGAGAAGGGGTGAAATTTTTAGCCGATATGGGGATTTCCCCGGGCACGGTGGACTGGCTACGCGGCCGGGGCCATGATGCCGTGCACCTGCATGAACGTGGTTGGGACAGGCTCCCTGATCCCGAGGTCCTGGAGAAGGCCCGTGATGAAGGGAGGGTTCTGCTCACCCACGATCTGGATTTCGGTCAGCTACTGGCTTTAAGTGGGGCTGCATCTCCCAGCGTGATCGTCTTCCGCTTGGCCGATATGCGGCCCGATTCCGTAAACCGCCATTTGGATCAGGTGCTGCAGCGTGCCGGGGAGGATCTAGCACGCGGGGCGATCATATCGGTGGAAGAGAGCCATGAACCGGCGGCTGATTGAGGATTTCCTGCCCATAAAGGAGCTCTCGCAGGAGGCGCGGCGGGAGAAAGCCATCCGCCACGGGCACATCTCCACGTTGCACGTCTGGTGGGCCCGGCGGCCCTTAATCGTTGCCAGGGCCGCCGTGTTCGGCGCCCTCGTCCCCGCGCCGGAAAACGACCGCGAACGCGAAGCATTGAAGGAGTTCCTCATTAGGCTCTACAAGTGGGAGACCCGGGACGATGAGCGCATGGAGCATCCGGACCTCAAGCGGGCGCGGGAGATGATCCGCCGGGCGAACGGGGGCGAGCCCCCGAAGGTGCTCGATCCCATGGCCGGCGGGGGCTCGATCCCCCTCGAGGCCCTGCGTTTGGGTTGTGAGGCCCATGCCATCGAGTACAACCCCGTGGCCTACCTCATCCTGAAGGCCACCCTGGAGTACCCGCAGAAATACGGGGTGCGGCTCGCCCAAGATGTCCGGCGCTGGGGCGAGTGGGTGCTGGAGCGGGCGAAGGAGGAGCTTGAAGGGTTCTATCCTCCGGGGCCGAACGGCGAGACCGTGGTGGCCTATATCTGGAGCCGGACGGTGAAGTGCCCCTCGCCCGCGTGTGGGGCCGAGATCCCACTTTTCCGCCAGTTCTGGCTCGCCCGCAAGGGGAGGAAGAAGGTGGCCCTCCGGC
>JAJOKL010000151.1 GCA_021129895.1 Candidatus Bipolaricaulota bacterium
CCGATGGGCCAGGAGGAGTTCACCCTCGGGATTCGCCCCGAAGATGTGCGGATCTCTACTGAGAAAGAGGAGAACGCCCTGCTCGGCGAGGTCTTCCTCACCGAGCCCCTGGGGGGTGGAACGTTGGTCCACTTCAAGTTCGGGGAGGTGCCGTTCAGGATCCTAGCTCCTCGGGAGGTCAAGGTCGACGTGGGCGATAAGTTCTGGTTGGTCCCCGAGCAGAACAAGCTCCATCTTTTCACCCAAGAAGGGATTTCCGTGCGGGAGGTGGAGCGGCAGGATGCTCACTGAACACGCTCGCAATGTGAGCCTACACACACGCGGCCATCCTCTTGTTCGACGAGCCCCTTTCCAACCTGGATGCCAAGCTAAGGCTCAGGATGCGGGGGGAGATAAAACGCCTGCAGGAGGACCTGGGGATCACCTCGGTGTACGTGACCCACGACCAGGTGGAGGCCATGACCATGGCCAGCCGCATCGCGGTGATGAACAAGGGGGTCCTGCAGGCCTACGGGACCCCGGAACAGCTTTACGAGCGGCCGGACACCCTGTTCGTGGCCGGGTTCATCGGGGCTCCCCCCATGAACTTCATCTCCGCCACCTTCGTCAAGGGGGAGGAGGGGTATACCCTGCGCACCTCCAGCTTCGCGATCCCGCTCCCGGAGGAGAAGGGGCGGGTGGCCGAGGCCAACAACGCCCCCTCCCAGGTGATCATGGGCATCCGCCCTGAGGACGTGCGGGTGGTATCCGAAGGCGGGGACATCCAGGCGGAGGTGTACGTGGTGGAACCGTTGGGGCGGGAGGACCTGGTGACGTTCAAGTTCGACCAGGAGGAGATCCGGGTGTTGGTGCCGGCGCCGTTCCGCGGCCAAGTGGGCCAGGTGATGAGGCTGGAGCTGAACAAGGACAAGATCCACCTTTTCGATCCCGAGACCCAGCGCTCGCTTTTGAGGAGGGAATGAATGGTAAAACCGGACAAGGGCGCAGACAGCAAGCTGCGTGGCTCTAAGTTGTGGAACTTGGGCCCCTAGCTCTTTTCACCGTGAGCTCTTCACCCCTCACGCAAGAGGAGTTGAAGCTCGCCCTCCGGCATTCCCCCGTGCTGCGGTTGGACCGGAGGGAGCCGTTTTTCCCCTCCCGCGCCGCGGTCACCGTGTTCTCCGAGCCCGGGGAATCCCCATCCTTCCCCCGTACCGTGACCATCCCCAAGGGGGCGGACTTCGTGGTGGAGTTCGCCCTGTGGTGGGACTGGGATATCCAGCACCTGTATGAGCTTGAGCACGTGTGGATTGCGGTGGAGAAGGGGGGGAGGGTGGTGGCGGTGGAGGCCTCCTGGCACGGGATCCTGCACCGGTTTCCCCACTGGCGCATGGCGGATACCCATCCGGTGCTGTTCTGTCAGCCCGGGAAGCACGCGTTCGCCCCGGATCCCTACCATTTCCCGCGCTGGGGCACGTGGTACGCCTGCACTGTGGGGGCCGGGGCCAGGGGCCTGTTGGTGAAGGACATGTTTACCGAGGCCGTCACCCCCAGTGAGGAGCTGGACCGGGTGGTGAGGCGGTACCTGAGGAGATTCGCGTTCGTTCCCACCTTCCGGTTCACCAAGGAGGTGCGGCTTCCCCCGGAGGCGTTCACCACCTGGGAGGAGCTGAAGCAGTACATCCCGGAACGGGTCAAGGCGGTGCTCACCGAGCTTTTGGAACGGCGTGGTGTGCGGAAGGAGGACAGGGGTGAGGTCTCGATACGACGTCGTCGCCATCGGTCATTTGGATAACGGCCGGATAGTCAAGGGGGAGGAAGTTCAAGAGGGTGTAGGCGGGGCGGTGTACTTCGGGGGGATCGTGCTGGCCCGGCTGGGGCTCCGGGTGGCGGTGGTGACCCGCCTGGCCCAGGCCGATGCCTGGATGCTGAGGGAACTTGAGGGTGCTGGGATCGACGTTTTCCCCATCTGGACCGAAGAGAGCACCGGGATCGAGAACTACTACCCTGACCCTGATTCCGACTTCCGCCGTTGCCGGCCGCTTGGGTTCGCCGGCACCTTTCGCCCAGGGGACCTCCCTGAGATCCAGGGGCGCCTTTACTACCTGGGCACCGTGATGGCGGGGGAGATCGACCTTCCGTTCCTGCGGGCGGTGGCAGCCCAGGGGCCGGTGGCCCTGGACGCCCAAGGGTGCCTGCGGGCCATTCAGGATGGGGAGCTGGTGACGGACGGCTGGGATTGGGCGGAGGAGGCGTTGCCGCTGGTCCACTACCTGAAGGTGGACGATCGGGAGGCCCTTGCCCTGACCGGGGAGAGGGATTTGGAGCGTGCTGCCAGGCAATTGGCCGCCCTGGGAGCGCGGGAGATCGTGCTTACGCATGGAGGGGGGGTATTGGTGCTAGCTGAAGGCGAGGTCCATCAGGCCCCGTTCCGCCCCCGCTCCCTGGCCGGGCGTACCGGCCGGGGGGACACCTGTTTCGCCTCGTATCTTGCCCGCCGGCTCCAAGGCGCTTCCCCAGAAGAGGCCGCAAAATTCGCCGCTGCCCTCACCACCCTCAAGCTGGAGCAGCCCGGCCCGTTCCGGGGGTCGGTGGCCGAGGTGGAGAAGCTGGCCGCCGAGCTGTGAACGTCAACTGGGGAGGCAGGGTCTTAACCGTTCAGGTCCTGTTTTCCCGCACGGGTTTGGCCACGCAGATCCTGGTCTCCACAGAGAAGGTGGGCCTGCTTCTCGACTGTGGGGATGGGACGGCACGCGACCTCATCGGAATGGGCGTGCCCTTGGACTCCCTGGCAGGGGTGTTCCTCACACATGGCCATGCCGATCACCTGGGCGGGTTGTGGGGGGGTGTAAAATGGTGACCAGAACGTTTGTGACAGGACCTTTGGGGATCCTTTATGCCCTGCGGCTCCCGGACGGGGGGCGACTGGAGGTGCAGGTGGCCAATCCCCAGGAGCAGGGGCTGCTGGCGGAAGGCGCCGAGGTGGGGATCAGGCTCCATCGCCGGAGCTTGCATCTCTTGCCCAAGGAAGCGTGAGTTCATCTTTCCGGCTGTTCGCATTTGATCTGGACGGGACCCTGCTGTCCCCGGACCGTTCCTTGGCTCCGGAGGTGGCCTGGGTTGTCAAGGGGTTAGCCCGCCGGGGTCGGATCACGTTGGCCACAGGCCGCTCCTTGGCCTCCGCCCGGCCGTACGCCGAGCCCCTGGGGGTAAACGCCCCGGCCATCCTCTATCACGGGGCGGTGATCTGGGATTTTTCTGTCGGGGTGGCCATAAGAGAGCGGCGTATCCCGCCCCAGGCGGCCCGGAAGGCCCTGGCCGCCTGCCAGGGGTTCCCAGTGGATGTTCAGGTCTATCGGGCTCCGGACGATCCAGCGGTGTACGTGAGCAAGGTAACCCCGCAGGTATTGGAGTTCTCCCGCAAGGAATCGCTCCCCCTAAAGGAGACCGACCTGACCCGGCTGACGGAAGAAGCCCCGCTGAAGTTCCTCGCCATCGGGGAGCCGGAGGAGCTGCCTCGGCTCGCGGCCGCCTTGAGGGAAGCAGCCCCCGGGCTCACCGTGGTGCGGGCGGAGCGCAATTACCTGGAGGTGCTCCCCCCCGGGGTGGACAAAGGGGAGGCCCTGGCCTGGCTGTGCCATCACCTCGGGATCCCCCTGGAGGAGGCGGTGGCGGTGGGGGATCAGGAGAGCGACCTCCCGATGATCCGGCGGGCCGGCTTGGGAGTGGCCATGGCAGCCGCCCCGGAGGCCGTGCGGCGGGCCGCAGACCTGATCGTCCACTCCGTGAGAGAGCTCACAGAGCATCTGGATCCATAACCGGCGCGAATCCGCAGCCTCCCCCAGGTGTATAGGAGGAGGTATTGGTGCGTATTCTCGTGTTGGGATTGCTGTTTCTGGTTGGCTGGGGAGGGATCGCCATGACCCAGGTATCGAGCTCGGCCTCCTGCTTCGCCTCCTCGGAGGAACCGGTGCGGGTGTCCATCGGCACCTTCGTGTTCGAGCAAGGGGAAAGGCTGGCGCTGGAGCTGTTTCGTGAGGAGCCTTGCCCTTGCCTTTGCGATGAGCTCTCGGTGACGGGGTTCCGGGTGCTGGACGGAGAAGGGGCGGTGATCTACGAGGTCCCGGGCGACTACCCCGCCCCGGCCGGAGAGTGGGTGGGCCGCTGGGGGCTTACGGACGCCGCGGGAACCCCCGTGCCCCCCGGGAGCTACACGGCATTGGTGGAGACGTCCCTGAGGGAGTTCCGAGTGGAGCTCCAGGTGGTGGCCCCTGGGGAGCGGCCCTCCGGCCGCAGCCTGGCCCGGGCCTCGGTGTGCGGCCTGGGGCTGCGGGTGTACCGGCTTCTCACCGAGGAGGACGATGGGGCTGTCGTCTCCTTGCAGGAAGGCGAGTTCCTGATGGTAGCCTTGCCCGGGAACCCCACCACCGGCTACGAGTGGGCCCCCACGGAGGAGCCACCATTCCTAACACGCATTCCCGGGGTGGATTACCTATCTGAGGCTTCCCTCATCGGGGGCGGGGGCACCTTTTTCTTCCGGTACGAGGCCACCGGACAAGGGGAAGGCCCCCTGTCCTTCGCGTATCGGCGCCCGTGGGAATCCGGCCCTCCGGAGAATACCTACTCTATCCTGGTGATCGTGCGCTAGGCTTGGGGATCGCCTGCTGGGCGAGCCGGTCAGCTCGCTCGTTCTCCGGGTGGCCGGCGTGCCCGGCCAGCCAGTGGAAGCGCACCCGGTGGACCTTGGTCAGCCGGGCCAGCTCCCGCCACAGGTCCTCGTTGGCAAGCGGCAGAAGCCGCTTCCCCTGGCGGCGCTTCCAACCGTTTTCCACCCAGCGGGGCAGCCACTCGGTGATCCCCCGCTTGAGGTACGCGGAGTCGGTGTGAAGATCCACCTCGGCCGGCTCCTTGAGGGCTCTTAAGGCCTCGATGGCCGCCCTGAGTTCCATCCGGTTGTTGGTGGTGTGCGGCTCCCCGCCTGAGATCTCCTTGCGGTGCGGCCCCCAGATGAGGATCGCCGCCCAGCCCCCTGGGCCGGGGTTCCCCCGGCAGGCCCCGTCGGTGTAGATCTTCACCCGCTTCATCGCGGGCAAGGTATAGCCGACGCGGGTGGAAACTTCGAGCCCGGTTTGAAAATGGAGGGGCAGCGGCGCACACTGCTTTTGCGATTATGAGCATGGCCGGAGCGACAGCGATAGAGACGACATTTCGGCTGGCCTGGCGGAACCTGTGGCGGCATCCCCAGAGGACCGCCCTGATGATCTCCATCGTGGCCTTCGGGAGTTTTTGCATCATCGTGGTATGGGGGGTCACCGATGGGTGGCTCAAGACCATGACCCACGCCCAGATATCCCTTGATCAGGGGGACCTCAAGGTCTTTTCCGCCGGCTACCGTCAGGACCCCGTTCCGGGGAAGGGCCTGTTCCCAGAGGCCCTGGCCAGAGCCTGGGCGGAGGTCGGGAAAATCCCCGGGGCGAACGCCGCCCCCAGGCTGGTGCTGTTCGGCATGTTGCGGAGCGCCTACGGGGCCCAGGGGGTGGAAATCAGGGGCGTGGACCCGATCCAGGAGCCGCAGGTAACCGAGCTTGACCGACGCATCGTAGAAGGGGATTGGCTTTCCGGCCCAGGGCAGCTCCTTTTAAGTACGACCCTCGCCAAGGAATTGGACGTGCGCCTCGGGGAGCGGGTGGTGCTTTTAGCGCAAGGGGAAAGGGGACCGGCTTCTCAGGCGTTCGTCGTGGTGGGCCTGTATTCCTCTGGGTTTCCCAGGTTGGATCGGGCCACGGTGCTCGTCCCCCTGGAGGAGGCGCGGGCTTTGTCCGGTTACCCCGGGGCCACGGAGCTCGTGGTGCGGCTTTCTGGCGGTCGCAGGGAAGCGGTCGCCCGGCTGCAGGCGGCCTTGGGCGAGGACTACGAAGTCGCGGGATTTTTCGAGCTCAACCCCATGGT
>JAJOKL010000143.1 GCA_021129895.1 Candidatus Bipolaricaulota bacterium
CCCGCCCCTCCCGGGGCCGCAGGCGCAAGGGGACCCCATCCCCGAGCAGATAGAGCTTTCCCTTCCTCTCCAGCACCTCCACCAGCTCCCCGGACCCGGGATCCCGGTACGTGCCCGGAAGCGAGGCGAGGTGTTCGGGGGCGAGGGGTGAGGGACGCGCGGGGGACGGCGGCACCGGTCCCAGGCCCTTCTCGGCCAGGAGGAGCTCCAGGGCATAACGGGCGATGCGTCCCGCCACCACGTTGGAGGCGTCGATGGTGCTCACCACACAGGCGCCGATCCCCGCGTCGGGGAGGACCGTGAGCTGTGTGGCGTAGCCGTAGACCGCGCCGCCATGGCCCACCCACCTGAAGCCCCGCAATTCCCCCACCGCGAAGCCCAACCCCCAGTGGACCCCCCTCCCCGTGGGCACCGCGGGCTCCCACATGGAGCCCAAAATCTCCTCGCCGATCCCAGGGATGGATTTCCGCAAAAGGGCCCTCATGAAGGCGGCCATATCGTCCAGGGTGGCGTAGAGGTTCCCCGCGGGGACGCTACCCAGGTCGAAGACCGGGGCGGGGAAGTCGCCCTCCAAGTTCCACATCCATGCCGGGGCCAGCCGCTTCCTCACCTCTTCGGTGAGGGAGAACGCCGCCTCCCGCATCCCCACGGGCCCCAAGAGGTTCTCCTGGACGTAGCCGACGTACTCCACTCCCGATACCTCCTCCACCAGGTATCCCAAAAGCGCGAACCCCGCGTTGGAGTAATGGAACGAATTCGCCTCGGGATCGTACTTGAGGGGGATGTCCTTTATGCTCTCGATGGTCTCCCGCAGGGGCGGGGAGCTCCCGTCCAGGTAGTGTCCCACCCCCGGCTCCCGCACGAGGCCCGCGGTGTGGGAGAGGACGCGCCTCAACGTGATCCCGGTGCCTTCTTTCCCCGGGCGGGCGAAGGGGTTCGGGGGGCGGAAATCCGGCATGTAAGCGGTCACGTCGGCGTCCAGCTCTAAAAGCCCCCGGGCCACGAGTTGGGCCACCGCCAGGGCGGTGATCATCTTGGTGCAGGACCCCACCCGGAAGTAGGCGCCCGCGCCCACCCCCTCCCCCAGGTGCTCCACCGAAACGTCATCCCCATCCACTAGCACATAGGAAATGGAGGGAATCCCCTTGTCCTCCATCTCCCAAGCGATGAGCTCCCTCAGCGCCCGGATAGTCTTCACCACCTTCCCCTCTGTGCCAACCATATTAACCGCAGGCGCGGAGCGCCTCCACCAGCCGATCCAGCTGGGCTCGGGTGTGCTCGGAGAATACGGCGATCCGGATCGTCCCCTCGCCGGGGGCGTCGGAGTAGCCCCGCGGGGGCACGTACTTCACCATGATCCCCGCCTCCCGCAGCTTCCCCTGCACCCCCTTCAAATCCAATCCCCGCACGGACCGCAGGGAGATTATGGGCACGGGGGAGTCCTCCACGGGGAAGCCGAGTCCCCGGAGCCTTCCCCGCAGATACGCCACGTTCTCCCAGAGCCGCTCCCGCATCTCGGGGTGCTCGCCGAGGATCCGGATCCCCTCGGCGGAAGCCGCCGCCGCCGGGATGGGGGGCGGGCTTGCCCCCACGGGGATGCGCACGTTCCGGGATATCTTCTCCATCAGCGCCTCATCCCCCGGGATGAGACCCCCGAACCCCCCGAAGGCCTTGGAGAGGGTCCCCGCCAGGTAACACCGCTCCCCCTCCACTCCCCAATGCTCCAAGCTCCCCCGGCCGTGCTCCCCCAACACCCCCACCCCGTGGGAATCGTCCACGCACAGGATACCCTCGTAGGGGGCCAGGATTTCCACGTAGTCCCGCAAGGGGGCCATGGCACCGGTCACCGGGAAGACCCCGTCGGTGATAACCAGCGGGACCTCCCCGGGGCGGAGACGGTCCTTCAGGGTCGCTTCGAGGCCCCCGGGGTCCAGGCGGGGGAAGGGGTGGATGGGCTTTCCCACGGAACGGATGGCGTCGAAGACGCTGTAGTGGGAGACCTCGTCCACGAAGATCGCGTGGTACTCGTCTTTCAGGGCGTGGACAAGAAAGAAGTTCCCCAGGTACCCCGAGACGATGTACTTGGCCGCGGGGGTGCCGAAGAAGGACGCCGCCAGCTCTTCCACCTCGCGGAGGGGCGGCATGTCCCACCCGGTGGCCGGGCCCAGCCCGTATGCGCGGGTGGCCTCACAGGCCGCGCGGATCAGCCGCTCGTGGCCGTGGAGGCAGTAGTAGCTTGTCCCGCAGAAGTAATCGTACTCCCGCCCCTCGATCCTCATCCGGGGTCCCAGGGGGGACTCGAGCATCATCTCTTCGTACATCCTCGGATCTCCTTTCCACTTACAGTCCGGTTCAAGGCCCCCTCCGCAGGCGGGGGTCCAGGATATCCCGCACCGCATCCCCCAGGAGGTTGAACCCCATCACCGTGATCAGGATGGCCAGGCCCGGGAAGGTGGTGTACCACCAGTAATCCCGGAGGAAGTTGCGCCCCACGCTCACCATGGCCCCCCATTCGGGGGTGGGAGGCTGGGCCCCGAAGCCGATGAAGCTCAGGGTGGCGGCGGTGAGGACCACCTCCCCCAAGTCCAGGGTGGCCTGGACCACCACCGGGGAGATGCAGTTGGGAAGGATGTGGCGCAGCATGATCCTGGTGGACGAGGCCCCGGCGGCGCGGGCGGCGGCGACGAAGTCCACCTCCCGGATGGATAGCACCTGCCCCCTCGTCACCCGGGCGTAGCGGGGCCACCAAATGGCCACCATGGCCACGATGGCGTTCTCCAGGCTCGGCCCCAGGGCCGCGGCGATGGCCAAGATCAGGGCCGGAAACGCCAGGAACACGTCCGATACCCGCATCACCAGCTCGTCCACCCATCCCCCGAAGTACCCCGCCACGAGCCCCAACACCGTCCCGATGGCCAGGGTCAGCCCCACCACCAGGGTGCATATCCGCAGCGTCACCCGGCTCCCGTAGATGACCCGGCTGAGGATGTCCCGCCCGGCATCATCGGTGCCGAAGGGATGGGCCGCGCTGGGGGGACTTGAGCCTCTCCCGGAGGTTGATCCGGGTGGGGGAGTAGGGGGCGATCCAGGGGGCGAAGATGCCCACCACCAGCGAAACCCCGATGATGGCCCCCACCACGGCTAGGCGGCTCCGCCACAGGCGGCGGAGCCCCCGACGCCACTCGGAATCCCTAGTAGCGGATCCGCGGGTCCACCAGCGCATAGGTGAGATCCACCAGGAGGTTCACGGTGATGTAGATGATTGCGATCACCAAGGTCACCCCCATGACCGCCGGGAAGTCCAGCGAGGTCATGGAGCCCACCACGTAATGTGTCATGCCCGGCCAGGCGTAGATCAGCTCCGTGGCCACCGCCCCGCCCAGAAGCTCCCCGTAGGAGAGCCCGATCACCGTCAGGGTGGGGATGAGGGCGTTACGCAACGCGTGCCGGGCCACCACCCACCGTTCCATCAGCCCCTTCGCCCGGGCGGTGCGCACGTAATCCTGCCCCAGGGCCTCCAACATGCTGGAGCGGGTCATCCGGGTGATGCGGGCGAGGACGGCGAAGGCCAGGGTGAATGCCGGGAGGATAAGGTGCAACGCCGCGTCCCCGAAGGCCCTCCAGTTCCCGGTGAGGAGGCCATCCAAGAGGTAGAGCCCGGTGATGTGAGCCGGGGGATCTCCGGAGATGCGCCCGGGGCTGGGAAGGATCCCCAGCCGGATGTAGAAGAGGTAAAGCAGAAGAAGGCCCAACCAAAAGATGGGCATCGACACCCCGATCACCGAGAACACCCGGCTCGCGCGGTCCGGGGCCCGGTCCCGGTAAACCGCGGAGATTATCCCCAACGGGATCCCGAACAGGACCGCAAGCAGCATGGCGGTGGTGGTGAGCTCGAAGGTGGCGGGGAAGAAGGCGCGGATGTCCGCCCCCACCGGCCGGCGGGTGCGGATGGACTTCCCCAGGTCCCCGCGGAGGATCTGGGCGATGTACATGAAGAACTGGATGTGGAGGGGTTTGTCCAGGCCGTATTCCAGGCGGATCCGCTGGATGATCTCCGGGGTGGCCCGGGGGCCGGCGATGAGCTGGGCGGCGTCCCCGGGGACGATGTGGGAGATGAGGAACGTGATGAGCAGGACCCCGAACAGCGTGGGGACGAGGAGCAGGAGCCGCCGCGCCACGAAGGAGGTTAAGTTCATAAGGCGGGCCGGGGGCCCCGGGCCCCCGGCCGGATGCCCCTACTTCTCCAGGTAGATCCCCGGGAAGTTCGGCATGTTGAGGAGCATGGGGTTGTAGACGTACCCCTTCACCCACTCCCTCATGGGGAGCTGGTACTTGGTCTGGACGAGGTACACGTAGGGGGCGTCGCTCACGGCGAGCCATTGGATTCCCTCGAACAGCTGTTGCCGTTTGACCGGATCGGTCTCCACCCGCTGGGCGGTGACGAGGTCGTCCATCACCTCGTTCTTGTACCAGGCGCGGTTCCCGGGGAGGCCCCAGTTCTTCGAGCAGAACCAGAACCATGTGAACATATCGGCGTCGGCGTAGTCCGGGGTCCAGTAACCGAAGGACATATCGAAGTCGCCCTTGTCCAGCTTGGCCCGGAGGGTGGCCCAAGCGTAGCTTTCGATCTCCACCTTGATGCCGATGTCCGCCAGGTTCTGCTGGACCACGATGGCCATCTGCCGCCATTCGGGGACCACCGGGGAGTGCATGATACGGAGGGTGAACCCCTTCTCGTAGCCGGCCTCCTTGAGGAGGGCCTTGGCCCGGTCCGGGTCGTAGGGGTACTGGTACACCGGGATGTGCTCGGCGAAACCGATGGGGACCGGACCCTCCATGCGCACCGCGGTGCCCTGCCAGATGTAGTCCACGATCCCCTCGTAGTCGATGGCGTAGGAGATGGCCCTCCGCACCCGCACGTCGTTGAGGTACGGCCGCTGGCAGTTGAGGTAGATATAGTGGCAGGAGAAGCTCGGTCCCTCGAACACCCGGACCCCGGGGACGCCCTTCAGGGCCTGGATCTGGTCCACGGTGAGCTTCTCGGCGATGTCGATCTCGCCCTTCTCAAGCAACATCCGCAGGCCCTCAGGTTCGGGGACGTAGCGGAGCTCCACCCCCGAGAGCTTGGGGAGCTCGCCCCAGTAGTTATCGTTGCGCTTGAGGACGAGGCGCATCCCATGGATCCACTCCTCCGCGTAGAAGGGCCCGGTCCCAGCGGTATGCTCGGCGAGCCAGTCCTGGCCCCAATCGCCGTTCACCTCATGCTCCATCACCCCCGGGCTCACGATGCAGCCCTGGTTGGTGGCGAAGGCGGAGAGGGCGGGGGCGAAGGGGGCGTGCAGGGTGAACTTAACCGTGTACTCGTCCACCACCTCCACCGACTTTATGAACTCGAAGATCCCGGCGGGGCCCTTGCCGATGGCGAAGAGCCTATCGAAGTTGAACTTCACCGCCTCGGCGTTGAACGGGGTTCCATCGATGAAGGAGATGCCCTTGCGGAGGTGGAAGGTGTAAGTGAGGCCGTCATCGGAGATCTCCCAGGACTCCGCCAATCCCGGACGGAGCTTGGTAGTGCCGCCCTCGTACTCCACCAGGCGATCGTAGCAGTAATAGATCGCACGCCAGGAGTTGTTATCCACGGTGATGTGGGGATCGAGGGTCTCCGGTTCGGCGGTAACCCCTATGACGAGGACATCCTCGGCGCCCCAGGCCGCGAGGCCAACGAGCAAAAGACCGATACCCAACAACCACAGACCTTTCCTCATCGAAACCGACCTCCTTGGTTAGGATTCCCAAAAGACCGGGGTATGTGTTTAGCGTCTGTAGATCAAACGGGCTGGGCCACCGGGGGAGCCCGCTCAAACGGAAGGGGCAGTTGCCCCTCCTG
>JAJOKL010000156.1:0-4562 GCA_021129895.1 Candidatus Bipolaricaulota bacterium
CCACCCCAGCCTATGCAGGGGGAGGGAGAAATGCGGTGGGGAACTAACCGTCCATCAAGGGGGAGGGGATAAGTGGTGGGAAACTTTCCGCCCACCCGGCCCATCAAAGGGGAGGGGAATGGGAAGAAGGTGTCCTAGATCCTCGCGGTGGTAAGTAGTACCATGCGGGGCCATGTATATGATCGTGGTCGGGGCGGGCGGTATCGGCACCGCACTGGTGGAAATCGCCCTGCGGGATAAACACAACGTGGCGGTCATCGAGCGGGACTCCCGCAAGGCGGACGCCATCTCCCGCAAATACGACGTGCTGGTGCTCAACGACGACGCCGCCTCGGTGGACGTGCTGCGGGAGGCCGGCGCCGAACGGGCCGATGCCCTCATCGCCACCACCTCCGACGACGCCACCAACCTGATGGTCATCGTGCTGGGCGGGGACCTGGGTATCCCCTCGCTGGTGTCGGTGGTCAACAACCGGGAACACACGGAGCTGTTCCGGCGGCTGGGGGCCAACGTCATGGAGAACCCCGAGGTGATCGTGGCCGAGTACCTGTACAACGCAGTCCACCGCCCCAAGATCAAGGACCTGGTCACCTTGTCCGGTGGGGCCCAGGTGTTCCGGGCGGCGATCACCGACAAATCGCCCCTGGTGGGCCGGACACTCCTCGAGGCCGGGAAGAGGGGCATCATCCCCGATGGGGTCCTGATCGCCGCCATCCAGCGGGGCGGGGAGACGATCATCCCCTCCGGTACCACCGCCATCCAGGCCGGGGACCTGGTCACCGTGTTCACCAAGGAGCACGCCACCGACGAGCTGGTGGAACGGCTCACCGGCTAGCCCATGCATACGGAAGACCTGAAGATCGTCCTCCGGGACCTGGGGTTGGTGATCCCCACCGTGGGAGCCATGGCTGCCCTGTCGCTCCCGGTGGTGGCCTACTTCGGGGAGTGGTACGCCCTGTGGCCGTTCGGGCTCACCGCCCTGGTCGCGTTCGGGCTGGGGCTGCTCCTCTACCTTCCCTTCCGGCGGGCCGGGGAAGCCCGGCTAAAACACGGCCTTTTGGTGGCGGCGGTGGGGTGGCTGCTGGTGGCCACGGTGGGCGCCCTCCCGTTTCACTGGGTGTCCGTTCGCCTGGGAGGCGGTACCCTGTACCCGTACGCGGACATGGCCAGCGCCTTCTTTGAGTCCGTATCGGGATTCACCGGCACCGGGCTCACCATGTCCCTCAGGCCGGATCTCTTGCCCCACGCCCTCCAGTGGTGGCGCTCGTTCACCGAGTGGATCGGGGGCATGGGGGTGATCGTGCTCATGCTCACCCTGATCGCCGGCCCGGGCGCCTCGGCGGCCTCCCTGTATTTCGCCGAAGCCCGGGGGGAGAAGATCCACCCCTCGGTGGTGTCCACGGTCAGGACCATGTGGTGGATCTTCGCCCTGTACACGTTCGCCGCGGCGGTGGCCCTGTGGGGAGCGGGAATGCCCCCTTGGGAGGCGGTCAACCACGCCATGACCGGGCTCTCCACCGGGGGGTTCTCAGTGTGGCCTGATTCCATCGGCCATTACGGCTCCATCGCCATCGAGATGATCCTGCTGGTGGTGATGATCGCCGGGGCGGTGAGCTTCGCCGTCCACTACCAGGCCATGCAGCGGGGCCTGCGGGCGTTCTGGGCCGACATCCAGACCCGCTGGCTGATCATGCTCCTCCTGGCCGGGGTGGCCCTGTTGGGGCTGGAGAACCTCTACCTCTACCCCCCTGAAGAGGCGTTCCGCTCAGCGGCCTTCCAGTATATCTCGGCCATGACCTGTACTGGGTTTGGGACCGCCGACCTGGGGGGGTGGACGGATGGGGCCAAGCTGCTCCTCTCGTTGGGGATGTTCCTGGGCGGGGCAGCGGGGTCCACCGCCGGGGGGATCAAGGTCATCCGGCTGGTGCTGCTCGCCAAGGGGGTGAGTTGGCGATTCCGCAAGATCGTGTCCCCGGCCTCCGCCCTGGTTCCCCTGCGACTGGGCAAGGTGGTCCTGTCGGAACAAGACGCCTCCCGCCGGCTGGAGGAGGCGGCGGTGCTCGCGTTTCTGTGGGTGGCCTTCCTTGGGGTGGGGATCGCGGTGCTGCTCCATACGGTGCCGGGGGCGACACTAGCTGACGTGATCTTCGAGGTGGCTTCTGCTCAAGGGAACGTGGGACTGTCCACTGGGATCACCCATCCGGAGATGCCGCTTTTCGCCAAGCTCACGCTCTCGTTCCACATGTGGGTTGGCAGGCTCGAGATCATCCCGGTGTTGATGCTCATCCGGGCCCTCCTGCGCCGAGGTGGCTGAACCTAGATGGTCCCAGGCGTAGAGCGGGAGCTGGAGAGGCTGCTGGGGCGGCATCCTCGGGTGGGGGTGAACCCCGCTCGGGAGGACTTGATCCGGGAGGCCATCTCCCGCTAGGTCTATCTGGCACCGGCAAGACCTCCCTGTCCTCTGATCCCACGCGCCGGCTGATCGGGGATGACGAGCACGGCTGGACGGAGGCCGGGATTTTCAACATGGAAGGCGGCTGCTACGCGAAGCTCATCGATCTGGCGCGGGAGAAGGAGCCGGACATCTGGTGGGCGGTGATGCACCGTGCCCCCCCGGAGGAACACGGGGCGATCGTAGAGAATGCCATGGTGTACCCGGACGGCAGGTTCGACTTCTCGGACCGGCGGCTCACCGAGAACTCCCGGGCCTCGTATCCGTTCGTGAAGAACGCGAAGGTGGAGGGGCTGGGGGGGCATCCACGGGCGATCCTGTTCCTCACCGCCGACGCCAACGGGGTCCTTCCCCCCATCGCCGTTCTCACCCCCCAGCAGGCGATGCTGTGGTTCCTGATGGGCTATACCAGCAAGGTGGCCGGCACGGAGACCGGGGTGGTGGAACCGGTGTCCACCTTCTCTCGGTTCTTCGGGGCTCCGTTCATGCCCCGGCTGCCCGGGGTGTATGCGGGTATGCTGGGGGAGTTTTTGGACCGGTACGGCGCCCGGGTGTACCTGGTGAACACCGGCTGGTCAGGCGGTCCCTATGGGGAGGGGAGCCGGATCGACATCCGGCTCACCAGAGCCATGGTGCGAGCGGCCATCTCCGGGGTGCTGGAGGAAGTGGAGCTGCGGGAGGACAAGCGGTTTCATCTGCTCGTGCCCCGCCACTGCCCCGGGGTGCCTGCCCGGGTGCTGTGGCCACGGGACACCTGGCGGGACAAACGGGCCTGCGATCGGCGGGCCGAGGCACTGGCCCAGGAATTCGCGTGCCAGTTCGAAGCCGCCTTCTCCGGACAGGACATCCCCCCCGAGGTGGCGGCCCAGTGCCCGGGCCGCTAGCGCCCCGGGGATGTTCAGGAACCACTCCGGCCTCCCTGCCCTCTGCGGTTAATTCCGGCGGGCGCTTGGGCCCACCGGTTTTCTAGTAGGTCAGTCGGCCAGGGCCGCCCGCACCCGCCTCAGCCACCGCCTGCCCCGCTCCCAGGCCTTAAGACCAGCGGCCAGGGTGAGGGCGGTGATGATCCACTCCAGCAAGCACCCGGTGGCACCCAGGGCCAGGGCGGCCAGCGTCACGGTGAAGGCGGCCAACAGCCCCAGGGCCACGGCCACCACGCCCAGCCCCAGGGCGGGGAGGACGAGCGCCAGGGCCGCTAGCACCACCAGGTACGCCGTCATATCCGCCTCACCAGCTCCGCCAGGGGTTTCCTGTCCCGCGGGGGCGGGGACTCCTTGGGGCAGCCAATGGGGATCAGCATCATCAGTTCTTCGTGTTCTTTGGCCCCCAGCACCTGCTCCACCTGCTCGTCCCGCACCCGGCCGATCCAGCAGGCCCCCAGTCCCAGCGAGTGGGCGGCGAGGAGGATGTTCTGGGCACAGGCCCCGATGGCCTGGATGTCCTTGATCCGGTCGTAACCGGCCTCGGTGTCCAGGAGCACCGCGATGGTCACCGGGGCGGTGCGGATCATGTCCATCTGGGTGACCAGTCGCCCCAGTTGTTCCCGCTTCTCTTGGGACTCCACCAGCACCAGCCGCCAGGGCTGGGTGTTCTTGCCCGATGGGGCCCAGCGGGCCGCCTCCAAGATGGCTTCTATCTTTTCCGGTTCCACGGGATCGGTTTTGAAGCTGCGGATGGAACGTCTCTCCTGGATGGCACGCAGTACCTCGTTCATCCTCCCCTCCTTTGGCGCTATCATTATAGCGGATGGGCGGACTATCTGAGTTGGGGAAAGCTTTGGTGCTGCTCGGGATCGGGCTGGTGATCCTGGGCCTCTTGCTATGGGGCAAGCTCCCCTTTTTGGGGCGCTTGCCGGGTGACATCAGAATCGAGCGGGATGGGCTGGTGATCTACATCCCGCTTGCCTCCATGCTCCTTCTGTCTTTGGTGTTGAGCCTGATTTTCTCCCTGTGGCGGCGCTAGGGCCCGCCTTGGGCCCATAGCTCGGCCAGCCGGTCCAGCATCGCTGGGGTCATGGTGCGGCCGGAGTGGGGGACTTCACGCCCGAGCAGGCTGGCTGCCCACAGCAGTTGTTCGAAGGTGATCCCCGGGTCCAGGGTCAGGTCCAAGG
>JAJOKL010000156.1:4662-5830 GCA_021129895.1 Candidatus Bipolaricaulota bacterium
TTTCCACCGGCGATAGGATGCGGGCTTTGAGCAGGAAGTCATAGCCGGGGAGCACCAGGGGGGTGGAAGGGGCGAGCTCCAACAGGCCGATGAGGATGGTTTTCCACTCCCGCGGGGCAAGTGACACGTCCAGGCTGCGGCTCTCCCCCTGGCCGGGGAAGGAGTAGTGTACCTGCCACTCCCCGGCCGGGCCCGTCACCACTATGCCTTGGGGGCCAGGAATGATCCATCGTCCGGGCGCCTCCACCGTGAGGCCGGTCACCCCACGAAGTTCCAGTACCGCCCAGTCCGAGGGGACGCGTAGGAAGGCGGTGCACTCGAGGCCGGAGGTGGCTACCCAGATCCCCAGCGGGGCCTGGTCCGGGAGGACACCCTCCCAGCGTACCCACCTGTCACCGGGCTGACGGGTCCAGGTGGTGGGATACTGCTCGCCGTTGAACGAGAGCACGGGGGCGTCCGCCCCGGGGGGAGCGAACAGGACCACCGGCTCTTCGGCGAAGAACACGGGGCGGGCCCCCTCTAGGGCCCACCCCGCGATCGCTATCGTCAAGACCAGAGCGGCGATGCCGGCCGCACGCATGTGGCTCACCTCAGGACCAGAAGCACGTAGGCCACGTCCTCAGGACAGGTGGGATCCTTGTACTGGGCCCACAGCACGTCCCCGGGACACGCCCCCAGCTCCTCGGGGAGGATGGGCTGGGACAGGTACTCCCCTTCCCCTAGAGGGGTAAGGGGGAGCTCCTGGGCAGAACAGTCCGGCCCCAGAAGGCCAATCCACACCCGTGGCGCCGGGTCGTCGTACGCCTTGTCCAACCTCACCGCAATGGGGCGGCCGCGGCTGCTCCAACCGCTCACTGGTTCCCCGGTCTCCGCGTCCACGAAGGAGATCTCGGTGCGGGGCACGAACGAGATGGAGGTCTGCGCCTTGCCCCACAGGCGCCCTTGGCGCACCAGGGCGATCACCCCAATCGCCTCCGGATGGGTGGGCTCACTCCTCACCACCCGGAGTTCCGGTCCCCGCTCGGGCTGCTCTACCCCGTCCACGAACCACCGCACCTCGTTCGCCTCAACCCCGGCCACCTTGATCAGGATCACACAGCCGACGTCCTCCGCGGCCCCGGGCTCCAGCTCCAGGGCGGGCTGCAAGAAGGCAAGCGGGAAGCGCAGG
>JAJOKL010000132.1 GCA_021129895.1 Candidatus Bipolaricaulota bacterium
TTGCTCGCTCGCTTCGCAAGGTCTTACTCACCCCCTGGCGCAATATCTGGGGTCAAAAGTAAAGTCGCGACCCCCGACCGACCCCCGACCGCGGGCACCAGAGCCTTGTTATATACCAGGGCCACGCCCTCCCGAGCATAGGGGAGGCCGTACAGCGCCCCGTAGGTGAACGCCTCCAGGGCCACCTGGTCGAACTTGGCCGCCAGCTCCTCCGACAGATTGATCTCCCCCAAAAGCCCATTTGCGACCAGCTCCCCTACCCAGTCGTGGGCCCCGATGATGATGGCCGGGCCCTCCCCGGTGGGGGCAGCGGTGGTGAACTGACCCCGGATGTCGCCGAAGCCCACCTCGATCACCTCCACCGGGATGCCGGTGGCCTCGGTGTAGGCGGCCCCGATCTGCTCAAACACCGGGGCCCGGGTGTCGTCTGCCCAAATGATGATCTTCCCCGGCTCGGCAGCCAGGCCCAACAAACCGAGTGCCAGCACCGCTAGGGTCACTGCTAGAAACTTCCGCATACTGTCCACCTCCCAATTGGATTTTACTCCTGTCGATTTCGGGCAGCGCAGGTTTTCCCCGGCCCATCACCTCCTTTGGGTGATTCATTCTCTCTCCTGCACCAGCACCCAGGCATACAGCGGCGGGATCACGGTGCTGCCAGAGAGCACCGCCCCGGACTCCACCACCCGCCAGCTTCCTGGGGGCAGGGTGAACACCACCAGCTCGGGGGAGTTGTTGGCCACCACCAACACTTCCCGCTCGTGCCCTCGGAAGAAGCTTAGGACGCCGTCCTTGGCCGCGTAAGTGTGGATCCGGCTGGTGGCCAGGGCAGGGAGCTCCTGGCGCAGCTCGGCCAGCTGCCGGAAGTGCTCCAGCACCTCTTGGTTGACCCGCTCCCACTGGATGGGATAACGCTGGGCGTCGTGGTTCTCCTTGGCCCCCAGCTCCCCTCGCTCCTCCCCTTGGAAGACCACCGGCACCCCGGGCAGGGTGTAAAGCAGTGTAGAAAGGAGCCGCAAGCGGGCCAGGGCTTCCTCGGAAGGGGTGTCCCCCAAATCCCCGCCCCCCAGGTCGGTGAGAACCCGCGAGGTGTCGTGGGTGGAAACCACGTTGAACCCCATCCCCACCACGTTTTCCCCGTAGGCGGCGTGGTAGCGGGCTAGCTCCCCCAAGGCTTCCTCCCCGGAGAGCTCCCCCCGGGCGTAGCGTAGCAAGATATCCCGGCCCAGGGCATAGTTCATCAGCGAGTCGAACTGGTCCCCCTGCACCCATTGGGGCGAAAGCTGCCAGATCTCCCCCACCAGGTACGCCTGGGGATGACGTTCCCTCACCCGGGCCCGCAGCTCGGCGAAGAAGCTGTGGGCATCAACCAGCTCGTTCGGGACATCTACCCGCAGGCCGTCGAACCCGAAGTCCAGCCAGTGCAGGGCAACCCGGTACAGGTACTCCCGCACCTGGGGGTTTCCGGTGTTCAGCTTGGGAAGACTACCTAGCCCCCACCAGCCCTGATAAGCAGCGGCGTCCCCCGGGGTGAACGGCCAGCGGCGGATGAAGTACCAGTCCCAGTAGGGGCTTTCCGGGCCCCGCTCCACCACGTCCTGGAAGGTCCAGAAGCCCACCCCGGTGTGGTTGGGTACGAAGTCGAAGATCACCCTCATCCCGCGGGCGTGGGCCTCCTCCAGCAATTCCCGCAGCTCAGCCTCGGTTCCCAGCCGGGGGGCTACCTCCAGGTAGTCGTGGGTGTCGTAACCGTGGGCACTACCGGAAGTGAAGATGGGGTTTAGGTAGAGGAGGGTCACGCCCAGGGAACGCAGGTAGTCCAGCTTCTCGATGATCCCCGCCAGGTCCCCGCCGAAGTACTGGTGGCAGCAGTGGAGCTCGGTGATGGGGTCACCCCAGGCAGACAGGATGGGCTGGGGGGAGAAGAGGTTGAAGTTGTGGGCGTCCGTCTCCAGGGCCAAGGCGTCGTTAGCTGGATCTCCGTTGTAGAAGCGGTCTGGGAAGATCTGGTAGCCCACCCCGCCCGCCAGCCAATCGAGCTGGGGGAAAGGATCTTGCCCGGAGAACTGGAAGTCCGGGGCCGATTCTTCAGGAAGGGAGAAGGACTGGCCATCGGTCCTGGTGCCCTGGAATCGGTAGCTAGCCGGGGCCAGGGGCAGGGCTGCCCGCCACATCTCCCCATCTGGCCAGCTGAGCTGCCGCTCCATGGGGAACTTTCCAGTTTGGGTCACCAGCCACAGTTCCTGGACAGTCTCCGGCGGTACCTGGGCCCGGATCACCAGCCGGCCGTCAGCCACACACCGGTAGGCCGGGTCGTCCGGCCGGTGACGTAGGTAGAAATCCCCTATTGGCAGGCGCACGATGCGGATGGCGTTCTGGCCGCCGAAGCCATCGTCCACGTAGCCGTCGGCCTGAGGGTCCAGCGGCCCCCCATCCCGGTCGGTGGCCATGTCCCGGGGCCACTGGCCGTTGATGAAGTACTTGTACTGGTGAGTACCCGGCTCCAGACACACGGTGATGGTCCAACTCCCATCTGGCTGCTCCTCCATGGGCCACTCCCCCCAGTTGTTGAAGGAGCCCCGCAGGCTGACGCTGGTCACCTGCTGATGGGGCAGGGGGAGGTAGGTGAAAGTGACCGGTACGGTGAACGGGGGGCACTGGGTGGCGGCGGGGGAGATCAATCCCCCCACCGCCACCACCAGCAGCGCTGCTCCCAGCCAACGGGTCACCTAGCTCTCCTTGTCAAAACGTGATCACCCAGCCCAGATAAAGTTCCTGCAACGTGGGCGAGAAGTTGACCACCGTGCTCATCCCTGGTCCCAGGGGCAGCTCCAGGTCCACCCAGATGCGGGTGATGTCAAACAGGCCCCCCCCCGCCGAAGAAGGTGGTGATCGCGAGGGTGTAGTCACCCCCACCCCAGGCGGGGCCGCAGAAGCCCAGCTTCACATACTCGAACTCTTCGTTCTGGAAGATGTCTGCCCCCAGGAACTCCTCGATCTTGGCCACGTTCAGGGCGGACAGGATCTCCAGGTAGGTGCAGTCACCCAGGTCACAGCGCAGCTTGAACCCGTAGAGCTGAAGTCCGTCCAGGGTAGCCCAATTGACCTGGAGGTCCCCATACAGGGTGAAGTAACCGGAGATCCCGCCCCAGCTGAAGTGGGGGGAGAGCCGCTTGTAGTCCACGCCGTACTCCACCTCCAGCCCCAGGCTGATGTCATACCACAGGGGGATGAAATTCCCGGTGGTCAGCTTCAGGTGGTGGAAGCCCTGCTTGGTGAAGTAGAGCTCTGCGCTGTAGGTGATGCCACAGCAGAAGGAGAGGTCGGTCAGGGTGATGGTGAGGTCCTTGAACATGATGCCGCAGCAGTCCTCGAACCTAACCGTGCCGGCCAGGTTGTTCCACTGGGCGGACAGGGTGTAGCGCATGTAGGAGGGCATGGGATCGCCTACGAAGATGACCGCGTTTCCGAACCGGTACCCAGCGGCCTCTGGGCTGGCAGGGCCCTCACCGCGGAAGTCGGCCATGTTAGGGACCCAGTAGCCGCCGGGGCTGGTGTTGTCGCGGATGAAGTACTTGTACTCGTAGATCCCGGGCGGGAGGTAGAAGGTCACCGACCAGGTCCCATCGGGCTGCTCGGTCATGGAGGGGGCGTTTGCCGGATCCCACCAGCCATAGCCGGTGGCCGGGGGCCAGGCTCCAGGAACAGTGATCTCGTAGATCTCGGCCTGCCACGCCCGGGGCCGGTAGGTGAGGGTGACCGGGACCAGTTCCTGCTGGCAGGTCCCGCGCACGATGCGCATCGCCTTCTGGCCGCCGAAGCCGTCTCCCACGTACCCCTCTGCGTCGAGGTCCACCGGCCCCCCGGTCACCGGGTGGTCGGTCTCCATGTTCCCCGGCCAGGTCCCGTTGATCACGTACTTGTAGGTGATGGGGCCGGGGGTGAGGTAGATCGTCACCGACCACTCCCCGGTGGCGGGGTCATAGCTCATGGCCGTCCAGGAGTCGGAGGGGTTCCAGCCATCGAAATCACCGGCCACGTTCACCGAGGTCACCGTCTCCCCGGAGGCAGGGACGTAGCGGAAGGTGACCGCCACCGGGCAGCGGTCAAGGGGGAGGTAGGGCTCTGCCCAGTGCTCCGCCTTGGCGGCAATCTCCAGGCCCAGGAAGTTGAAACTCCCCTCCAGGAACGCGTACTTGTAGGCTATTGCCTGGGGGTCAAAGTACATCCCGCCCGTGGTCTCCACGGTCCCAGCGACCAGCCCCGTCCAGGTGAAGCCCTGTTCTTCGAAGGAGTGAGCCCAGCCGAACCTGGAGATGCTGGTGATGTCCAGGCCGGCCACCGAGTAGGTGAGCTCCAGGGTATTGTGGGCGATCTCGGGACTGGGAAGCAACCTCATCTTGAAGTCCCACCGGCCGGTGAGGAAGCTGCCCACCTTTCGCACCGCGTTCTGGCCGCCGAAGCCGTCGTCCACGTACCCGTGGGCATCGAAGTCCACCGGCCCCCCGCCCCGGGCCGTGGCCATGTCTTGGGGATATTGGCCGTTGATGAAGTACTTGTACTGATACTCCCCCGGAGCGAGGCACACGGTGATGGACCAACTTCCGTCCGGCTGCTGTTCCATGGGCCACTCGCCCCAGTTGTTGAAGGAGCCCCGCAGGCTGACGCTGATAACCTCTTCCCCGGGAAGGGGGACATAGCGGAAGGTCACCGCCACCTCGTGGGGGGCGCACTGGGCCAGCCCAGCTAGCCCCCAAGAGAGCACGGTGATCAGGGCCACCGCCACAGTAAGCCCCATGCGCTTCATAAAGATCACCTCCAGATCGTCAGTTAAGTTCGGGGTTACCCCCAGCCTCCCTTGTATCATGTCCTGTCCCTCGCACCTCCTTTTCCGGATGTAAAGCCGCGGCGGCCCCGCCACCGGGGCCGCCCCCGTTACCTGACTTCCACCGGCAGCAAGACGGCCAACCGGCCAGCTGCCGGATCGTAGCTGGACAGGATTTCTTCTTGGCTGGTTCCCTCCGGGGCCAGGTAGTCGTAGATCAGCGGAGCCCACAGGGGATCGGGGTTTCCACCCCCGGCCCACTCTCCGGGCTGGGCCCCGATGGGGCGCAGGTAGTTCTTGCCGTAGCCATCCTGGGAGGCGATGAGAACGTAGTGGAAGCCCCGGATCTCCGGGACTAGCTCCTTGGGCACGGTGACGATGATCCGGCCCCGCTTGGGATCCGAGGTCACGCTGATGAGCTCAGGCCCCGCTTCCACGGTCCACAGGTGCCGCCCGTAGGCTGGCCAGCCCGCCACCCGGATGAAGTAGTCCCAGGGATGTTCGGGATCGAAGCTCACCTTGGCCGCCTCGGCCTCAGGATGCAGCTCTGTGCTTCCCCCCTCGGCCACGTCCAGGAACAGCAAGACCAACGAGTGCGAAAATCCGTGGGGGCCGCTCCAGGGGTTGGGCAGGGCGGTGAAGTCCAGGGCCAACTGCCAGGCATCCCCGGCGTCGTAGATGGCGTACCTGGTGAGGTCGAAGATCCCTGGAGTGCTTGGGGCCAGGAGTGCTTGGGGTCAGGTCTTTACTTTAGTGCTTGGGGTCAGGTCTTTACTTTTGAGTTTTGGCGGGATACGATGCGGCTCACGGTGGAGTAGTGGAGGCCCAGATGGTCGCCTACCTCCGCCAGCCGGTAGCCGTATTCCACCACCGCCTGAAAGATCCGGGCGTCCCTGTCCTTCCTGTCTTTGACCCATCTTCTACAGTTGGAAATCAAAAGTTACGTTCTGAAGAGCACTATGAC
>JAJOKL010000018.1 GCA_021129895.1 Candidatus Bipolaricaulota bacterium
CCGGCTCCCTGGGGAGGAAGGGTATTTCACCCGGCTGCGGCGGCGCTTGAGCTGAATCGATCTCCCAAGCGTGCATCCCAAACAGGTCAGCTAGCAAGAAATCGTCCCGCCGCCGGCCCCACTCGTCGAAGAGGGAGGTTTCCCCAGTAGCGATAAGCACCCCCCGGCCGCCACATATGCCCTGATGGCCTCCGTCGCCTCCTCGGACATCGCGGCCCAGGAGGGGGCGATCACCAGAGCGTGCCCCGCAAACTTCAGAGGAGTGGGGCAGGCTCTCGGCCGGCCCGGTTCTGCGAACCGGGTTAAAGGGGCTTTTGGAGATTTGGGATTGGGAACCGGCGATCGGGTTGCAAGGTCTGCCTTGATGGGAAGGCACCCTCCGCAGGCCCTGTTAGCGTCCCCTGGCGGGCGGCCGCAGCGGTGTGGTAGACTTCCTCGCTATGCGACGCTGGCCTTATCCGGCCTTGGGGCTCTTGATCCTCGCCGTTGACCGGCTCACCAAAGCCTGGGTCGCCTCCTCCCTGGCGCCGGGGGAGTCCGTGCCCTTGCTGGACGGCCTGCTCCGGCTCACGCGGGTGCACAACCCCGGGGGGGCGTTCGGCCTCTTCCCCCAGCACCGCACCGCGTTCCTGATCCTCTCCGGTGGGGTGGCCCTGGTTTTGACCTTCGCGCTGGGGCTGGGCGGGAACCGGTGGCTGAGGTTGGGCGGGGCACTCCTTTGGGCCGGGGCCTGGGGCAACTTCATCGATAGGTTGGCTTACGGGTACGTGCTGGACTTCCTAGAGCTACCCCGATTCCTCGTGTTCAACGTGGCGGATTCGGCAGTGGTAGTGGGGGCGGTGTTGCTCGCGGTGGGGCTGGTGTGGAGGAGCACGTGAAGCCGCTGTTCGTGGTGTTGGAGGGACCGGACGCCTCGGGCAAATCCACCCAGCTCAGGCTGCTGGCGGAGCAACTGGCGGCCCGCAACATCCCCCACCTCACCACCCGGGAGCCGGGGGGCACCCCCCTGGGGCAGGAGCTACGAGGCCTGCTTTTAGATCCCCACCGGGACATCCGCCCCTTAACTGAGCTCCTTCTCATGGTGGCGGATCGACACGAACACGTGGAGCGGGTAATCCGCCCCGCCTTGGCCGAGGGGAAATGGGTGCTCTGCTCCCGCTACACCCTGTCCACCATGGCCTATCAGGGCTACGGCCGGGGCGTGGACCTGGAGCTGCTCCGACAGCTGAACGAGCTGGCCACCGGGGGGTTGGAGCCGGACTACGTGTTCCTGCTGGACCTCCCCCCCCAGGTCGCCTACCAGCGTACACGGGTGCAGGACAGGTTCGAAGGGGAGGGCTTGGAGTTCTTCACCCAGGTGCGAGCCGCTTATCTTGAGCTCATCCGCTCCGTGCCCCGGGGGTACGTGATCGACGCCACCAGGCCCCCCGAGCAGGTGTGCCGCGAGATCCTGGCCCGGCTCCCTTTGCCCGGGTAACATGCAAGTAGGGAGCCCTGTTGGCTCCCCGGCAAGCTCCGCTGATGAGGAGGGAAGATGGAGATCGTATGCGGCCGGGAGGACTTGATGTTCGGTGTCAAGACTACCAGCCACGCCCTGGGCGGGCGGACCTCCATGCCCATCCTGGGCGGGATCCGATTTCGGGGCACTCCTGGGGGGATGGAACTCGCGGCCACCGACTTGGAGCGGGCCATCCGCTGTCAGGTCCCGGCCAAGGTGGACGGTGAGGGCACGGTGGTTTGCCCGGGGCAAGTGTTGGCTCAACTGGTGACCCGGCTCCCGGAAGCCGATCAAGTGAGCCTCACCGAGGTGGATGGAAAGGTCCGGCTCCAATGCGGGGAGGCGGTGTTCGACCTCCTCACCATGGCCGCGGACGACTTCCCTGAACTCGCCCGCCCCAGTGGCGATCCCCTGTGCAAGCTGCCCTTGTCTTCCTTCCTCAGGGCCATCTCCCAGACCGCCTTCGCCGCCCTCAAGGCGTCTGAGACCACCCGACTCGCCCTCACTGGGGTAGACCTGGTGTTCCGCGACGGGGCGCTGAAACTGGCCGCCACCAACGGTTACCGGCTGGCGATAAAGCGGGTGCTCGTGGAAGGCCTGCCCGAGGGGTATGAGGCCTCGTTCTTGGTTGATGCCCAGGTGTTGGGGGACCTGCATCGGGTGCTGTCCCCGGTGGAGGCGGAGGAAGTGGAGATCTACGCCGAGGATGGACAGCTTCATTTCTCCACCGGGCCGGTGCTGTTTTCCAGCCGGTTGATCCAGGAGCAGTTCCCGGATTTCGAGCGGGTGATCCCCCGCGACAACGAGATCGGCCTGTTTTTGCCCCGGGAGGCGTTCTTGGACACCCTGCGCCGCCTGGAGATCACCGCCACCGAGGAGTCCGGGGCGGTGACCATCAAGGTCAGCCCCGATGAGACGGCAGTGGAGGTGCACTCCGCCTCCAAGGAGAAGGGGGAGGGGCACGAGCGGGTGCGGCTGTCGAAGGCCCCGGGCAAGGGGATCGAGATCGCGTTCAAGGCCGAGTATCTGATCGATGCCCTGCGGCGCATGGACTCCGAGCAGGTGGCGCTGTGGCTATCGGAACCCGACCGGGCAGGGCTGATCGAACCCGCTGGGGACATCGCCCCAGGGGACGAGGGGTTCATCTACGTGTGCATGCCGGTGCGGCTCATCTGACCCGAGCCAAAGGCCTCGCCCGGAGCTAAAAGCGGTTTTAAAAAGGGGGCCGGTCTGCCAGCTTGCGATCAACCATCGAGGGCACAAAGATCTACCATCAACACGCAAAGGCGCGAAGCGATTAGGATTTCAGTCCTACAAGATTTTCCCTGTGCACTCAGTGGTCCCTATTGTTGATCGGAGTTCATGAACAGGGCCGGATGGTCGGGGAGTTTCAAAACATTCTAAGCGTCCAGAAGCTTTTCCCGAGCTGCCTCTATAGCTTCCTGAACGGCCTGGGGGAGCGCGGCGGCGTTCGGGCCTCCCCCCTGGGCGAAGGTGGGGCGGCCACCGCCCTTCCCGCCCAAGGCTTGGGCAGCTACCCGCCCCAGCTCCCCGGCGTGCAGGCGCTCCGTCGTCACCTTCACCACCACTATCCCCCGCTCTCCGGCCTGGGTCCCCAAGATCACCGCGCACTGGCCCAGGCGTTCTGCTAGCCGGTCTACCAGCTGCTTGGCCGCCTCTGGGCCCCCTTCTACTACCGTCCCCAGGAGCTTCACCCCTCCTACTTCTTCAGCCCGGGAGACGAGCTCCAAGGCCTGCAGGGAGGCCAGTTTCTCCTCCAAGGAGGAGAGCTCCTTGCGCAAGCTGGAAACCTCGGCGGAGAGCTTCTCCACCGCCTGGGCGAGTTCCCCCTCCGGTACCTTGAGGAGGCGAGCCAGGGCCCGTCGCTCGTCCCGGATCCCGGCCAGGTACGCCCGGGCCTTCTCCCCTACCAGGGCTCGGATCCTGCGGGTGCCGGCGGCCACCGCCTCCTCGGAGAGGATCACGATGGGGCCGATCTCGCCAGTGCACCGCACATGGGTGCCCCCGCATAGCTCGGCCGACACCCCGGGCACCTCCACTACCCGGACCTTTTCTTTGCCCCGGTACTCCTCCTCGAAGTGGGCGATGGCACCATAGGCCTTGGCCTCCTCCAGGAACATCTCCTGGACCTTGAGGGCGATGTCGGAGAGGACGGGCTGGAACGCCTCCCGCTCAACTCGGGAGAGCTCCTCCTCGGAGAGGGCGGCGAAGTGGGTGAAGTCGAACCGCAGCTCCTCCGGCCCCACCCAAGAGCCGGCCTGGATCACGTGCTCCCCTAAGGTCTTCCTCAAGGCAGCGTGGAGGAGGTGAGTGGCGGTATGAGCTCGCTCGATCCCCCGCCGGCGCGGTTCGTCCACGGCCAGCCGGCACTTGTCCCCAGGTCGGAACTCTCCCTCCAGTACCCGTACGAAGTGGAGGGTGCCCTGGGGGGATTTCTGGACGTCGGTGACCTTCGCCTTGCCAGGGCGAGACAGGTTTTCCACCCAGCCGGTATCGGCGATCTGCCCGCCGGCCTCAGCGTAGAACGGGGTTGCTGAGAAGACAAACCGCGCTTCCCCCTCCCGCACCACCGGGAGCTCAGTCCCGGCCGTGTCCAAGACGGCAAGGAGTTCCGCCTCGGCCTCCAGGGTCTCGTACCCCAGGAAGGGGGTGGTGCGGGTGGCCACCACCTCGGCGGAGGTGGCACCACCCTCGTAGGTGGCCACGCTGCGGGAGCGGGCCCGCTGCCTTTCCATGGCCCGTTCGAACCCCTCCCGGTCCACTTGCACCCCGGCCTCCGCCGCGATCTCCTCGGTGAGCTCCAACGGGAAGCCGTAGGTGTCGTAGAGCTCGAACGCCGCCTCCCCAGGGAGGGTATCCCCCGGGGGGAGCCCGGACAGGAGCTCCCGCAGCCGGTTCTCGCCGGCCCGTAGGGTACGGCGGAACGATCGCTCCTCCTTGGTTAGCACTTGCTCCACCAGCTTCCGCCGCTCCACGATCTCCGGGTAGATGTCCCCCAGCGTGGTCACCACCGGCTCCACCAGCCGCACCAGGATCCCCTCGGGGAGCTCCAGCCGGTCCGCGGCCCGCACCGCCCGCCTGAGCACCCGCCGGAGCACGTATCCTTGCTTCTCGTTCCCCGGCAGCACCCCGTCGGCGATCAGGAACACCAGCGCCCGAATGTGGTCGGCAATTAGGTTCCGTAGGTTCTCGTAACCCGTCACGCGTAACGCGTCACGCGTCACCAGCGCTTCGATTTCCTGGCAGACTGGGCGAAAGAGATCGGTGTCGAAGTCGGACATCACCCCTTCCAGGACGGCGGTGGTGCGCTCCAGGCCCATGCCGGTGTCGATGTTCTTGCGGGCGAGTTCCTTCAGGGTGCCGTCCGGCTGGGCGTCGTATTGCATGAACACCAGGTTCCAGATCTCGGAGAACCGCTGACAGTCGCAGGCCGGCCCTTGGCAGTGGGGGCCACAGGCATGCTCCTCCCCCCAATCCCAGAAGATCTCGGTATCCGGGCCGCAAGGCCCTTTCCCCCCCACCGGCCCCCACCAGTTGTGCTCCTTGCCGAGGCGCACGATCCTCTCCGGGGGGATCCCGATCACGTCCCGCCAGATGGCGTAGGCCTCGTCGTCCTCCTCGTAGACCGAGACCCACAACCGCTCCTTCGGAAGCTCGAGTACCTCGGTGAGGAACCCCCAGGCGAGCTTTATCGCCCCCTCCTTGAAGTAGTCCCCGAACGAGAAGTTCCCCAGCATCTCGAAGAAGGTGTGGTGGTAGGCGGTGGTGCCCACCCGTTCGATGTCGGTGGTGCGGAAGCATTTCTGGCAGGTGGTGACGCGGGGGTACTTGGGGGGGACCTTGCCCCAGAAGATGTCCTTGAACTGGACCATCCCGGCGGAGGTGAAAAGCAAGGTGGGGTCCTCCGGAATGAGGCTGGCCGACGGCAACCTCTTGTGCCCGTTCCTCTCGAAGAAGGAGAGGTATGCCTCCCTGAGCTCGCGACTGTTCATGACAGGGATTTTAGCGGGGTGTCTCACCCGGTGCAGCGGGGAGCTGGCAGGGCCTAAGGACCTGGCGTATAGTTGTGCCCGACGTTTGGAGGGAACCGGATATGGGGCTAACCAAGTACATCCTGCAGCGGTTCGTGCTCACCATCCCCATGGTGTTCATCCTGCTGTCGGTGGTGTTCCTGGTGCTCAGGCTCATGCCCGGCAAATGTAAAGGCTTGAACTTCT